>DASYGK010000076.1:0-16868 GCA_035999905.1 Gaiellaceae bacterium | reverse complement strand
GCCGCGAGCACCCAGAGATGCGTCAGCGTGTGCGGGTGGATGAAGCGGAGGATCGTCTCGTAGAGCGCGACGCACGCGGAGACGAAGATGGCGAGCACGACGAACAGTCCCGCGATCTTCTCGCCGCGGAAGCTGCGCAGGAAGAACGCGATGCCGAGCGGCACCGCCGTCAGCGCGTCGCCGAAGTTGTGGATCAGGTCTGCGAGGAGCGCGACCGATCCGGTGAGGACGAAGATCGCCGTCTGGACGGCCGCGCCGATGCCGAGCACGACGAGGCTGAGCGCGACGGCCCGGACGCCCGCGCGTGACCGGACGATCGAGCGGTCGACGAGCCCGTGCGAGTGGCCGTGCTCGTGGCCGTGCTCGTGGCCGTGCTCGTGGTCGTGGTGCACCGTCCGACCGTAACGGCTCCGATACGCTGGCGGCGATCGTGGCTGCGCAACCGCCGTCCGTCACCGCACCGAGGCCCGGCCGCCGCCTCGTCTGGGCGCTCTGGGCCGGCGTCGCCCTCGTCGGCCTCGCTGCCGTGGCCGGGCTGCTGCTCCTCGGACGCGGGAGCGGCTCGTCGAGCGCGGGCCTCCCGCCCGCGTCCGAGCTGCCGAGCGCCACGTGGGCCGCGGGCGCGGTCCGCGCGCCCGCGTTCCGGCTCTCCGACGAGGCCGGCCGGCCGGTTTCCCTATCGGCCCTGAGTGGCCGCCCGGTACTCGTGACGTTCATCGACCCGCTCTGCCGTAACTTCTGCCCCATCGAGGCGCAACACCTGAACGACGCGGTGCACGCACTGCCCGCAGGCTCGAAGCCGGCAATCGTCGCCGTCAGCGTCAACGTCTACGGCAATACGAGGGCGAATCTGCTGCAGGACAACCGGAAGTGGAAGCTCGTGCCGCAGTGGCACTGGGGCGTGTCCGGCGGTGCTCAGCTCGCGCGCGTCTGGAAGAGCTACCACATCGCGGTCCTCGTGACGACGAAGAAGATCGCCGGCGTCTCGGTGCACGACGTCGCGCATACGGAGGCGGCGTACCTGATCGACAGGTCGGGCTACGAGCGCGCGCTCTTCCTCTGGCCCTACCGCGCGGCCGCGGTGGTACGAGCGATCGAAGCTCTGCGCTAGCTCATCTTGAGCGGCTTGCACGACCGCGGGCTCACGTTCCCGGCTGCATCGGCTGCCGCGACGCACACCCGTGCGCCCACGGGAGAGACGCCCGCCGGCAGTAGGACACGGCTGAACGCCGGCTTGACGTAGTCCGTCTTGCGAGCAGGGAAGTGCGCCGTGAACAGGGTCGTGCCGGCGCGGGAGACCGTGAGGGTCACCGCCGCCTTGCCGCTGTCGTCGAAGACGTAATAACGGACGGACAGCCGGTGCTGCGCGACGCCGGCGCCGATGGTCTCGACGAACGGCTCGAGGATGTCGGCCGACTTCAGAGCTCCTGCGCGCAGAAGCTTCCCTACCGCGGTTGCCGCCGCGTCGACGAGGTCGTTCGGCTTCGCCGATGCGGGGTGCGGCAGAGCCGCGAGGATCGTGCCCTCGGCGGCCGTGCTGCGTCCGCCGTCGTAGATGCCGTAGCCGGCCGGCATCACGACGAGCAGCGGGCCGATGTAATAGCCCGCCAGCTCCTTGCCGAGAAAGGTCGCGTACGTCGCGGGCTTGGCGAAGAGTGAAGGAATCGACCCGAGGTCGATCCTCGTCGAGACGACGGCGACCTTGACGCGGTCTCCAGCGGCGTAGACCGCTTCCACCTGCTTCGTAAGCGCAGCGACCGCAGAGCCGGACGGAGCCTCGTACGGCACGAAGACGTTGCGGATCACGAGCATGTCGCTCGCCGGATCGCCGTCCGCGCGCGCGGGAGCGGCGCCCCAACCGCACAGGACGAGGATAGACGACGCAAGCAGGGCCCAAAGCACCCGCATCGCCGCGACCATGGCAGTGCTCCGTCTCACCGGCGCTGCCTGCGGCGCAGTCCGGCACGGACGAGCACGGCGAGCGCTATCGCAGCGAGTGCCGCAACGACGATCACGATCCGATCGTGCGTCGTCCGCGCCGACGGCGACGCGATCTTCGCCGGCACGAGCGTCACGCCTGCGGCCGAGGCGAGCCGGCGCACTGCTGCGTCGGCGGCATCCACGAGCCCGGCCGCGCCGGGGCGAACGGGAATCCCGGCAAGGAGCGCATACTCCGCGCGTGCCTGATGGTGGGGGCGGTTGAAGCCGAAGCCGTTCGGCATGACGACGAGCAGCCTCTGCTTGTAGACGTAACCGAGCTCGGCGCCAAGGAACCGCGCATACGTTCGCGGCTGACGCCAGAGGCTCGTGACCGAGCCGAGGTCGTAGCTGCTCCAGATGACCGCGACGCGAATCCTGTATCCCGCGGCGTTCGCCGCCGCGACGGTCGCCGTGACCTTCTGCAACTCGGCGGACGGGAGCTTCGTGTCATACGGCAGGTAGACCTGCTGTGTCAGGAGGTAGTCGCTTGCAGGGTCGCCGTCGGCGCGGGCAACCGGCGCGATCGCGAACGCGGCAAGCGCTGCAGCCGTCAAGAGGAGTGCGCTGACCGCCTTCATCCGCCCGCCCGGTCGACGATGAGCACGGTGAACGGCGCCCCGGTACGAGGCCGGATCTCGAACGACACGCCCCAGTGCCCGACCATCACGAGCGTCGGCGAGTCATGCCGGTAGACGCCGGGGGACGACTCGTTCAGCTGCACCGACTGCGCGGGCATCTCCATGTCGAGCATCGTGAACGTCGCCACGACGTCCGCGCCGCGCGTAGCAGCGCCGCCGCGTGAGATGCGTGCGGTGAAGGTGTTCTGCGCCGCCGCGCGGTTCGGTGCGATCTGCACCTCGATTCGATAGCCGTTCTCGTTCGCGACATGGTCTACCGGTCCCGGTCCGGTGTGCGCACTCGAGTGCCCGAGAGCGGCGAGGGCCTTGGGCGGCGGCGGAAGGCTCGACAACACGGCGGCGGCCAGCACGGCGCCGGAGACAAGCACGACTTCGCCGCCGACGAGGCGCCTGAGCATCACGGCGGCGCGCACCCCGGGCTCCGGCGCCGATGTCGCCGCCGCGAGGCGCGGCCGGGTGTGCAGGAGATTGACCGCGGCGATCGCCATCGCAGCGAGCAGGAGCCCGGACTTCACGAGGATCGCCTGGCCGTACGACGTCTGCCACAGCGACGCGAGCGTCGGCATGTGCACGACCGATGCTCCGATCCCGGTGGCCAGTAGCGCGGTGACCGACACGAAGGCGGCGTTCGAGAAGCGCGGCACGCAGAGCGCGAGACCTTCGACGCGGCGCGCAGCCGGAAGGCTGTGCCACAAGACCAGCAGGCCGATCAAGCCGCCGATCCAGACGGCTGCCGCTGCGAGGTGGACCCCGTCGAGGGCGAGCGAGAGGCCGCGCGGCGACGTCTGCGCGGCGTGGCCTGCTGCACCGGGCACGACCAGCGCCGCTCCGCCGGCAAGCCCGGCGCCGCCGAGCGCAAGCAATGCTGCGACCGAGCGGCGCCCGCGCTCGGGGCGGTCGAGCCACAGCGCGACTGCTGCGGCGATCCCGAAAAGCGCGAGGACGAGCTCGAGATCGAGGTAGCCGCGGCCGAATGCCGAGACGCGCAGCAACGGCACGAGTGCGCCGAACGACCAGAACGAGCGCAGCGCGAACTGCGCGGTCGCAAGCAACGTGTACACCGGCGTCGCGATGAGTGCGACCGCGAGCGCGACGCCGAACGCGACGCTCACCGCCCGCAGGTGTGCCTCCTGCACACGGGCGACGAGCGGACGCGCGATCGCGATCCGCAGCACGAACAATCCCAACGCAGCGAGCAGCGCGAGAAAGACGACCCAGCGCGAAGCGACGAGCGTCGGAGTCGCCGCAGTCTCCGAGAGGCTGGGGATCAGGAATTGCGGCGCGGGGCCGGGGTTCGGCCCGACCGCGAACGTGAACGCGCCGCGAACCGGATGGCCGTCGACGGAGATCACGCGCCAGACGACGAGATACCAGCCCTCCGGCATGTGCTTTACCGGGACGTCGAGCTCATCCGGGTTCGCCGGCGACCGCCGTGGCGCGCCCGACGTCAGCTGGGTCGCGTTCGCGTCGGTGACGGAGACGATCGCGAAACGCGGCTCCACGGCCTCGCTGTAGGTGAGCTCGACCTTCGTCGGCGGAGCGTTCAGCACGACGCTCGCCGCGGGCAGCGTCTTCAGCAGCGCTGCGTGCGCCCACGCGCACGCGGGCAACGCAAGCGCAGCCCCGACCGCCGCGGAGACGGTGAGCGCTCGTCTCACGGAGAGACCATGAGCGTGAACGGCGCGGTGACGATCGTTCCGTTGACCCGGCACTGGAGGAAAAGGCGCCACGTGCCCGCGACCGGCACGAGCACGCCGACCGTCAGCTCTCCGGGTGTAGCCGACGTGCCGGTGACGCGCGTCGCGCCGAGCAGACTGGTGCACCCGCTCGCGCCGGGGGCGCACACGTGCGTGTGGAAGTAGTCGAGCGAGCCCTTGCGGAAGAAGATCGCGTGCGCGAGCGCGCCGTACCACGGTGTGAAAGCCGCCGCCTTTCCGTCCGGTGCGGTCACGGTGACATGGAGAAACGCAGCCTGAATCGCATGCAGCTGCTGTCTTCCGCGCAGGGTGAACCGGTAGCCGTCGACCGTCTGCGTCGCCGCCGGCGCAGGCAGCGGCTGCGGCGTGTAGGGGCCGGCGACGCTGACCGACGAGAAGAGCTGGAAGTTCGGCTGCTGCCCCTGCGCGGGATAGACGTCGACCACGAGGCGGTAGGGGCCGGCCGCGGGGAATGCAATCGTGTCGGTGAACGTCCCGTCGGCCGCGATGGCCGGATGCCGGTGCACGATCGCCGAGAGGTCGTCGCGGACGAAGATGAGGTGCACGCCGGTGTGCGGTCCGGGGCCGCGCTTGAACGCCTTCAGCACCTTCCCGTCCGGCTGGATGACCTCGAAGGTGAACTTCGTCGGCTTCTCCGGCGTCGGGCGACCTTGCTGCACCGTGACGAGCCGGAAGGTGTGCGCCGCCCCGACGGCGATCCCCGGCGAGCCGCTCGAGCCTCCGCACCCTGCGAGCAGCGCCACCACCGAGATGAGAGGGATAGCGTTACGGAAATGCTTGCTCTCGTGCCAACGCCGGTCGGCGTCGGGCCGCGCTACCACCCGCCGCCGGCGTTGCACGGCGCATGCGTCCCCGGCGCGTTGCACGGCGCGCCTCGCGTGCACGTCGAGCTGTTCGCAAACCGGAGAGTCGTGATCGTCCCCGCCGGCATCGGGCTGCGTCGCGCTCGACTGCGGTTCGGCCGCGTGGACTCGGCGCGCTGTCACGCGCCGCTGTGGACGACGGATCCGTCCGGCGTCGTCTCGTTCGCGCATCGCGCAACGGTCGGCGCGCTCTTCACCGTGTGGGGGCGGAAGCTCCACGGCGCGCAGCTCCTGAGCTTCAAGGGTGTCGTGCGCCTCTTCCGCAACGGGCGACTCGTCCGCGGCGACCCGGGGCGTTGCCCGCTCCGCGACGGCGACGAGCTCGTGCTCGAGGTTCGCGGCTACGTCCCGCCGCATCCGAGCTATCGCTTTCCACCGCATTGACTCACACCGCCCCGTGGACGAGGAGCGAGACGACCACGATCGCCGCTATGCCGGCACCGAGCGCCGCGACGGCGCCGAACAGCTTGACGAGCTCGTTGCTCATTTACGTCTCCTGAAGTGTGTCGTAGGTACGTGTGTCTCGATCGACCGATTGGAGCTGGTCGATCAGCGCGAGCAGCAGCGCACCGATCCCGCAGCCCAGAAGTGCAGTGACAAGAGCGCGCGCGATGGAAGACGGAAGCAGGGTCAGCGCTGTTGCATGCCACAGAACGGGCAGCATCGTGGCCGCCTCGTAGGCGGCGCCGAGGCCGACGAGCATGGCAGTGAATACGCGCACGTCGCCGTCGCGGCTCACGAGCCCTCGAACGAGGACAGCGCCGACGAGGCAGCTGCCGGCGACCGCGACGTAGTTTCCCACTCCGAGGAATGGACGCGGGTACAGCTCGCGCGCAGCGCGGACGATCCACACGAGCGCACACGCGGGCACGGCGGCGGCGACGGCGACGAGGCGACGGCGACGATGGAGACCGAGGGCGGTGGTGCAGGTCGCGAGCGCGGTTGCGACACCGAGCCAGGGCCAGGGAGAGACCGGTGGGCGATAGTCGAGCGAGCCGTGTAGCACGTGCACGCGGCCGTCGACGACGAGCGGCACGGACCAGCCTCCGAGGCTCGCTGCCGTTCGCGACCCGCTCGCAAGTGGCTCGCGCGCGTGCAGGCGATGTTCATGCCATGCGTACGCATCGTCTCCGGTCAGCCGGCGCCAGCCGCGATGCGGCCCGTTGCGAAGGATGCGGTCGGACCACGCAGTCGGTGAGGCTGCGTTCGCGAAGACGCCGTCGCGATCGAAGCGGAGGATAGGCTCGCCGAGTGCGCCCCGAACGACCGCTGTGGCTCCAGGCGCCACACGGAGCCACAGCAGACGGTCGCCGTCGAGGACGCGAGCGACGATCGCGCGGCTCGGTGGCGAGAGGCCGATGATCCTCGCTGTGAAGTCCGTCGCGATCGGAGCGCTTCCACCGGCATGGGCGAACGCGCGGCCGGGAAGGCCCAGCGCCGCCGTCGCGGCGGCCGCGACGAGAAGCGGGCGCCTCATGTGAGCGCGCGACCGCCCTTCGCGACGAGGCCGGCGATTGCGACGAGGAACGCGACGGTGCCGAGCGCCAGTGCGACGATCGCGAGCGTCGAGCTTCCGCCGCCACCGCCGAGCGACGAGACCGAGGTCACGCGCGGCGCCGGCGCGTCCGACGACTCGGGGCCCGACCAGTCGACGACGGTGCCGTCGGAGTAGGTCTGCCGAACGGAGAACGTGTACGCGCCCGTCGCGTCGGTTTGTGCGAGGAAGGAGAACGCGGCGTCCTCGCCGGTCGGCACTGCCCCTCCCGACCACGTCACCTTCGTGACGACGGCCGAGTCGCCGGACCCGGTCTGCAGCACGGTGCGCTTCCATCCCGGCGCGGGGAAGAACGAGTCGATCGAGAAGCCCTTCGGGGGCGTCAGTTCGATCGTCGTCGTCGTGGCTCCGTCCTTCTCCGTCGGAACTGCGAGCGTGAACACCTGGCCCGTCCTTGCGAGCACCACCGGCGGGCTCACATGCGCGTGCGCGAACGCACCTGCCGCTGGGGCGAGCGCGGCGAGCGCGGCGAACGCGAACGTAGCGATACGGCTCTTCGTGGTCATCTCTCTCCTTCGTCGGAACGGTCGAGCCGGACGGGTGCGTGCCCGTCCGGCTCGCGTCACACGGCGAGGGAGAGCGGTGGGCCCCGTTCCGCGAGCCGGTGCGCGAGCGGACGCTTACGTGCAGGCGCTGTCCCGGGTGGAGTCGGGGCGGCGCCCGAGATCAGGCGCCCCAGTCGGCGGGCGGGTGCAGCGGCTCGGCCGGCGTAGACCGCGGCCCGCAGCAGGAGCGTTGCCGTGAGCCAGGCGAGCAGACCGAAGGGCACCTGCACCAGCAGACCGGGCAGGAACGTCGGCGCGGCTGCCGCATGCCAGGCGAACGTTCCCGAGTGGAGCGACCGCTCGAGGAATTCCTGCAGCGCGAAAGCGGCGGGCGCGAGCAGGCCGAACGCCCACGGCGGAAGCGTGCGCGCGGAGCGGCCGCGGGATGCGTCGAGTGCGGTCGTGAGGAGCGAGACGAGCGCAACACCGCCGGCGATCCCGAGCGCAAGCGGCACCCGGTCGAGATACCCGTGTCCCGTCTCGAGGAGAACGCGTGCGCGGATCGGCGTACGTGGATAGACGAGCCGGTACGCCAGTAGGTGCGCCGCCTGCGAGCCGGCGAGCGTCAGCGGGAGTGCGAGGGCCCAGGCGAGGGCGCGTCTCATTCCGAGACTCTGCCAGACGGCGGGAGTGTCAGCGCCCGCGGAGGCGGTCGAGCAGGCTCTTGCGCGGCGGCTCGGCCGCGGGTGGAGCAGGCGCAGGCACGGGCTCGGCCGCGGGGGCGGGCGCCTCGGCCTGCTCGTCCACCGGCGCGATCGTGCGCGGCACCGCATGACGCTCGCGCTGCGCCCGGATCGCTGCGTTCATCTCGTCGCGGTGGGACTGATCCGCCATCGCGCCCTCAATCTTACGCGTGGGCGCCCCGGATCCTGCCCCGGTAGGCTCCCGGCCATGTGCTTCGACAGCGACTCGCTGCCCCCGATCCCGCCGCTGAAGGGAGCCTCGGTCTCGCACGACGACCTCGTGCTCGAGAGCGCCGACGGGAACCGCTTCGCCGCCTTTCTCGCCACGCCGGAGGAGCCGGGGACGACCGGCATCGTCGTCCTCCCCGACGTCCGCGGGCTCTACCGGTTCTACGAGGAGCTCGCGCTGCGCTTCGCCGAGCGCGGCTACCCGGCGCTCGCGATCGACTACTTCGGCCGTACCGCCGGTGTCGAGAAGCGCGACGACGACTTCGAGTACATGCCGCACGTCCAGCAGACGACACCCGAGGGCGTGCAGGCGGATGTCGGCGCCGCCGTCGCTCGCCTGCGCGCGGCGGGGTGCACGTCGGTCTTCACCGTCGGCTTCTGCTTCGGCGGCCGCAACTCGTGGCTGGCCGCATTGTCCGGCCACGGGCTCGCGGGCGCGGCCGGCTTCTACGGGATGCCCGCCGAGCGCAACGGCGTGCCGGGGCCGACGCAGCGCGCGGATGAGATCGCCGCGCCGATTCTCGCGCTGCAGGCCGGCGCGGACGAGAACATCCTCGCCGAGCACAACGAGGCGTTCGACGCGGCGCTCGAGGCGGCCGGCGTCGAGCACGACGTCGTCACCTACGACGGCGCCCCGCACAGCTTCTTCGACCGAAAGCAGGCGCAGTTCGCCGACGCGTCCGACGACGCGTGGCGCCGCGTTCTCGCCTTCGTCGAGCGATACGGCTAGTCGCTCTCGGAGCCTTCGTTCTTCGCGATGTGCCATTCGGCCGCGAAGAGCGTCCGGTCGATCCGCCCCTGGAAGACCGGCACGTCGTGCTCGACACAGAAGCGGATCACCTCCTCGCGCTCGACCCCGTGCTCGGCAGCGATCTCCTCCGGTGTGAGGTGATTTGGCATGCCCCGCGAGCGTACGCCGATCCCCGCCCGATTTCAGGACCAACGGGGCGCCTTGTTGGGCCGACCGGCCCATTGCGGGCGGCCGGCGGGGCGGCGAGGCTGGGAGCCGTGCTGAGCGCCCTGCTCCTCGCCGGCTCCCTCGTCCCGCTCGCCGCGATGCTCGTCGCCCTCTTCGCGGCCGCCTGGCTCCGCGAGGGCCGCCGGGCTAACGCGCCCGCGCCCCCGCGGCCTGCGGCGTCCCGCTCCGCCGAACGGCATTGAGCGGCCGCGCGACGGCCTCGAGCGCCTTCCCTTCCGCGTCGACGCCGAGCATGACCTCGACGGCTCCGCCGATGATCATCATCACGCCGCCGATCACGAACGCGAGCGTCACGAGCCCGACGGAGCTCGTCTGGATGAGCTTCCCGAACGTCCACGGCGCGGCGATCGCGACACCGGTGCCGCACGCGTAGAACAGCGCGATCGCCATGGCGCGCGTCTCCATCGGGAAGATCTCGCTCACGGTCAGGTACGCCGCCGACGCACCGGCCGACGCGAAGAAGAAGCAGACGGACCAGCAGATCGTCAGCGTCGTCGCCGACAGCACGCCCGCGTTGAAGAGCCACGCGGTGACGAGCAGCGTTCCGCCGGCGAGGAAGTACGTACCCGAGATCATCACCTTGCGGCCGACGCTGTCGAAGAGCGGGCCGAGCAGCCACGGGCCGAGCAGGTTGCCGATCGCGAACGGGATGATGTAGAGCGGCGCGTTCACCTTCGACGCGTGGAAGAACGTCGTGAGGATCGACGTCATCCCGAAGAGCGTCGCGTTGTAGAGCACCGCCTGCGACGCCATCAGCGAGAAGCCGAGCACGCCCCGGTCGGGGTACTCGTCCATCACGTGCTTCGCGATCGCGATGAAGCCGATCGAGCGGCGCTGCTCGATCTCGAGCGGCTCGCCCTCCGGCTCGGGGAGGTCAGGGTGGGTCTTCCGCACCTCGTCCTCGATCGAGCGCACGACCGTCTCCGCCTCGTCGGCGCGGCCGTGCGTGAGGAGCCAGCGCGGGCTCTCCGGCACCATCCGGCGGATCGCGAGCACGCCGATCGCGAGGATCGCGCCGAGGCCGAAGCCGATGCGCCAGCCGACGTTGACCGAGAAGGAGTTGAGCAGGACAACGGTCAGCCCGGCCGCGGCGGCCGTGCCGATCCACCAGGAGCTGTTGATCGCGAGCGCCACGCGTCCGCGCACGCGCGCCGGCACGAGCTCGTCGATCGCGGAGTTGATCGCCGAGTACTCGCCGCCGATGCCGCTGCCGGCGAAGAAGCGGAAGAGCATGAACGACCAGAAGCTCCACGAGAGCGCGGTCGCGATCGTGAACACGAGATAGACGCCGAGCGTGATCATGAACAGCTTGCGGCGCCCGAAACGGTCGGTGAGGTAGCCGAAGAAGAGCGCGCCGACGACGGCGCCGGCGAGGTAGAAGCTGCCGGCCGCGGTCGCCTGCGAGGTCGAGAAGTGCAGCGTCCCCTTCTGGGTCAGGGCTGCGGCAACGGAGCCGACGAGGGTGACCTCGAGCCCGTCGAGGATCCAGGTGATCCCGAGCCCGACGATCACGAGCCAGTGCCAGCGGCTCCACGGCAGGCGGTCGAGGCGCCCGGGAATGTCCGTCTTCACCCGTTCGCCCGTCCCGCCGGTGACCCCCAGCGTGCTGCTTGCTGCCCCTGCGCTCACGTGATCCTCCTCCACGGTCTCGGATTCGACGCCGAGAAAACGGGCGTGAGCCCGCTCCGGGTACGGGAAGACGGCGGAACTTTCGCTACACTCCCGCGGCGCGGGGCGGCGTAGCTCAGCTGGTCAGAGCGCTGCACTCATAATGCAGAGGTCGGTGGTTCGAGCCCACCCGCCGCTACTCAACGCGTCCACCTCGAGGTTAGAAGACAGAAAATGGCCACTGGAGTCAGAGTCGCAATCACGCTCGCCTGCACGGAGTGCAAGCGGCGGAACTATCAGACGCAGAAATCGAAGCGGAACTCGCCCGACCGGGTGGAGTTCAAGAAGTACTGCCGTTGGTGCGCGCAGCACACGCTGCACCGGGAGACTCGGTAACCCCGACCTTGTATGGCACGCCAGACGCGTCAGCAGCGCCGCGAGCGGCGCACGCAGCAGCCGGCCCTCGCAGGGGGCCCGCCGCCGAGCGCCCCGCCTCGCCCGACGCGCAACGGCGACTCGGAGCCGGCGCCCCGCAAGCCCGCTCGGTCCGACGAGCGGCACGCCCCGGGCACGGGCTTCTTCCATTTCGTCCAGGAAGCCTGGGCGGAGCTCAAGAAGGTCGAATGGCCGAACCAGAAGGCCGTCATCAGCGGAACTGCGGTCGTGCTGATCGCGTGCGTGATCGTCGGCGCCTACCTGTACCTCAACGACACGGTCTGGAAGTACGTCGTCCAGCACGTGCTGCTGCGATAGAGAGGACGAGATGTTCCGCTGGTACGTGATCAACACCTACTCAGGGCACGAGAACAAGGTGAAAGCCAATCTCGAGCACCGGGTCGAGTCGATGAACCAGCGCGCCCGCTTCCGGCGTGTCGTCGTCCCCACCGAGCAGGTGATCGAGACGAAGGACGGCCAGAAGGTGCAGACCGAGAAGCGCGTCCTGCCGGGCTACGTGCTCGTGAACATGGACCTGAACGACGACGCGTGGACGGTCGTGAAGAACACGCCGGGCGTGACGGGATTCGTCGGCGCCGGCTCCAAGCCCGTCCCGCTCTCGCAGCCCGAGGTCGACCGCATCCTCCACACGGGGACGGGCACGGCCGCCGCGGCGCGCAACCAGGTCGAGTTCTCGCTCGGAGAGTCGGTGAAGATCACGTCGGGCCCGCTCGCGGACTTCGACGGTGAGATCACCGATGTGAACGCCGACGGCCAGAAGCTCCAGGTCATGGTGAACATCTTCGAGCGGCAGGTGCCGGTCGAGGTCGGATTCGACAACGTCAAGAAGCTCGACTAGAGGATTTGAGATGGCAAAGAAAGTTCTGACGATCATCAAGCTCCAGATTCCCGGCGGCCAGGCGAACCCGGCACCGCCGGTCGGCCCTGCGCTCGGCCAGCACGGGGTCAACATCATGGAGTTCTGCAAGGCGTTCAACGCGCAGACGGCCGATCAGAACGGGCGCATCACGCCGGTCGAGATCACCGTCTTCGAAGACCGCTCGTTCACCTTCATCACGAAGACGCCGCCCGCGGCCGTGCTGATCAAGGAGGCGCTGCGGATCGAGAAGGGCTCGGCCGAGCCGAATCGTCTGAAGGTCGGCCGGCTCTCGCGCACGCAGGTGCGCCAGATCGCCGAGACGAAGCTCGAGGACCTGAACGCGCGCGACATCGATCACGCCGCGTTGATCATCGCGGGCACCGCCCGCTCGATGGGCGTGGAGGTGGACCTGTAATGGCGCTGCACGGCAAGAAGTACGTCGAGGCGCGCGGCTCGATCGATCGCGAGACGCTGTACTCGCCGGTCGAGGCGATCCGCAAGCTGAAATCGATGGAGCTCGCATCCTTCGACGAGACGGTCGAGGTGCACTTCCGCCTCGGGCTGAATGTCCGCCACGCGGACGAGCAGCTGCGCGGGACGCTGATGCTCCCGCACGGCACCGGCCGCGACGTGCGCGTCGCCGTGTTCGCCGAGGGCGACAAAGCGCGCGAGGCGGAGGAGGCCGGTGCGGACATCGTCGGCGCGGCCGATCTCGCGACGCGCATCTCGGAGGGCTTCACCGAGTTCGACGTCGCGATCGCGACGCCGGACCAGATGGGCAACGTCGGCAAGCTCGGGCGCGTCCTCGGCCCGCGCGGCCTGATGCCGAACCCGAAGACGGGCACCGTCACCTTCGACATCTCGAAGGCAGTGCGCGAGGCGAAGGCCGGCAAGCTCGAGTACCGCACCGACCGCGGCGCGAACGTCCACGTCGCGATCGGCAAGAAGAGCTTCGACGAGCGCGCGCTCGTCGAGAACTACGCGGCTGTCCTCGACGAGATCGTCCGCGCGAAGCCGTCCGCGGCGAAGGGCCGCTACATCCGGCAGATCACGCTCGCGAGCACGATGGGCCCCGGCATCCACGTCGACCCGTCGCGCGTGCGCGGCATCGTCGAGGAGCTCGAGCAGGAGGCCGTTCCGGCCTAGCTAGAATCTCGGCAGACAACACAGCCCGTCGCCAGAGACAGGAGGCAGCCGCAAGGCAGAAGCCCTCCCGAGGCGAGTTCGGCCGAAGATTTCGTTTCGCCTCTTCGACGAGCCCGCCCACGTGCGGGCTCGATTCGTTCAAGGAGGTGATCCGGTGAAGAAAGAAGACAAGGCGAAGGTCGTCGAGGAGCTGACCGAACGGCTCCGCGCGTCCGACACGCTGCTCGTGGCCGACTACCGCGGCCTGACGATGCCGCAGATCGACGCGCTCCGCTCGAAGCTGATCGAGAGCGGCGCGAAGTTCTCCGTCGTGAAGAACACGCTCGGCCGCCGCGCTGCGGAAGCGGCGGGCTCCGAGGCGCTCCTGACCCTCCTCGAGGGCCCGAGCGCGATCGCGTTCCTCGAGGCGGACGGCGACATGGTCGCCGCCGCGAAGGCGCTCGCCGACGTGGCCCGCGACTCGAAGATCCTCGCGATCCGCGGCGGAGTGCTCCAGGGCCGTGCGATGTCGGCGGAGGAGGTCGAGACCCTCGCGAAGCTCCCGCCGGTCGACGTGCTCCGCGGCCAGGTGCTCGGTGCGATCATCGCGCCGCTCACCGCGCTGCTCGGGATCGTCACCGCGCCGCTGCAGAACCTGCACGGCCTGATCGACGCCCGCATCGAGCAGCTCGAGGCGCAGGGGGACACCTCCGGCCAGGCCGCGCCCGCGGCAGAGCCGGCCGCTGAGGAGCCGGTCGCAGCAGCAGAGCCGCAGGCGGCCGACGAGGCAGACACACCGGCGGATGCCACAGCATCCGCCGCCGAAGACGCAAGCACCGAAGAAACCGACAGCACTGAGACGGAGGAGAGCTAAATGGCTGCAGTGGAGGAGATCTTCAAGTCGCTCGGGAGCATGTCTGTCCTGGAGCTGGTCGAGCTGAAGAACAAGATCGAGGAGGAGTGGGGCATCACGGCCGCCGCTCCGGTCGCCGTCGCCGCCGCCGGCGGCGGGGCTCCTGCCGAGGCCGCCGAGGAGAAGACGTCGTTCGACGTCGTCCTCACCGGTGCCGGCCAGCAGAAGATCCAGGTGATCAAGGTCGTCCGCGCGGTCACCGGGCTCGGTCTCAAGGAGGCGAAGGACCTCGTCGACTCGGCTCCGAAGCCGGTCAAGGAGGGCGTGAACCAGGAAGAGGCCGACTCGATCAAGGGTCAGCTCGAGGAGGCCGGCGCGTCCGTCGAGCTCGCGTAACGCGTCACCGCACCGCCGGTCGAAACCGAGGGGCGCCGAAAGGCGCCCCTCGTCGTGCCTATTGACACGTGCGCCCCGACGCGCTTACGTACGTCGCGGAGCTCGTTCGAGGGCGCGGAGGGTCGATGGGCACAAGGGCATGGGGAGCGGCGGCTGTTGCGGCGTGCAGCGTCGGCGCCGGCCTGCTCGGTGCAGCGCCGGCGGTCGCGCACCCGCTGGCGGGCGCTGCCGACCCGACCGTGCTCGCACAGGACACCGTGACCTCTCACGTCTTTCCCGGGCGATCGGTCGACACGGTGCTCGGGTCAGACTCGCGGCCGGGCGAGCACAGCTGGTTCCTCGTGATGCAGAGCCGGTCGGCGGTCGACCTGTCGAGCCCGTCGATCTCCGTCGACGCCGTCTCTCCGAGCTGGACGTTCACGGACCCAGCGCTCCCGTCGCTGCCGATCACGCAGACGGGCGCGACGCTGCCCGCGGGACAGGACTTCCCGGGCTCGCATCCGTTCGGCGACTGGGCCGACTTCCCGCTCGACGTCCTCTCCAACGGCGTCTCCACCGCCATCACGACCGGGTACGACGTCTCGCGGACGCTCGTGAGCCCGTCGGACGATCTCGTTCCGCCGGGCGGCGCGACGCAGACGTGGTCGTTCACGCTCACGCTGCGTGACCCGCGCTTCGCGAACGGGTCGCTCTTCATGTCGGTGACACCGAACGACTGCTGCGCGGCAGGCCCGGCGGTGATCGATACGGGGACGCTCGTCGATCCCGTGCTCGGCAACGGCGAAGGGTCGCAGCGGAGGATCGGCGCGTCTCCCGGCGGCGTCGAGTGGGACATCTGGAACGCCGTGCTGAACAAGCCGTACACGGCGACGCTGCAGGTGCACGTGCCGAACGACGGCACATCGGCCTTCCCGTACAAGCCGTTCCTCTTCGGGTTCGCGAACGCCAACGCCGTGCCTCTGGCTGACACGTCGGGCACGTCGACCTCGATCGCCGATCCCGATCTCGGCGGCACCGTCACCTATTCGGTCGGTGAGCCCGTGACGTGGCAGCACAGCTTGACCGCAGGCTGGTCCGTCTTCCTCGCCTCGACTCCGGTACCGCCGGTGGAGCTGACCCCGCCGGCGCAGGTGAACGTCCATGTGGGCTCGACCGCGAACGCGAGCGTGGGCGTCGCTGCGGTCGACGGGTTCTCCGGCCAGGTGAATCTCTCGCTCTCGGGCACGCCGGACGACTTCGGCAACTGGACGCAGCCGCCGCAGGGCCTGTCCGCGAACGTTGCCGGGCCGGTCTCCGTGCCGCCCACGGCGACCGTCTCAGTCGGGATCGAAGCGCAGGCGAGCGTTGCGCCCGGCATCTATCACGTGTACCTGTTCGCCGAGAGCGGCTCCGGACGACGGACATCCACGCCGCTGACGGTCGTCGTGCTGCCGCCGCTGCCGCGGGGGCAGGCAGAGGTCCAGAACTTCGACCGGGCGTCGTTCCCGGGGAGCGTCGACTCCGTCGGCGGCTCCGATCCGCTCGTCGGCACCGCGGACTGGTATGCCGACATCTTCGACTTCCCGTTCCCCGTCCCGCTCGTCCTGCCCGGTGCCACGATCACGGCCGCGTCGTCGACGCAGCAGTTCCAGCCGTCGGTCAGCTTCCCGGCCGTCACCGGGCCGACGGCTGTGGCCCCGAACGACTTCATCCAGCTCGCGCTCACCGGCGCGCAGAACATCCACTTCACGACCGGGTTCGACGCGTCGCGCTCGTCGGTCCCGTCGAACTGGATCCTGCCGCCGGGTGGCGGTACCGAGCTGGTCACCGTGACCTTCACCCCGACCGTCGCCGCCGGGTCGGCGATCCTGCAGGTGATCACGCCCTACTCGCCGATCGTGTCGTCGTCGATCGAGACCGGCAACATCACGCTCGGCGGGTTCGGGCCGGGCGAGCTCGAGTTCGAGGACATCCAGGGTGGGATCGCGACGATCGGGGTCGGCCCGCAGGTCGGGCACACGTACTCGGTCACCGTGCCGGTCGACGTCGGCAGCGGCGGCCTCTTCAAGCCGCTCGTCTCGGTCACGACCGACACCTTCACGTCCGCACCCACCAGCATCGGGCCGTCGGTGACGATTCCCGACGCGGCCTTCGGCGGCAGCTTCGTCTTCTCCTCGTCGAGCGACGCGGTGTGGGACACGTTCGTCGACCGCGGCGCGACCGCGAACTTCGACTCCGTCGTGCCGACAGAGCTGACGCAGCTCCAGGGCCTCCTGCAACAGGTGAACGCGCTCGTTCCCGGCGCGAGCCGCCGGGACGCGCCGCACGTGCGCGACGCCGCCCGCGCGCTCGCCGCCGCCGTCGCACCGTCGCTCTGGTCCGCCGACGGGAACTCGCTCGACC
>DASYGK010000082.1:0-8543 GCA_035999905.1 Gaiellaceae bacterium | reverse complement strand
CGAGACGCGGTCGACGCCGCGCGAGGCGAGCAAGGTGGCGAGCTCAGGTGTCACGGTCTCCGGGTTCGCCTCCACCGTCACCTCGAGCGCAGCCGGCAAGGCCTCGAGCAGACGCTCCAGAGCCTGAGGCTCCGTCAGCGTCGGCGTGCCGCCGCCGAGGTAGACGCTCTCGAGCTCGGGAGCGAGCAGCTCCCGCTCGAGCTCGAGCTCCCGCAGGAGCGCATCGACGTAGTCCCCGTGCTCACCGTTTCGCCCGACGACGGTGACGAAGTCGCAGTAGCCGCAGCGCGACGAGCAGAACGGGAGGTGGACGTAGAGGTGACGCGCGCCGTTCACGACACGCCGTTCACGAGGCAGCGCGACGCGGGCGCGGGACGAGCTCCCCGCCGCAGTTCGGGCAGACGCCGTCCATCGCCTCGGTGCACGCGACGCAGAACGTGCACTCATAGGAGCAGATGCGCGCGTCACCGTCAGCGGCGAGCCGGGCGTCGCAGCGTTCGCACACGGTGCGCATCTCGAGGGCCATCAGCTCGTCTTCTGTCCCTGGCCGATGCTGAGCACCGCGAGGAATGCCTCCTGCGGCACCTCCACCCCGCCGACCTGCTTCATGCGCTTCTTGCCCTTCTTCTGCTTCTCGAGCAGCTTGCGCTTGCGCGAGATGTCGCCGCCGTAGCACTTCGCGAGCACGTCCTTCCGCCGCGCCTTCACGGTCTCGCGCGCGATCACGCGGGAGCCGATCGCCGCCTGGATCGGCACGTCGAACATCTGACGCGGGATCTCCTCGCGCAGCTTCTCGACGAGCAGCTTGCCGCGCTCGTACGCGAAGTCGCGGTGGATGATCAGCGAGAGCGCGTCGACCATCTCGCCGCCGACGAGCACGTCGACGCGCACGAGCTTGCCGGGCTTGAAGCCGGCGAGGTCGTAGTCGAACGACGCGTAGCCGCGCGTGCGCGACTTGAGCTGGTCGTAGTAGTCGAGCACGATCTCGCCGAGCGGCAGGTCGTACGTGAGGTGGACGCGCTCGGGCGAGAGGTACTCCATGTGGTCGAACGTGCCGCGCCGCTCGTTGTTCAGCTCCATCACCGCGCCGACGTATTCCTTCGGCACGATGATCGACGCCTTCACGTACGGCTCTTCGACCTCCTCGAACTCGCGCGGGAAGTCGGCCGGGTTGTGCAGCTCCTGCCACTCGCTGTCGTTGCGCTCGCGCACGCGGTAGGCGACCGTCGGCGCGGTGACGAGCAGGTCGAGGTCGAACTCACGCTCGAGCCGCTCGCGCACGATCTCCATGTGCAGGAGACCGAGGAAGCCGCAGCGGAAGCCGAAGCCGAGCGCCTTCGACACCTCCGCCTCGTAGAGCAGCGCGCCGTCGTTGAGCTTGAGGCGCTCGAGCGCGTCGCGCAGCTCGGGGTAGGCGTCGGAGTCGGTCGGGTAGAGGCCGGCGAACACCATCGGCTTGACGTCCTTGTAGCCGGGCAGCGGCTCCGACGCACGGCGCGCGACGGACGTGATCGTGTCGCCGACGCGCAGGCGCGAGACGTCCTTCAGCCCGGTGACGACGTAGCCGACCTCGCCGGCGCCGAGCGACTCGACCGGCGTCATCGTCGGCGAGAAGAAGCCGAGCTCTTCCGCCGCGAAGCGCGTCCCCGTCGCCATCGTCTGCAGCTCTTCGCGCGTCTCGAACGAGCCGTCGATCATGCGCACGAATGCGAGCACGCCGCGGTACTGGTCGTACGACGAGTCGAAGACGAGGGCGCGCGGCGGAGCGGTGGGATCGCCGGCGGGCGCCGGCATGCGCTCGACGATCGCGTCGAGCACGTCGCTCACGTTGAGCCCGGTCTTCGCCGAGATGCGGACGACGCGCGCGGGATCGTCGCCGAGCAGGTCGGCGACCTCCTGCGACGCTCGGTCGGGATCGGCCGACGGCAGGTCGATCTTGTTCACGACGGGCACGATCTCGAGGCCGCCCTCGATTGCGAGGTACGCGTTCGCCAGCGTCTGCGCCTCGATGCCCTGGGCCGCGTCGACGACGAGGAGGGCGCCCTCGCACGCCTGGAGCGACCGTGACACCTCGTAGGTGAAGTCCACGTGGCCCGGCGTGTCGATGAGATTGAGCTCGTGGCCCTTCCACGCGACCCGTACCGCCTGAGCCTTGATCGTGATCCCACGCTCGCGCTCGAGGTCCATCGAGTCGAGCAGCTGCGCGCGCATGTCGCGGGCGGCGACCGTGTCGGTCACCTCGAGGATGCGGTCGGCGAGCGTCGACTTGCCGTGGTCGATGTGCGCGATGATCGAGAAGTTGCGGATCTTGCTCTGGTCCACGGGCGGAGCGTAGCGGCGCGGTCAGGCACCTCCGCCCGCGCGCTCGAGCCGCATGAGCCGATGCGGCAGCCCGTCCTCCTCGACGTCGCGCACGTGCCGGAAGCCCGCCTTCTCGAACGCGCGCCACGAGCGCCGGTTCGGCTCCTCGACCGTGGCCACGAGCGCCTCGGTCTCCGGCCGGGCGAAGACGACCGTCCGTGCGAACGTCTCGAGCACGTGTGGGCCGAGCCCGCGGCCGGTGAGCCCCTCCTCGCCGATCAGCAGGTCGACGCCGGCGACGCCGTCGCGGAGCCCGATCACGGCGGCCCAGTCGGGGTGGTCCGCGACGAGATAGGTCTGGATCACCCCGACCGGCGTCCCGTCGACGACGATCAGGTAGTGGTCGGTCGGCTCGCGGCCCTCGATCGACGGCAGGTAGTGCTCGACGACCGCCTCGAGCGTCTCGCGGTCGCGCCACCACCGCTTGACGTGCTCGCGCTGAAGCCACGCGTGGAAGAGCGGCAGATCGTCCGCCGTCATCGGCGCGAACTCGATCACGCGCGACGAAGCCGCGTGCGCAGCGAGAGAAGCGCCTGCAGCTCCTGCACCTGCAGGAGCCGGCAGCCGAGGAGATAGACGCCGATCGACGCGGCGAGCGCCGGTGCGAGCGAGCCGACCTGGCCGAGGAACGAGCGGCCGAACGCCGCGTCGAGCGGATGCCACACGAACCACGCGACCGCCGCGACCGCCGCCGACGCGACGGAGACCTTGATCGTCGTCGCCGCGATGGCGCCGCCGTCGATCCGGCCGAGCTTGCGCCGGAAGAGGATCAGCAGCGCCGCGGTGCCGCCAACGTTGCAGATCGCGGTGGCGAGTGCGATCCCCCACGTGCCGACGCGATAGAGCGCAAGGTCGAGCACGCCGTTCAAGAAGAGGTTGCCGAGCGCGATCGCGGTCGGAACCCAGTTCGACTGCAGGCTGAAGAAAGCGCGGTTCAGCATCAGCATCGCGCCGTTGAAGACGAGGCCCGCGCTGAACGCCGCGAGTGCGCCGGCGACGACGGGCGTCTGCGCCGGGTGGAATGCGCCGCGCTGGAAGAGGATGCGCACGATCGGCTCTGCGAGCACCGCGCTCACGACCGCGGAGGGGATCAGCAGGAACGCGATCTGCCGCAGGCCGCTCGACACCGTGCTCCGGAACCCGTCCATGTCTTTGCGCACGGCGTAGCGCGAGAGCGACGGGAAGAGCACCGTCGCGATCGCGACCGAGAACATCCCCTGCGGGAGCATGTAGACGAGGAACGCCTTCTGCAGCGCGGTCGGCGCGAGGCTCGCGTTGATCAGGCGCGAGGCGAAGAACGTGTCGATCACTGCGTTGACGTTGATCAGCCCCAGTCCGAGAGTCACCGGGACCATCAGCACGAAGACGCGCTTCACCGCCGGGTCGCGCCAGTCGAGCACCATGCGCAGCCGGCCGTCGCGCCCGCGGAGCCACGGCATCGGCAGGAACACCTGGATGACGGTCGCGACGAGGATCGACGCCGCGTAGACGTACAGCTTCCCGTTCGCCGAGTGCGCCTGCGGCACGCCCAGTGCGAGCCCGATCACGATCGCGATGTTCCAGAAGACGGGCGATAGCGCGGGCACCGTGAAGTGCTCGTACGTGTTGAGGATCCCGACGACGATCCCCGAGACGCCGAGCAGCGCGACGATCGGGAAGAGCACGCGCGAGAGGCCGACGGCGAGCGAGCGGTCGTGCCCCGGGTTCCCGAAGATGCCGATCACCCAGGGCGCGACGAGGATGAAGATCGCGGTCAGCGCGCTGAGCCCGACCAGCATCAGCCAGAAGAGCGTCGAGGCGACGCGCCACGCGCGCTTGCGGTCCTTCTCGAGCAACTCCGTGAAGACGGGGACGAACGCAGACGAGAGCGCGGCGTCGGCGACGAGTGCGCGGAAGAGGTTCGGGAGCTGGAACGCGACCGTGAACGCGTTGATCCGGCCGCCGGCGCCGAAGTAATAGGAGGCGACGACCTCGCGCACGAGCCCGAGCACCCGCGAGAGCGCGGTCGCGGCGCCGAAGATCGCGGTCGAGACGGCGAGCCGGCGGCGAGGCGGCTCGGCCGGCGCGAGCTCCTGCTCGTCGGCGACGGTGAACTGGGCCGTCTCGAGCACGTCGCGGCGGAGCGCCATCGTCGGGTCCTCGGAGCCGGCGGGGATCGCCCGGAAGCTGGTGGCGGCGTCGTCGAAGTACGTCGGCCGACCCTGCTCGCGGCGGCGCCGGTCGCGCTCGAGCCGGCGCAGGTCTCGCTCGCGTTGGTCGTCGCTCACGAAGGGAGCATAAGGAGCGGGGCCGTCAGCCCTGGCCGCGCCGGTCCTTGCCCGACCGCCGGTCGGAGTCCGTCCGCCGCGTCCCGTTCTGCCGCCGCTCTCCGTCGGGCGGGGGGCCCTCCTGGCGCTCGCGCCGGTCCTCGCCGGTGCGCCGCTCGCCGCCCGCGCGCCGGTCCTTGCCGGAGCGCTTCTCGTCCATGAGCGCGGTGTTCACGGCGCCGCTGCTCTCTCCTGCCGCCTGCTACCATTCCTGAGCCCGCGATTGCGGGCCTTTTCACGCCTATGCCGAATATCAGACAGCAGGAGAAGCGCGTTCGCCAGGCCACTCGTCAGAGGGCCGAGAACCTGCGCTGGCGGTCGACCGCGAAGACGCTCATGCGTCGCCTCCGCGACGCCGCCGACGGAGGGGACAAGACCGCGGTCGGCGATCGCCACCGCGAGCTCGTCAGCTGGCTCGACAAGGCCGCCGCGAACGGCTCGCTCCACAAGAACACCGCCGCCCGGCGCAAGTCGCAGGCCGCCCGCATCGTCGCGGGCGAGCAGAAGTAGTCCGGGGTACCGGCGCGATTCTCGACCTGGTCGCGGGGACGCGACCAGGTCGGATGAGGAAATGCGGCTACGCCGCGGCTCTGGTGACGTCGATCAGCGCTCGTTCGAGCTCGAGGTCGGCCGGAAGGCGCGACCCGCCCTTCGCCGCCGCGTCGAGCTCCGAGAGGCGCACGATCGCGTAGCCGAGCTCCTCGGCCGAGAAGTTCGCCGCCTGCGCAAACGCCTTTTCCGCGACGTACGGGTGCATCTTCAACCCCGCCGCCGCATCGCGGGGGCGGACGCCCTCGTCGGCGAGCTTCTGGCAACGCCGGACGCGGCCGACGTGGTTGACGAGGGACGAGATCATCCGCATCAGCTCGCCCGACCGGGGACGCGCGGAGCGCTCCATGATCGCTTCGGCCGAGGCGAGCACTGCGCCGACGTCGCGTCTCCCCCACGCGTCTGTGAGCGAGAAGATCGCCGTCTCCGCTCTCCCGGCGGCCATCTCCTCGACGTTCTTCAGCGTCACCGGATCGCCCGCCGCCCAGGTCACGAGCTTGTCGATCTCGCTCTGGAGCTCGTCGACGTCGTCGCCGACGATGTCGACGAGCGCGCGGCACGCGTCTGCGTCGGCCTTGCCACCGTAGCGCCCGAACTGCTCGGCGACCCATTCCGGCAGCCGGCGCTTCGGCACGTCGTACGTCAGCACCGAGCCGGTCTTCGCGACGGCCTTGACGAGCGGCGCGTCGGACTTCAGCTCGTCGGCGAGGAGCGCGAGCACCGTCGCCGGCGACGGCGCGGCGAGATATGCGGCGAGCTCCTTCACGTCCGGCGCCTTCCAGCGCTCCGCCTCCTCGACGATCACGAGCCGCCCGTCCTCGCCGCCGAACAGCCCCATCGCGTTGCACGACGCGATCACGTCGGCGGCGGAGGCGTCGCGCGCGTTCAGGTGCTCCGTCGAGTCATCGCCGATGCGCTCCCGCAGGCGGCGCAGCGCGCGCGCGATCTTCGGGCGGTCGGTGCCGGTGAGGAGATAGGCCGGCTTGAGCTCGTTCGCCACGACGCCAAGCATAGGCCGCGACCAGGAGCACCATCGCGGCGAGCGCGGCGGCCGCGGCGGGCGAGCGGATCTGCGCGCCCGGAAGGCCTCCGAAGAGTCGTGCACAGCCCGCGAGGTACGCGGCGCACCAGCCGTTCGCGTGCGCGAGGAGGGCCGCGGGGCCGTGCGCGACCGGCGCATAGACCGCGGCGACGAGCGCGAGGCCGAGCATCGGGGCCACCGCGGGCGCGGCCGCGACGTTCGCCGGCACCGTGAGCAAGGGGATCGCATGGAACTGCAACCAGCTGACAGGCGCCGTACCGAGGCCGCACGCCGTCGAGATCGCGATCGGGCCGCGCAGGCGCTCCGGCAGCGGGTAGCCCTCGAGCACGCGGCGGAAGCGGGGTGCGAGGACGAAGATCGACAGCACCGCCGCGAACGAGAGCTGGAAGCCGGGGTCGCGCGCGTTGTAGGGGTTCCACGCGAGGAGCGCAACGGCGGCGACGAGGAGCGCGTACCACCGGTCGCGCTCGCGTCCGGTGAGCCACGCGAGCGAGGCGAGGCCGCCGCCGACCCCCGCGCGGACGACCGACGGCTGCGGCCCGACGGCCAGCACGTACGCGCCGATCGCGGCGAGCGCCGCAACCTCCGCGCCGAGCCGCGGGATGCCGGCGAGCCACGCAACGCCGAGGACGCCGAGCGCGACGACGGCGACGTTCGAACCGCTGACCGCCAGCAGGTGGTAGAGCCCGGAGGCCCGGAACCGCTGCTTCAGCGTGTCGGACAGGCCCTGGTCCTCGCCGAGGACGACACCCTCGATCACCGCCCGCCGCTCGCCGCGCACGCCGGGAGCGCCGTCCCGCGCGAGCCACGCATGCAGCCGGTCGGCGAGCCCGCCCAGCCCGCCACGGCTGCCGACCCGCCGCCAGGCGTCCGCGTGCAGGACGGCGTGCACGCCGTGCCGGCGCAGCCACGCGCGCTCGTCGAAACCGTGTGACGGCCCTCGTGGTGCGCGGAGGAGCCCGAGCACCGAGAGCCGTGCGCCCTGCGGCGGCGCGCGCCCGACGGGCAGCTCGAGCAGCACCGGCTCGCGCAGGCGCACGCCGCCCCAGCGCACGACGAGCGCGCGCACCCGGATGGAGAAACGTCCGGGGCGCGGCGGCTCCTGCAGATCGACGACGGCACGCTCCGACGTGCCGATGCGCGGCACGAGGACGCTACGGTCGAGCGTGCGCAGCCGCTCGCTGCCCCACCACCAGCCCGCGAGGACGAGCACCAGCGCTGCGGCGCCGAGCGGCACCCGCGCACCGCCCAGCGCCGCGAGCCCGAGCAGCACCGCCGCGGGCAAGACCGACACGCGCACCACCGTCGCGCCGGCAAGCCCGGCGCAGAGCGCCGCCGCCAGGAGATACGGGGCCCGCACCGTCACGGCAGGACGAGCCCCTTCAGCTGGTCGATGCGCGCCGGGCCGATGCCCGGCACCGCGTCGAGCTCGTTCACCGACCGGAACGGCCCGTGCGCCTGCCGGAAGCTGACGATCTTCGCCGCGGTCGCCGGCCCGATGCCGGGCAGCGCGTCGAGCTGCTCGACCGTCGCGGTGTTCAGATCGACGGGCGCCGTCGACGACGCACCGGCGCTTCCGGCCGCATCACCGCCACGCGCGGGCACGAGCACCTGCTCGCCGTCGGCGAGCGGCGCGGCGAGATTGACGAGCGCGACGTCGGCCTTCGCCGTCGTGCCGCCTGCCGCGGCGACCGCGTCCGCGACGCGCGCACCCTGCGCGAGCCGGTGCAGCCCGGGCCTGCGCACCGCGCCCGCGACGTCGACGACGAGCAGCGCCCGCTGCGGCGACCGCGTCCGCGCCGCGACGCGAAGCGGCGGGATCGCCTGCGTCCCGCCGCCGCCGTGCGCGAGCAACCGCGGCCCGAGCACGGCGGCGAGCACCACCACAACGACGACGGCGACGAGACGCCGCTGCGAGACGCCGAGCGCGGGAAGCTCCATCACTCGAGTGTGCGGGCGCACCTGTGCCGGAGGTGTGCCGGCTTCGTGCCGAGATCCTCACGAGCGCAGCGCCCGCGCGACCGGCGGCGGTAATCTGCCGCGTGGCCACGACCGGGCGCGTCTCCGCCGTTTCCTCCGACGACCTGCGTGCCGGCGCGCCGACGCCGGGCGTCCTCCGCGAGCTCGCGTTCGAGCTTCCCGGCGCGACGATGATGCGCGCCAGGGCGGAGGCCGGCGCAGCGTCCGGCTGGCATAACCACGGAGAACGCGACGTGCTCGGGCACGTCGTCCGGGGGCGCGCACGCTTCGAGTTCGGTCCCGGCGGCGCCGAGAGCACCGAGGTC
>DASYGK010000006.1:0-2216 GCA_035999905.1 Gaiellaceae bacterium | reverse complement strand
TGGCTGCGGGCGAATCACGCGAAGGAGTACATGGCGGCGCTCATCTCCTCCGTGATGAACACGAAGGACAAGGTGCCGTTCTACGTCGCTGCGTGCCACGACCTGAACATCGACGTGCTCCCGCCGGACGTGAACACGTCGATGATCGACTTCGCGGTCGTCGAGGGGAAGATCCGCTTCGGGCTGAACGCCGTGAAGAACGTCGGCGAGTCGGCGTGCCGCGCGATCGTGCGCGCCCGCGAGGAGGGCGGCCCGTTCACGTCGATCTGGGACTTCACGGAGCGCGTCGACCCGCAGGTCGTGAACAAGCGCGCGCTCGAGTCGCTCGTGAAGTGCGGCGCGCTCGACTCGACGGGGTCGCCGCGGCGCGGGATGCTCGAGTGCCTCGAGCAGGCGCTCGCGTGGGGGCAGAAGCAGCAGGCCGACAAGCTGATGGGCCAGGGCTCGATCTTCGATCTCGGCGAGCCGTCGGGCGACGCCGCGCCGCGCCATCATCCGGCGATCCCGGCGGGCGCGGAGTTCGAGAAGAACGAGCTGCTGAAGCTCGAGAAGGAGACGCTCGGGCTGTACGTGTCGGATCATCCGCTGACGCCGATCCGCGACCAGCTGCGCCGGAAGACCGACTGCGCGCTGAACGAGCTCGAACGGCGGCGCGACGGCGAGATCGTCCTCGTCGGCGGCATCGTCTCGTCGCTGAAGATGATGACGACGAAGAAGGGCGACCCGATGGTGTTCGCAGGGATCGAGGACGTCACGGGCTCGTGCGAGGTCGTCGCGTTCAACTCCGTGTACCAGCAGGCGCGCGAGCTGCTCGTGCAGGACAGGATCCTGATCGTGAAAGGCCGCATCGACCAGAAGGGCGCGGGGGAGACGAAGCTCGTCGCGCTCGAGATCACCGGGTTCGAGGCGGTGGCCGAGCGGCGTGAGGTGCGGCTGAAGGTCGACGCGCGGATCGCGCCGGCCGGTGTCGTGCGCGAGCTCGCCGCGGTCGTGAAGGATTTCCCGGGCGAAGCGCCGGTATACGTCGACCTGCTGACGTCGATGGGGTCGAAGCTCCTCGAGCTCGGCCCGAACTACCGGGTACAGCCGGTGCCGGACTTCTTCGCCGAGGTCAAGGCGCTGCTCGGCGAAGCCGCCGTCGCGTAGATGCTTTTCTTTCGCGGCTAGGTCGCTTGCCAGGGATCGAGCAGCGCAACGCCTGTCGATTCGAGCGCGCCGTGCTCGCGCGTCACGAAGGTGAGATCGTTCTCAATTGCCGTCGCCGCAAGCAGCCCGTCGACCGCCGGCGGTCGGACGCTTGCTGCATTGAGCATGCCCCAGCGCTCCGCGACCCGAACGGTGACCGGGAGGAAACGGCCGGCGAAGTCGGCCTTGAGCTGTTCGAGCCACTGCTCGAGGACGTTCGCCTGCCGGCGGTCACCCCGTCTGCGCAGGCGTTCGACTCCTTTTCGAATCTCGCCGATCGACAGAACGCTGACGAAGAGCTCCGAGGCATCCACTCGGGCGAGCCACGACAGGACGTGCGCGTCCGGCGCCGGTTTCCGCGGTTCGGAAAGGACGTTGGTGTCGAGGAGGTAGCTCAGAGCTCGATCTCGCGATCCGGGTCACTCGAGCGCTCGACTTCGAACTCGAACCGCGGCCCCTCGAGGAGGAAGCGCTTGAAGTCACCGCCGTGCGAGCTCAGCCTGCGGTACTCCTGCACGTCGAGGACGACGGCGACCTCCTTGCCGTTCCGCGTCACGAGCTGCGGCCCTTCGGTGCGGGCGCGCTCGACGAGCCGGCTGAACTGCTGCTTCGCCTCCTGGAGCTGCCATCGCGTCACGACATGTCCTTTCTGTCCAGTCTGGACAGATTCTATCAGACAGCTACCTTGAGTGCCGCATGACCAAGCCGAATCTCACTGCCCGCCGCGACGACCTGCGCAACGTCGCCATCGTCGCCCACGTCGACCACGGCAAGACGACGCTCGTCGACGCGCTCCTCTGGCAGGCCGGGTCGTTCCGCGAGAACCAGGACGTCGCCGAGCGCGTCATGGACTCGACCGACCTCGAGCGGGAGAAGGGCATCACGATCCTCGCGAAGAACACGGCGGTCGACATCGGCGGCGTCAAGCTGAACATCGTCGACACGCCCGGCCACGCCGACTTCGGCGGCGAGGTCGAGCGCGGGCTCACCATGGTCGACGGCGTCCTCCTGCTCGTCGACGCGAGCGAGGG
>DASYGK010000148.1:0-3070 GCA_035999905.1 Gaiellaceae bacterium | reverse complement strand
CCTGCTCGCGGTCGCGACCGCCGCACTCGCGGTCGTCCCGGCCGCGATCGCCTCTCCCACGGTCCGGCTCACGATCATGCATGTCCTGCGTGGCTGTCATGCGTGGGGCACCGCCGACTCGCAGCCGCTCGGCCCGACGCGCACGCTCGCCGTCGTGCATGGGACGAAGCTGACGATCCGGGTCAGCTGCCCGATGGGCTTCGACATGGTGCAGACCGCCGGGCCGCCGCTCGCACTCGCGAGCCCGTGGCAGACCGGCACGACGCACACGCTCGTGTTCGCGAAGAAGGGCGTCTACATCTTCCGCGGCACGAACCTCGTGTCGTCGGTGGACGCGGGCCTCCAGACCCTCGGTCCGGACAACGTGCTCGTGCTCAACGTGCGCGTGCGCTAAGAGCTCGACGCGGGTGCGGCTGACGGAGGAAGCTCGTCGGGAGAGTAGGGATACGCGCCGAGGCAGGTCCAACGCGGCTGCGCCGTGTCGACGATCAGGTGCGTACACGCACCCTGGTACGGCGGTGGTGCGACGACCGGAACGTCGTGCACGTTCAACGCCCACGAGATGCACGCCCAACCCCGGCCGGTTGCAAAGCCCTCCTCGGTGCAGACCGTGCGCGTCCCGCCGGGAACGAGCGGGTCGACGCGAGCGTCGGTGCCGCGGATCCCGTAGAGAACGGGAGGTCCGAGAGCCACGACGGGCGGCGTGGCCGTCCCGCGGTGCTGGTAGGCGAAGACGCCGAACGCGAGCACGAGCACCGCGAGGCCGCCCCAGATACGCGAGCGCGTCGCACCCGACGGCAACCGAACCGTGCCGAGCAGGTCTGGACCCTGCGCCGGTGGGCAACCCGGATTGGCCTTCGGCACGCGGACGACGCCGTAGAGACGGCGCAACTCGTCCTCGTCGAACTTCGCCCAGTCGCGGTCACGCCACCCCATGTGCCCTCTGCTCATCGGCCGGCGCCGCCTTCCGGCAACGTCCCTCGAACGAGTGACCGGGGCTACGATGAACCCCCCGGCGGAACCCCAGGTTCCGCCCGTCGTCATGGACCGTCCCGTTCTCCACACCTTCGTCCGCGCGCTCGCCGGGCACGAGCGTCTCGCCGAGTTCGCCGAGGCGCTGCCGGCGCGTGCCCGCGTCTCCGAGGCGGCGCTTCCGGTCGTGCTCGCCGCGCTCTTCGAGCGGCTCGAGCGGCCGCTCGTCTGCGTGCTGCCGGAAGACGCGGACGCGCGCGACGCCGCCGAGGCCGCCGCGTGGTTCCTCGGCGAGGAGCAGGTCGGCTTCATGCCGAGCCGTGGCGTCCGCTGGGAGTCCGGGCTCGAGCCGCCGCCGCACCTCGTCGGCGAGCGGGCGCGCGCTCTCGACGTGCTCGCGCGCGGTGGGCTCGTCTGCGCGTCCGCGCACGCGCTCGCCGAGCCACTGCCGCCGCCGCGCGCGCGGCCCGAGGCGATCGAGCTCGCCGCCGGCCTCGAGCTCGGCGTCGAAGGCCTCGCGGAGTCGCTCGCGCTCGCCGGCTACGAGCGCGTCGAGCGCGTCGACGACCGCGGCCAGTTCGCGGTCCGCGGCGGGCTCGTCGACGTCTTCCCGACGACGGGCCGCGAGCCGCTGCGCGTCGAGTTCTTCGGCGACGAGATCGAGTCGATCCGCGCCTTCTCGTCGTTCACGCAGCGCGCGCTCCACCCGGTCGAGACGAGCACGATCTACGCCGCCGCCGAACGCCGGCTCGACCTGCTCGAGGAGTGGCACGGGGAGGAGGGCGAGACGCGGCCGGTGCCGAACGACCTCGTCGCGCCGCTCGACCGCACGGCCGACTTCGTCTACCAGCCCGACGACGTGCGGCGCATCTGGCAGGAGGACGGGCTCGAGCCCGTCTCGCTGAAGGGCGCGGCCGAGCTCGACCCGTTCCCGCAGGGGCAGCCGTTCGCGTTCGAGGCGCAGCGTCCCGCGATCGCCGCGCGCGGGCTCACCGAGGCCGAGAACGAGCTCGCCGCGCTCGTGCGCTCCGGCCAGCGCGTCGTCGTCGCGTTCCCGCACCGCGGCGAGGCGCTCCGCACGCAGAACATGCTGCGCAAGATCGAGGCGCGCCTGCTCGAGCCGGGCGACGAGCTGCCCGACGAGGCCGACCTCTTCTTCACGATCGCGCCGGCGCGGCGCGGGTTCGTCTGGCGCGAGCTCGGCCTCGTCCTGCTGCCAGACCATCAGGTGTTCCGTCGCCGCGTCTCGCGGCAGGCGCGCATCGGCGGGCGCGCGCTGCAGTCGTTCGCCGACCTGCGCACCGGCGACTACGTCGTGCACGAGGACCACGGCGTCGGGAAGCTGCTCGGCTTCGAGACGAAAGAGGTCGCGGGTGTAACGCGCGACTACCTCCTGCTCGCGTTCCGCGGCGAGGACCGCCTCTACGTCCCGCACGAGCAGCTCGGCAAGGTGTCGCGCTACGTCGGCGCCGACGCGAGCTCGCCCGCGCTCTCGAAGCTCGGCGGGAAGGCGTGGCAGCTGCTCAAGTCGCGCGCACGAGAGTCGGTGCAGGAGCTCGCGTCCGAGCTGATCGCGCTCTACGCGCAGCGCCAGACGCGCGAGGGGATTGCGTACGACCTCGAGCACGAGTGGATCCAGCGCCTCGAGACGTCGTTCCCCTATCGCGAGACGCCCGACCAGGAGAACGCGATCGAAGCGGTGAAGGAGGACCTCGAGGCGCCGCGCCCGATGGACAGGCTCGTCTGCGGCGACGTCGGCTTCGGGAAGACCGAGGTCGCCGTGCGCGCCGCGTTCGCGGTCGCGGTCAACGGCAAGCAGGTGCTGATGCTCGCGCCGACGACGATCCTCGCCGAACAGCACTGGAACACGTTCCGCGACCGGTTCCGCGACTTTCCCGTGCGTGTCGAGATGGTGTCGCGCTTCCGGTCGCCGAAGGAGGTCAAGCAGGTGCTCGCCGACTTCGCCGAGGGCAAGGTCGACGTGCTGATCGGGACGCATCGCGTGCTGAGCCGCGACGTGATTCCGAAGGAGCTCGGCCTCGTCGTGCTCGACGAGGAGCAGCGGTTCGGCGTCGCGCAGAAGGAGCTGCTCAAGTCG
>DASYGK010000040.1:0-5129 GCA_035999905.1 Gaiellaceae bacterium | reverse complement strand
CCCGATGCTCGCGCTCGAAGAGCTGCGCCGCGAGCTCGGCGACCACGAGCTGCTCGGGCCGGCGCCGCTCCTGCGGCTGCGCAACCGCTACCGCGCGCAGCTCGTCGGCAAGACGTCGAGCCCGCGCGCGCTCGCCTCGCGTGCCGCGACGCTCCTCTCAGCCGCTGCGCCGGCGATGCGGCGGGCGGGGCTGACCGTCGTCGTCGACGTCGACCCGCAGAGCCTGTAGGTCGGCCGGCCACCGCGCGAGGATCCACTCGGCGTCGAGTGGCTCGCGCTGGTACGAGCGGCCGTTGATGCGAATGAAGTCGCGCGTGCGCGGATCCATCGGCAGGCGCGCCTCCGCCGGGAAGTTGCGGTTGTGGCGCTCGATCAGCTCGTTCACCTGCGCGAAGCTCCACGCGTGCGCGGTCTCGGTCCACCGCCGCTCGAACTCGGCAGCGTCGCTCGCCACCTCGCCGAGCTCGCGCCAGGCCGCGTCGAGCTGCGCCTCGTGCCGGTCGAGCTCGTCCTCGATCGCGCGCAGCCGGCGCATCCAGATCGTCGGGCCGCCGAGCGCGCGCACCGCGGCGTCCGCGTCGGGACGGAAGTTGCGCAGCCGCGAGCGCAGCGGCTTCCCCTTCACGGGGCTCGTCGCGAGGTCGGCGTCGAGGATCCGCCGCTCCTCCCGGTCGCGCGCCGTCTCGGGCCGGATCGCGCCCTGGCTCATGATCTCCTTCACCTCTCGCGGATCCATCTCGTCGGTAGTCTGCCAACGGCATGTCGGAGGTCGAGGGCCAGGTCAAGCACGAGCAGCTGGACGCCGAGCACGAGGCGCGGCGACGGCTTGCGCTCGCACAGATCCGGCAGTATCCGGACGCCGCGCTGAAGATGAAGGCGCGCCCGGTGGAGGCCTTCGACGACGAGCTGCGCAGCCTCGTCGAGCGCATGAAGCTCCTGATGAAGGACGCGAGCGGAATCGGGCTCGCCGCAACGCAGGTCGGCGTCCTGCAACGGCTGTTCGTGTTCCAGCCGGGCGAGGACGAGGTCGTCGCGGTCGTGAACCCGGAGATCGTCGAGCGCAGCGCGGAGACGGACGTCGACGACGAGGGCTGCCTCTCGATCCAGGGCATCCACGTGCCCGTCGAGCGGTCGCTCGAGGTGACGCTCGTCGGCCTCGACGAGCACGGCAACGAGGTGCGCTACGAGCTCGAGGACATCTACGCGCGCGCCGCGCAGCACGAGGCCGACCATCTCGACGGCGTGCTGATGCTCGACCGCACGACGCCCGAGGCGCGGCGCGAAGCGCTCGGCAAGCTGCGCCCCCGCATCGTGCTGACTTAGATGGCTGATGCCACGACAGTGCGCCCCTGGCTGGTGGCCCAGACGCGGCGCCGTGCGGCCGGGTCAGCCTTGACCAGGCGGCCTGCCTGGGCTGCGGCTGCCCCGGCCACACGACTTGGTCTGAGCCATCCCCAGGCGCACCCCGCCGTGGCATCAACCATCTAGATGCCGCGCATCGCGGTCGCAGCGACCGCTCCCTTCGGCGCCGACGTGCTCGAACGCCTCGCGGCGGAGCACGAGATCGCGCTTCTCGTGACGCGGCCCGACAAGCCGCGCGGCCGCGGCCGCAAGGTTGCAGCGCCTCCCGCGAAAGAGACGGCGCGTGCGCTCGGCATCCCCGTCGTCCAGCCGGCGCGGCTCGACGAGAGCGTCGAGATTCCCGCCGACACGGTCGTCGTCGCGGCGTACGGGCTCCTCATCCCCGACGCGCTGCTCGAGCGCGGGCTCTGGCTCAACGTGCACCCGTCGCTGCTTCCGCGCTGGCGCGGGGCGGCGCCCGTCGAGCGCGCGTTGATGGCCGGCGACTCGCGCACCGGCGTCACGATCCACCGCACGACCGCGGAGCTCGACGCGGGCCCGGTCGCGGCGCAGGAGGCGTTCGACATCGGCCCCGACGACGACGCGGGCGCCGTCTACGCGCGCGCGGCCGAGGTCGCGGCGCGGCTGATCGGCGCGGTGCTGCCGGAGCCGGAGTTCCACGAGCAGTCGAGCGACGGTGCGACGTACGCGGAGAAGATCGCCGCCGCGGACCGCGAGCTCGATCTCACGCGCCCGGCGCAGGAGATCGTCGATCACGTACGTGCCCTTGCGCCGCACATCGGCGCGCGCGCAGTCGTCGACGGCGTGCCGCTCGTGATCTGGAAGGCGCGGATCGCGGACGACGGCTCGCTCGAGCTGCTCGAGGTGCAGCCGGAAGGGCGCAGGCGCATGAGCTACGACGAGTACCTGCGCGGACGCCGGTGAGCGTCTCCCCGGCGCGTCGCGCCGCCTACGAGGTGCTGCTGCGCGTGTTCGAGCAGGACGCGTACGCCGACCGCGTGCTCCGCACCGCGGCGGAGGGGCTCGACGAGCGCGAGCGCGCGTTCGCGCACCGGCTTGCCTACGGCGCGGTGCAGCGCGTGCGCACGCTCGACCACGCGATCGACACGCTCGGCAAGCGACCGTCGCGCAAGCTCGACCCGCCCGTCCGCGCCGCACTGCGGCTCGGCGCCTATCAGGTCGGCTACACCGACACGCCGCCGCACGCCGCCGCGAACGAGTCCGTCGAGCTCGTCCGCGGTGCGAAGCTCGAGCGCGCAGTGCCGTTCACGAACGCCGTGATGCGCCGCCTCACCGAGGGCATGCCGAAGCTGATCGCGTCGCTGCCGGACGGGCCGCTGAAGGAGTCGTACCCCGACTGGATCTACGAGACCTGGGTGCGCGACCTCGGGCAGGACGCGGCGCTCGCGCTGATGCGCGCCGGCAACGAGCCGCTCGAGACGGTCGTCCGCCTCGTCCGCGGCGACCCGCCGGTGGGCGCCGAGGCGACCGACGTGCCCGGCGCGTACCGCGTCGAGCGTGTCGACGATCTCGCGGTCGCCGACGGCCGCGTCTGGCCGCAGAGCCGCGGCTCGCAACTCGCCGCACTCGTGCTCGGCTCGCAGGACGGCGAGCGCGTGCTGGACGTCTGCTCCGCACCGGGCGGCAAGGCGACGCAGCTCCGCGGCGACGTCACCGCGGTCGAGCTGGACCCGAACCGCGCGAGCGAGCTGCGCGCGAACGTCGCGCAACTCGGCGCGGCGAACGTCACCGTCGTCGAGGCGGACGGGACGAAGCTCCCGCCCGAGCTCGACGGGTTCGACCGCGCGCTCGTCGACGCGCCGTGCTCGGGGCTCGGCGTCCTCTCGCAGCGGCCGGACCTTCGCTGGCGGGCGAAGCCGCTGCCCGAGCTCCAGCTCGCGCTGCTCCGGTCGGCGGCCGAGCGCGTGCGGCCGGGAGGCACGATCGTCTACTCCGTCTGCACGATCAACGCCGACGAGAACGAGGCGGTCATCGACGCGAGCGGCCTCCGGGTCGAGCCGCTCGGCGCCGAGTGGCCCGTGTTCGCGCATCCCAGGCGTCCCGAGTTCCTGCTCACGCTGCCCCATGTCCACGGCACGAGCGGCTTCTTCATCGCGCGGCTGACTGCGTAATCGCACAACGTCCGGCTCCGCGTCGTACCATCGAGCGCGGCGTGCCCTGGCAGGAGTGGATCCGGACGGTCGAGATCGAGCCGTCGCTCTATGCGGCGGATTTCGCCAACCTCGCGGAGCAGATCGACATCCTCCTGCGTACCGGCGCGCGCGTCTTTCACTTCGACGTCGGCGACGGGCACTTCGTCGAGCCGATCACCGTCGGGCCGATCGTGCTCCAGGCGATCTCGCCGATGGTGCACGCGATGGGCGGCGTGCTCGACTGCCACCTGATGGTCGACAACCCCGTGCGGCACTTCCCGCAGATCGCGCGCGCGGGCGGGCACAGTGTCACGTTCCACTACGAAGCGGTCGAGGACGTGCCCGGCACGATCGCGGCGGCGCGCGAGCACGGGCTCGAGGTCGGCGTCGCGTTCAACCCGGAGAGCGAGCCCGAGGACGTCGCGAAGGTCTGCGGCGACGCCGACATCGTGTTGTGCATGAGCATCCATCCCGGGTACTCGGGGCAGGAGTTCATGCCCGAGGCGATCGACCGGATCAAGCGCATCCGCGCGCTCGTGCCGGAGTCGATGGCCGTTCAGGTCGACGGCGGCGTCGACAACGACAACGTGCGGGAGATCTACGACGCGGGTGCGACGCTGATCGTCGCCGGCAGCTCGATCTTCCACCGCGAAGACCTGCCGCGCTCGTACCGCCGCCTGGTACAAGCACTGGCGTGAGCCAATTCGAGCGGGCCCTGGAGCTCGCGGAGCGCGGCCGGGGGAAGGTCGGGGACCATCCGCTCGTCGGCGCCGTCGTCGCGCACGGCGACGAGATCGTCGGCGAGGGCTGGTACGAGCTCGCAACGGTCGAGCACGCGGAGCCGCGCGCACTCGCCCAGGCGGGCGACCGGGCGCGCGGCGCGACGCTCTACGTGACGCTCGAGCCGTGCGCGCACCACGGGCGCACGCCCCCGTGCGTCGACGCGGTGATCGCGGCAGGCGTCGCGCGGGTCGTCGTCGGCGCGCGCGATCCGAACCCGGTTGCGGCCGGCGGGATCGAGAAGCTCCGCGCCGCCGGCATCGAGGTCGAGCTGCTCGACGACGAACGCGCGCTGCGCCAGAACGAAGCGTGGCGCACGTGGAAGTCACGCGGGCGCCCGTTCGTCACCTACAAGGCGGCGGTCACGCTCGAGGGCCGTGTCTCGCTCCCGGGAAGCCGCTGGATCACGGGCGAGGCCTCGCGCCGGCTCGTGCACGAGCTGCGCGGCGCATCCGACGCCGTCGCGGTCGGGATGGGGACGGTGCGCGCCGACAGCCCGCGGCTCGACGCGCGCGACGTCGAGACGGCGCGTCAACCGCGCAGGCTCGCGTTCGGACGCGGCCCGCTGCCCGAGGGGTCCGAGCTCGAGCTGCGCGCCGGCCCGATCGAGGAGGAGCTGCGTGCGCTCGCGGCCGAGGGCGTGCAATCGCTCCTGCTCGAAGGCGGACCGACGCTCGCGACCGCGTTTCTCGCGGCGGGGCTCGTCGACAAGCTGCTGCTCTTCGTCGCGCCGGTGTCGGGCGGCGTGGGGGAGCGGTGGATCGTCGGGATGCCTCCGCCCGAGCTCACGGGCATCTCGATCCGCCGCGTCGGCGACGACGCGCTGCTCGAGGC
>DASYGK010000081.1:0-15198 GCA_035999905.1 Gaiellaceae bacterium | reverse complement strand
CGGCGACACGTACACCGGCAAGGTCGTGAAGACGACCGAGTTCGGCGCGTTCGTCGAGCTGAAGAAGGGCACCGACGGCCTGCTCCACGTCTCGAACGTGGGACCGGGCCGCGTCGCGCACATCGAAGACGTGATGGCGCGTGGCGATGTCGTCGACGTGATCGTGCAGGAGGTCGACAAGGCCCGCGGCCGCATCGGCCTCAAGCTCGTCGCGAAGCACGAGAACGGGAACCTCGTCCAGCCGGAGGAGCTCGTGGAGCGGGCGAAGGACGCCCCTCCGCGCCCGCCGGCAGAGCCGCGCCGGGACGGCGGCGACCGCGGCAGGAGCCGCGGCGGCCGCCGCTAGCGGGGACGGCACGGAAGGACCGCGAGGGGCGCCGAAAGGCGCCCCTCGCCGTTGCCGGACGCCGCCCTCATCCCGGGACGTTCGGATGCCGATATCGACCCCGGAGGTCAGCCCCTCCGTTTCTGTGGCACAACCGACGCCGTCACCAATCTCGCCGCTGCGAGGCTTGCTCGAGGTCACTAGGCTCGTCCGAGCCGAAGAAGATCTGCCGGAGCTCCTCGCTGCGATCGCGCGGACCATCTCCGAGTCGCTCGGCTACCGGACCGTCGTCGTGAACCTCTTCCGCCCGGCGTGGAACGACTTCACGGTGACGACGGTGCACGGCAGCGACGAGGCTCGCGCGGCGCTGCTCGGCCGCGTGCGCACGTTCGCCGACTGGCAGCCGCTGCTCGCCGACGAGTTCCACGTGCGCGGCGCGTACGTCGTGCACGCCGGCGCATACGACTGGGGCACGACCGACTACAGCTACGTGCCGTCCGTCGACCCGGGCGCGGGGGCGGACGCGTGGCATCCGGAGGACGCGCTCTTCCTGCCGATGCGCCACTCCGACGGGCACCTGCTCGGCATCCTCTCCGTCGACGAGCCGGTCACGCGTCGCCGGCCGGCGGACGAGGAGCTCGACGTGCTCGTCTCGCTCGCCGACCATGCGGCGCTCGCGGTCCAGGCGGCACAGGAGTCGGCGGAGGCTGCGAAGCACCGGCTCGCGCTCGAGCATCTCCTCGACGTGTCGTCGCGACTGACCGCGGAGCCGGTCGCCGACGAGATCCTCCGCGACGTCTGCCGCGGCGTGCGCGACGCGCTCGGCTTCGAGCACGTCGGCGCGCAGCTCGTGCATCCCGCGACGGGCGTGCTCGAGGCGCGCGCGGCCGTGGGCTGGAGCATCGACGGCCAGGCGATGCGCTCGTCGACCCGCGTCACCGAGGTGACGCCGCTCCTCGACCCGCGCTTCGAGATCGCAGGCTGCTTCCTGCTCCCGGGCGACGAGGGCGCGCGACGGATCACAGGCGACCAGACGTCCTACGTGTCGAGCCGGAACGGCGACGGGCCGCGCGCGTGGGACCACCACTGGCTGCTCGTGCCTCTGCGCGATGCGGCGGGCGAGGTGATCGGGCTGATCTGGGCCGACGAGCCGGAGGACCGCCTTCTGCCGTCGGAGGAGAAGCTCCAGGCGCTGCGCATCTTCGCGAACCAGGCGGCGGCCGCGATCGTCTCCGCCGCGCAGCACCACGAGCTTCGCTTCCTCGCCGACCACGACCCGTTGACGCGGCTGCTGAACCGGCGCGCATTCGTCGAGCGGCTCGACGGCGAGGTTGCGCGCGCGACGCGGTACAAGCGCTCGTTCGCCCTCGTCCTCTGCGACCTCGACGGCTTCAAGGAGCTGAACGACCGCTTCGGGCATCTCGCGGGCGACGAGGCGCTGCAGCTCTTCGCGCGCGTGCTCCACGAGGCGCTGCGCAAGCCCGACGACGCGTTCCGCATCGGCGGCGACGAGTTCGCGCTCCTGCTGGCCGAGGCCACCGACGACGATGCCCGCGCGGTCGTCGACCGCGTGACCTCCATGCTCGCGGACAGCGAGGACGAGCGCCTGTCCGGGCTCCGCGCGAGCTTCGGCGTCGCGTCGTGCCCGGAGGACGCCCGCGACCCGCAGGCGCTGTTCCGGCTCGCCGACGAGGCACTGTACGAGGCGAAGCGCAAGGGCTCCGGCCTCCAGTTCGTCGCGTAGTCTCGGCGGAGTGACGCTCGGGGTCTCGCTCGCCGCGCTTCGAGAGCGCGACTTCCGCAACGTCTTCCTCGCCTCGGCGGTCTCCCAGGTCGGCGACCAGATGGTGCCGGTCGCCCTCTCGTTCGCCGTGCTCGACCTCACCGGGTCGGTCTCCGATCTCGGCTACGTGCTCGCGGCGGGGACGATCCCGCTCGTCGCTCTGCTCCTCGTCGGCGGCGTCGCCGCCGATCGCGTGTCTCGACGGCAGCTCATGATCGCTGCCGACGGCGTCCGGCTCGCTGCGCAGGGAGCGATGGCGCTGCTCCTCCTCACCGGCACGGCGCACGTCTGGGAGCTGATCGTCCTCGAGGCGGTGCGCGGAGGGGCAGCGGCGTTCTTCCAGCCTGCGTCCGTCGGGATCGTGCCCCAGATCGTGGCGGGCGACCTGCTCCAGCAGGCGAACGCACTGCGCGGCCTGACCTCGTCGGCCGGCGGGATCGTCGGGCCGGCGGTCGCGGGCGCGCTCGTCGTCCTCGGCAGCCCAGGATGGGCGATCGCGGCGAACGCAGCGAGCTTCGGCGTCAGCGCGTTCTTCCTCTTCCGCGTCCGCGCGCCCGCCCTCGACCGGGCGGCGGAGAAGATGACGTTCCTCGGCGACCTGCTGCACGGCTGGCACGAGTTCCGGTCGCGCACGTGGCTCTGGGCGATCGTCGCGCAGTTCGCCCTCCTGCACCTGATCCCGCTGTCGGCGTTCCTCGTCTTCGGCGCCGTCCTCTCGAAGCGCGACCTCGGTGGTGCCGGCGCCTGGTCGACGATCCTCGCGCTCTTCGCGGCGGGCGCGGTCGTCGGCGGATTCGCCGCGCTCCGCCTGCGGACGAAGCGGCCGCTGCTCGTCGCCACGCTCGCGGACCTGACGCTCGTGGCGCCGATCGCGCTCCTGGCCCTGCGGATCGGGCTCGCGCCTGTTGCTGCCGGTGCGTTCGTGGCGGGCGTCGGCATGTCCGTCTTCGGCGTCCTCTGGGAGACGACGCTCCAGCGGGAGGTGCCGCCGGAGGCGCTCTCGCGGGTCAGCGCCTACGACTGGTTCGGCTCGATCGCGACCCTCCCGATCGGCTACGCCCTCGTCGGGCCGCTCTCGCATGCGATCGGGATCTCAGGGACGCTCTGGCTCGGAGTCGCGGTCGTCGTCGTGTCGACCGCGGCGATCCTCGCCGTCCCCGACGTCCGGCGACCGCACTAGTACGATCGCCCGGTGCAGAAGTACGTCCTCAGCGAGCTCGACTCGGGCGAGCGCGTGATCTCCGAGAAGGTGCCGAGCGTCCGCTCCGTCTCGCTCGGCTTCTGGATCGGCGCCGGCTCGCGCGACGAGCGCGACGACCGCGCCGGCGTCTCGCACTTCATCGAGCACCTGCTCTTCAAGGGCACGCGCTCCTACGACGCGCAGCAGATCGCAGAGACGTTCGACGCGATGGGGGCGGAGCTGAACGCCGCGACCTCGCGCGAGCACACCGTCGTCTACTCGCGCGTCCCCGACAAGCACGTCGAGGCCGCGCTCGCCGTGATGACCGACATGGTCTTCGCGCCGGCGTTCGCGGAGCTCGACCAGGAGCGCGAGGTGGTGCTCGAGGAGATCGCGATGTACGAGGACACGCCGCAGGAGCTCGTCCACGATCTCTTCTCCGAGGCAATGTTCGGCTCGCACGCGCTCGGCCGGCCGGTGATCGGCACGGCCGATGTGATCTCGAGCGTCAGCCGCCGAGCGATCGCCGCGTACCACCGGTCGATGTACACGGGCGGGAACATCGTGGTCTCGGCGGCCGGGAACATCGCGCACGACCGATTCGTCTCGCTGCTCGAGCGCTCCGAGCGCCGCAGCGGCGCGCCGGGCAAGAGCGGCCCGCGCGTGCGCCGCCATCTCGTGCAGCCGCCGCCGCCGGGCCTCCGCTTCCAACGCAAGGACACCGAGCAGTACCACGTGTGCCTCGGCGCACCCGGCATCTCACGCTCCGATGGGCGCCGCTTCGCAGCGTCGCTCCTCGACAGCATCCTCGGCGGCTCCGCGTCGTCGCGACTCTTTCAGGAGATCCGGGAGAAGCGCGGGATGGCGTATTCGGTGTACAGCTTCGCGTCGCAGTACACCGACACGGGAATGATCGGCGTCTACGTCGGCACGCGCGAGGAGAACCTCGACGCGTGCGTCGAGATCTGCTCGGAGCAGATCGCGGACATCGCGGGCGGCAACCTGCGCGACGGTGAGCTCGAGCGCGCGCAGGAGAGCCTCAAGGGCCGCATCATGCTCTCGCTCGAATCGACGTCGAACCGCATGAGCCGGCTCGGGAAGTCGCTGATCTCCGACACGGAGCTGCTGTCGCTCGACCGCATCGCAGCAGAGATCGACGCGGTCGACCGCGACGCGCTCGCCGAGCTCGCAAGCGTGCTGCTTGCGCCGGAGAAGCTGTCCGCCGCCGGAGTCGGCCCGGACGAGGCGCGTTTCCGCAGTGCGGTGGAGCGCGCGAATCCGGCGCTCGTCGCGCGGGCCGCCGCATGAAGCTCGCGTTTTTCGGCGCCGAGGGCAAGGTGGGGCGCGCGCTCGTGCCGGTCCTCGAGCGCGCGGGACACGAGGTGCGCGGCTTCGAGCTCGGCGACGCGATCGACGTGCGCGGTCTCGATGCCGCCGTCGACTTCACCTCGCCGGATGCGGCGCCCGCCAATGTGCAGAGCGCGCTCGAGCAGGGCGTGTCATGCGTCGTCGGCACGACGGGCTGGGACCCGCAGCCGCTGCACGAGCTCGCTGCGGGCGGCGGGCTGCGGCTCTTCGTCGCGCCGAACTTCTCGATCGGCGCGGTGCTGATGATGCGCTTCGCGCAACAGGCGTCGGCCTACTTCCCGCGCGCCGAGATCATCGAGCTGCACAGCGAGGCGAAGAAGGACGCGCCGTCGGGAACGGCACGCTCGACCGCAGCGCTGATGGGCGGCGAGCCGGTGATCCACTCCGTGCGCCTGCCGGGGCTCGTCGCGCACCAGGAGGTGATCTTCGGCGGCGAAGGCGAGCTGCTCACGGTCCGCCACGACACGACCGCACGCGAGTCGTTCGCTCCGGGCGTCCTGCTCGCGCTCGAGAAGCTGCAGGCGCTGCCGCCCGGCCTCACGGTCGGGCTCGAGAGCATCCTCTAGGCGCAGCCCGCGCTCCGTCAGGGATAGTTCCCGGCGGATGCCGACGAGCGCCGCAGAGGTCGTCTTCGACCACGCCACGAAGCGCTATCCCGGCCGGCCGGAGCCCGCGCTCGACGAGCTCTCGATCACCGTCCCCGCCGGCGAGATCTGCGTCCTCGTCGGCCCGTCCGGCAGCGGCAAGACGACCGCGCTGAAGCTCGTGAACCGGCTCATCTACCTCGACGAGGGCGAGATCCGGATCGACGGCACGAAGATCTACGACCTCGACGTCACCGAGCTGCGGCGCAGCATCGGCTACGTCATCCAGCAGGTCGGCCTGTTCCCGCACATGACCGTCGCCGCGAACATCGGCACCGTGCCGCGCCTCGTTGGCTGGCCGAAGGCGCGGATCCGCGAGCGAACCGCCGAGCTGCTCGAGCTCGTCGGGCTCGACCCCGCGGGCGACGGCTCGCGCTATCCCGCGCAGCTCTCCGGCGGCCAGCGCCAGCGCGTCGGCCTCGCGCGCGCCCTCGCGGCGAACCCGCCGCTGATGCTGATGGACGAGCCGTTCGGCGCGATCGATCCGATCGTGCGTGCGCGGCTGCAGGACGAGTTCCTGCGCCTGCAGCACGAATTGCGGAAAACCGTTCTGTTCGTCACGCACGACATCGACGAGGCGATCAAGCTCGGCGACCGCATCGCGATCTTCCGGCAGGGCGGGACGCTGGCCCAGTACGCCACGCCGGAGACGATCCTCCGCCATCCCGCCGACGAGTTCGTGGCGGAGTTCGTCGGCGCCGACCGTGCGCTGAAGGCGCTCGCGCTGCGCACCGTCGGCGAGCTCGAGCTCGGGCCGCCGCGCGACGGGCCGCGCGTCTCGTCCGACGCGACGCTCCGCGACGCGCTCGCGCGCGTCATCGACGAGCACGCGGAGTCGCTCGCGGTCACGGACGCGAGCGGCACGGTGATCGGCTCGGTCACGAAGGACGACCTCCTCCGGTGAGCATCCTCGCCGCAGGCCCGGTGATCCCGAACTTCGGCTCGGGCAGCAAGTGCGAGCAGACGGGCGGCTGGTGGTGCACCGACTGGCTGCGCGCGCACTGGGGCGACACGCTCCAGCCCGCGCTCGTCCAGCACATCGAGCTGTCGCTGATCGCCGTCGGCATCGGCTTCGCGATCGCCCTGGCCCTGGCGTTGCTCGGCTTCCGCTTCGCGGTGCTCGACGCCCCCTTCGGCGCCTTCGCCGACTTTCTCTACACGATCCCGAGCCTCGCCCTCTTCCAGCTGCTCGTACCGATCACCGGGCTGACGGTGACGACGGTCGAGGTCGCACTCGTCGGCTACACGCTGCTGATCCTCTACCGCAACACGGTCGCCGGCCTCCGCAGCGTCCCGGCGGAGGCGCTCGAGGCCGCGCGAGGAATGGGGCTGACGCGCACGCAGACGTTCCTCCGCGTCGAGCTGCCGCTCGCCGTCCCCGCGATCGTCGCCGGCCTGCGGCTCGCGGCCGTCTCGACGATCTCGATCGCGACGGTGGCGGCGCTCGTCATCCCGGAGGGGCTCGGCCGGCCGATCTTCGTCGCGCTCGAGCAGGATCTCTTCAAGACGGAGATCCTCGCCGCCGGCGGCCTCGCGATCGCCCTCGCCCTCGTCGCCGACGCGCTGCTCGTCGTCGCCCAGCGCGCACTGACGCCATGGAGCCGCGCATGATCGCGAGCACCTTCGTCGACGCGCTCCGCTTCATCGGCGACAACCCCGGCCTTCTGCTGCACCTCACCGCGGCGCATCTCGAGCTCTCGCTGACCGCGCTCGGCATCGCCCTCGTGCTCGCGCTGCCGCTCGGCCTGTGGCTCGGCCATCGCCATCGCGGCCTCTTCCTCGCACTCGGCGTCTCGAGCGTGGGCCGTGCGCTGCCGAGCCTCGTGCTGATCGCGTTCATGACGCTGACGCCACTCGGGATCGGCTTCTGGAACAACACCCTCGCGCTCACCGTGCTCGCGATCCCGTCGATCCTCACGAACGCGTACTTCGGGATCGTCGGCGTCGACCGGGACGTCGTCGAGGCGGCGCGCGGGATGGGGCTCTCCGAGCGGCAGATCCTCTTCAGGGTCGAGCTGCCGCTCGGCCTGCCGCTCGTGATGGCGGGTATTCGAATTGCTGCGATCTTCGTGATCGCGACCGCGACCATCGCGGCGATCGCGGGCGGTGGCGGCCTCGGCGAGATCATCGTCGACCAGGCGAGCTACGGCCTCTCGGGCGTCATCGGCGCCGCGCTCTGCGTCTCCGCTTTGACCCTGGTTGCAGCGGTTTTGCTGACGCTCCTCCAGCGGGCGGCCTCGCGTAGACCCGAACCGAACGCGTAACCTCAGCGAACTGTCTCCAACCGACTCGGAGGGGAATTCATGGTTCGGAAGCACACGCGCCGCGCCGCCAAGGCGGCGTACGCGGTCTCATTGGCCGTCGCCATCGTCATCGGGCTTATCGCCGCCGGTGCCGGCGCAGCAGCTCCGTCCGCGGCCAAGCCGACGGTCACGATCGGAACGAAGAACTTCACCGAGCAGTACGTCCTCGGCGAGCTCTACAAGCAGGCGCTCGAGGCGAAGGGCTACAAGGTCGTCTACAAGGAGAACATCGGGAGCTCCGAGCTGATCGACACCGCGATCAAGAGCGGCAAGATCAACTTCTATCCCGAGTACGACGGCGTCATCGTCACCGACCTCGCCAAGAAGCCGTTCCCGAAGTCGGCCGCCGCGACGTACGCGCAGGCAAAGACGTGGGAGCAAGGCCGCGGCCTGACGCTGCTCAATGCGACGCCGTTCTTCGACAGCGACGGCTTCGTGATGCTGAAGTCGACGGCGACCAAGAACGGAATCAAGACGATCGCCGACATGAAGAAGCTGAAGTCGTTCTCGTATGCCGGCTTCCCCGAGTGCAAGACGCGCATCACCTGCCTGCTGGGGATCAAGAACATCTACGGCCTCAAGCAGGTGAAGTTCGTCCCGCTCGCGAGCATCAGCGTCTACACGCTGCTCGACCAGGGCAAGGTTACGGCCGGTGACGGCTTCTCGACCGACCCGCAACTGCAGACGGGCAAGTACGTCACGCTGACGGACACGAAGCACATCTTCGGGTTCCAGAACGTGGCGCCCGTCGTGACGAAGGCCCTCGCGGGCGATGCGAGCCTCGTCAAGATCGTCAACGCCGTCTCGGCGAAGCTGACGGTCGCGGCGATCGCCGCCATGAACAAGGCGGTCGGCGTGGACAAGAAGACGCCTGCCGCGGTGGCGTCTGCATTCCTCACTGCGAACAAGCTGAAGTAGTGAAGGTCGTCGTTCTCGGTGGAGGGTCGACCGGCGAGCATTTCGTCGGCGCCCTCCGCCGGCTCGACGCCGACGTCGAGCTGACACTCGTGGAGAGCCGGCTCGTCGGCGGCGAGTGCTCGTACTTCGCGTGCATGCCGACGAAGACGATGCTGCGCGCGGCCGAGCTGTCGTCGGCGCTCGACCGGGCGCCCGGGCTCGCGCCGGAGCGGCCCGACCCGGCGGGCGTGTGGAGCTGGCGGGACTGGATGACGAGCGACTGGGACGACGCGGGCCAGGTCGACTGGCTGAAGGAGCAGCGCTGCGAGCTCGTGCGAGGCCGCGGGCGCGTCGCCCGCCCCGGCGTCGTCGAGGTCGACGGGCGCGAGCTCTCGTACGACCGCCTCGTCGTCGCCACCGGCACGTCGCCCGCGGTGCCGCCGGTGGACGGCCTGGACGGAGTGGACTACTGGACGAACCAGGATGCGACGCGCACGCACGAGATCCCCGCGAGCCTCGCCGTGATGGGCGGCGGCCCGGTCGGCGCCGAGCTCGCGCAGTTCTTCGCGCGCATGGGATCCACGGTGACGGTCGTCGAGCACGGCCCGCGCCTGCTCGGGCGCGTCCATCCGGAGGCCGGCGACCTCCTCGGCGAGCTGTTCGCGGCGGAGGGCATCGACGTGCGCACCGGCGTCGCGGTCGAGAAGGTCGAGCCCGGCGTCCGGCTGACGCTCTCCGACAGCTCGACCGTCGAGGCCGAGCGCCTGCTCGTCGCGACGGGGCGCAGGCCGAACACCGCGGACCTGGGGCTCGAGCAACTCGGCGTCGCGATCGGCGCGCGCGGCATCGAGGTCGACGAGCGGCTGCGCGCTGCGGAGAACGTGTGGGCGATCGGCGACGTGAACGGCGTCGCGCTCTTCACGCACGTCGGCAAGTACCAGGCGCGCGTCGCGGCTGCGGACCTCTGCGGCCGCGCCGTGGCGGCCGACTACCGCGCGATCCCCGCCGGCGTCTTCACCGACCCAGAGGTCGCCACGGTGGGGCGGACCGACGGCGACGGCCTCGTCTCGGCGCGCTGGGAGCTCGGCTCGACGCCGCGCCTCTCGACGTATGAGAAGCCGGCGCGGGACGGCTTCGTGCGCGTGTTCGCGGATCCGGCGGAGCGTGTGCTCGTCGGCGCGGTCGCGGTGGGGCCGCAGGCGGCGGAATGGCTCGGCCAGTTGACGCTCGCCGTGCGGAGCGCGACACCGGTGGACGTCGTGCTGGACACGATTCAGCCCTATCCGACGTTCTCCGAGGCGATCTTCTTCGCGCTCCGTGAGCTCGAGGACGCCCTCCGGGCGGCGTAGACTTCCGTCGATGCTCGGCGAGATCCTCACCGCGATCGTCACGCCGTTCCGCCCGGACGGCTCGATCAACGTCGATCGCTTCCGCGAGCTCGCCACGTACCTCGTCGACCACGGCTCTGACGGGCTCGTGGTCGCGGGGACGACGGGGGAGAGCCCGACGCTCACCGACGAGGAGAAGCTCGTCCTCTTCGCGACCGCGGTCGACGCCGTCGGTGGCCGCGCGAGCGTCGTCGCCGGCACCGGCACGAACGACACCGCGCACTCGGCGAAGCTCACCGCCCAGGCGCACGAGCTCGGCGTCGACGGCTTCCTCGTCGTCACGCCGTACTACAACAAGCCGCCGCAGCGCGCGATCGTGCGCCACTTCGCGGAGATCGCGGCGGCGACCGACAAGCCGGTGGTCGCGTACAACATCCCGAGCCGCGTCGTGATCACGATCGAGACGGAGACGATCGCCGAGCTCGGGGAGATCCCGAACGTCGTCGCCGTGAAGCAGGCGCACGACGACCTCGAGCAGGCGCGCCGCATCGTCGAGCTCGGCCTCGACCTCTACGCAGGCGACGACGTCCTCATCCTCCCGTTCCTCGAGCTCGGCGGCCTCGGCGGCATCTGCGTGCACACGCACGTCTGGGGCCCGCAGGTGAAGGAGCTGGTCACGCGCTTCAAGGCCGGCGACGTCGACGGTGCGCGCGCTCTGAACGACGAGCTGGAGCCCGCGTACGAGCTGCTGAAGATCGCCACGAACCCGATCCCGGTGAAGGCGGCGCTCAACCTCCTCGGCCACGACGTCGGCGGGTATCGCCTGCCGATGGTCGAGCCGACCGAGCAGGAGCTCGAGCAGGTCCGCGCCTGTCTCGCCCGCGCGGAGCGCCCGCTGCCTCAAGCCGCCTCGTAACTAGACTCCCTGCCCAATGGGCGTCTGCCGCATCATCCCGCTCGGCGGTCTCGGCGAGGTCGGGAAGAACATGACCGCCCTCGAGGCCGACGGCTCGATCCTGATCATCGACGCGGGCCTCGCGTTCCCGCGCGACGAGCACCTCGGGGTCGACCTCGTGCTCCCCGATTTCTCGTACCTCGCGGAGCGCGAGTCGATGATCCGCGGCGTCGTGCTCACCCACGGCCACGAGGACCACGTCGGCTCGCTGCCGTACCTCATGCGCGAGGTGAAGATCCCCGTCGTCGTCGCGACGAGGCTGACGCTCGGGCTCGTGAAGTCGAAGCTCGACGAGCACGGTCTGCTGCGCGAGGCGGACCTGCGCGAGGCGGCGCCGGGCGACGAGCCGTTCAACCTCGGCCCGTTCCGCATCGAGCTCGTGCGCATGGCGCATTCGATCCCCGACGCCGCGGCGGTCGTGATCGAGACGCCCGGCGGCCGGATCGTGCACACCGGCGACTACAAGATCGACCACACGCCCGTCGACGGCCAGCGCACCGACGTCGGCAAGCTCGCCGAGATCGGCAACCGCGGCGTCGACCTCCTGCTCGGCGACTCGACGAACGCGGAGCGCCCGGGCGTGACGCAGTCGGAGAAGGTCGTCGGCGAGGCGTTCCGCTCGATCTTCCCGAGCCGCAAGGGGAAGATCCTCGTCGCCTCGTTCGCGTCGAACGTGCACCGCATGCAGCAGGCCGTCGACGTCGGCATCGACTGCGGGCGCAAGGTCGCTTTCATCGGCCGCTCGATGCGGAAGAACTCGAACATCGCGCGCAGCCTCGGGTACATGGACGTGCCGGACGACGCGATCCTGCGGCCGAACGAGCTCGCGGAGCTGCCGCCGGAGCAGCAGCTGATCCTCTGCACCGGCAGCCAGGGCGAGCCGATGTCCGCGATGACGCGCATCGCCTACAACGACCATCAGAACGTCTCCGTCGACGCCGGCGACACGGTGATCATCTCCGCGAAGCCGATCCCCGGCAACGAGCTGCGCGTCCACGACGCGATCAACCGCCTCGCGCGCTCGGGCGCCGAGGTGCTGCACGAGGACAACGCACCGGTGCACGTCTCCGGTCACGGGCGCGCCGACGAGCTGCGCACGATCCTCGCGCTGCTGCGGCCGAAGTCCGTGATGCCGGTGCACGGCGAGTTCCGCATGCTCGCGGCGCACGCGCAGCTCGCGCGCGAGAGCGGCGTCGCCGAGGAGAACATCGTGCTCGCCGAGAACGGCAGCGTCGTCGAGCTCTCCGAGCGCGGCGCGCGGATCGTCGACAAGGTCGCCGCGGGCATGACGTTCGTCGACGGCCTCGGCGTGGGCGACGTGCACGACGTGGCGCTTCGCGACCGTCGGCGCCTCTCCGAGGACGGCGTGCTCATCGTCGTCGCGACGCTGGCGGGCACCGACGGCGAGGCGGTGCTGACCGCGCCGCCCGAGCTGATCGCGCGCGGGTTCGGCGAGCAGGCCGAGCCGCTGCTCGAGGAGCTGCGCGTCGAGGCGGGCCGCGTGCTCGCGCAGCTGATCGGCGACGACATCACCGAGATCAAGCTGCTGCAGGAGCACCTCCACGAGGCGCTCGGCAGCGTCGTCTACAACCGCACCCGCCGCCGCCCGATGATCCTGCCGGTGCTCGTCGAAGTCTGATGTCGCGGCTCCGTCACGAGCCGAGCTGGAGCGACGTGCTCGAGGAGCACGCGGCGGAGCAGACGACGGCACTTCGCCTGATCGCACAGCTCGGCGCCTGCGAGGTGTCCGCGCTCTCCTTCTGCCGCCTGCTCGAGCGCTGGGCACGCGGCGACGCGCGGCCCGCAACGCCCGGAGCGCGCCAGTCCGAGCTGCGGCGTGCGGCCGACCGCATCGAGACGGCGCTCAGCGGCCTCGAGGAGCCGCTCGACCGCTACCTGCTCGAGCTCGAGTCCGACGTCGCCGAGGAGCGGCCGTGGTACGGCGGCCCGGGCGCGGGCGAGCTCGTCGACTGGGAGCCGGTGCTCGCACGCGCCGGTGTCCGCGTGCCGGCGGAGCGTGTCGTGCAGGCGTATCTCGAGCTCGCGGTGCTCGTGCGCGCTCTCGAGGGCCTGACGTCCGCCGTCAGGATCGACGCGGCCCCGTCGAGGTCGTCGCTCTGGGCGGGCCTCTTCGACCTGCGCGAGAACCTGCTCGGGCGCGCGCTCGACGACCTCCGCGCACTCGCCGTCTCGTAGGACGTGGCGGGGCCCGAGCTCACCGTCGTCGGTTCCGTGAACCTCGACCTCGTCGCCCGCGCAGCCCACCTGCCGCGTCCGGGCGAGACCGTCACGGGGGCGACGTTCACGCGCATCCCCGGCGGCAAGGGCGCGAACCAGGCGGTCGCGGCGGCGCGACTCGGCGCCCACGTGACGCTGATCGCCTGCGTCGGCCGCGACGAGAACGCCGCCCTCGCGCTCGCAGCGCTCGAAGAGGCCGGCGTCGTGCTCGGCGCAGTGAAGCGCTCCGGCTCGATGACCGGCGTCGCGCTCATCACCGTCGACGCCGCCGGCGAGAACACGATCGTCGTCGCGCCGGGTGCGAACCTCGACCTCCGGCCGGAGGACGTCGTGCTGCCGGACTGCGACGGCGTGCTCTGCCAGCTCGAGATCCCGATCGAGACGGTCGAGCAGGCGGCGCTGACGGCGCCGGGCGAGTTCTTCCTCAACGCCGCGCCGGGCGGCGCGCGCGTCCCTGCGGCGGACGTCACGATCGTCAACCGCTACGAGCTCGAGGCGCTGCCGAGCCGCGCAGGCGTCATCGCCGTCACGAACGGCGCGGAAGGCGCGGTGCTGCTCGAGGACGGGGAGGAGGTCGCGCACGCGTCCCCGCCGGAGGTCGAGGCGGTCGACGGGACCGCGGCCGGCGACGCGTTCACCGCCTGCCTCGTCGTCTCGCTGCTCGAAGGCCGCAGTCGAGAAGAGTCGCTTCGCCGCGCGTGCATCGCGGGCGCACTCGCGGCATCGCGCTTCGGCGCGCAGACATCCCTACCGACCGCCGAGGAGGTGGACGCACTCCTGTGAGCATCCCGATCGTCATCGACTGCGACCCCGGCCACGACGACGCGATCGCGATCCTGCTCGCGCTCTCGTCTCCCGAGGTCGAGCTGCGCGGCATCACGACCGTCGCCGGAAACCAGACGCTCGACAAGACGACGCGCAACGCGCTCAAGGTGCTCGAGCTCGCGGACCGCACCGACATCCCGGTCGCCGCGGGAGCCGACCGGCCGCTGCACCGCCCGCTGCGGACGGCCGCGAACGTGCACGGCGAGAGCGGCCTCGACGGCCCCGACCTGCCGGAGCCCCGCACGAAGGCCGTCGGCACGCCGGCCGTCGACCTCCTCGCCGAGCTGATCGAGCCGGGCGTGGTGCTCGTGCCGACGGGGCCGCTGACGAACGTCGCGCTCCTGCTCGAGCGCCACCCCGGCGTGCGCGACCGGCTCGAGCGGATCGTGTGGATGGGCGGCGCGATCGCCGAGGGCAACGTCACGCCCGCGGCGGAGTTCAACGCGTTCGTCGACCCCGAGGCGGCCGCCGCCGTGTTCGCGAGCGGGATCCCCGTGACGATGATCGGGCTCGACGTCACGCACATGGCGCTCTTCGACTCCGGTCATGCCGAGCGCCTCCGCGGTGCCGGGCGCGCGGGGAAGGCGGTCGCCGAGCTCGCCGACTTCTTCCTCGAGTTCCACCGCCTGCGCTACCGCTTCGACGGCGCGCCGATCCACGACGCGATGGCGGTCGCGCACGTGATCGATCCGACGCTCGTGACGACGCTCGAGTGCAACATCGCGATCGAGACCGCGTCGGAGCACTGCGACGGGCGCACGGTCGTCGACCGCTGGAACGTGCTCGCCGACGCGCCGCGGAACGCGCACGCGGGCATCGACGTCGATGCGAACCGGTTCCTCGAGCTGCTCGTCGAGCGCATCTCGTCGCTCCCGTGATCGGGCTCGCCGCGATCGCGCCGCACGGCGACGTCGACGCGGAGCCGCGGCTCCTCGCGGCGATGGAGGAGCTCGGTCGCCGCTTCGACGCGAGCGGCTGCGAGACGGCGATCGTCGTCACGCCGCACTCGGTCCACGTCGAGGGGCACTTCGCCGTCGTCACCGCGGGCCGCGTCGGCCCGCACGAGACCGACCGGGCGCTCGCCGCCGCGCTCGTCGAGGGGATCCGCGCGGCGGGCCTGCCGGTCGCCGGTGTCTCCTACGGCGGGAACGCGGCCGAGGAGGCGGAGCTGCCGCTCGACTGGGGCACCGAGGTCCCGCTGCGCTTCGTGCGGGCGAAGCGGATCGTGGTCGTCGCGCCCGCGCGCGACCGGCCGCTCGCCGAGCACGTCCGGCTCGGAGAGGCGATCGCCGCGGCGACCGGAGCCGCGCGGGTCGCGCTCGTCGCCTCCGCCGACCACGCCCACGCCCACG
>DASYGK010000080.1:0-9210 GCA_035999905.1 Gaiellaceae bacterium | reverse complement strand
AACCGCGAGCCGGGCTCGATCCCCAGCTCGCCGACGAGCGCCGCCCGTGCGGCCTGGTAGGCCTCGAGCGCCTCGGCCTGCCGTCCGGCGCGGTAGAGCGCGAGCATGAGCTGGGCCCGAAGATGCTCGCGGAGCGGATGCTCGCGCGTGAGGCCGTCGAGCTCGCCGACGAGCGCGGCGTGACGGCCCGCGGCCAGGTCGCGCTCGATTCGCGCCTCGAGGCAGGAGAGGCGGAGCTCCTCGAGCCGGGCGATCTCCGCCCGGGCGAACGGCCGGCCGGCGAAATCCGCGAGTGGCTCTCCGCGCCAGAGGGCGAGCGCCTCGTCGGGCCTGCCCGCCTCGGCCAGGCGCTCGCAGCGGCTGAGGTCGAGCTCGTCTGCCGCGAGGCGCAGGACGTACCCCGGCGGCCTCGTCTCGATGCGCTCGTGGCCCAGGAGCTTGCGGAGCTGCGAGACGTGCACCTGCACGGCCTTGCGGGCGGTCTCGGGTGCGCCGCCGTCCCAGAGCGCGTCGATCAGCTGCTCCCGCCCGACCACCCGGTTCGCGTTGAGCGCGAGCAGGGTGAGCGCGGCGCGCTGCTTGGCGCCGCCGAGGTCGAGCGCTTGCCCGCTCTCGAGCACCTCGAGCGGGCCGAGGATGCGGATTTCCATCGATGGTCCCCCGCTCGAAGCTAGCACCGGCCTTCGGAGACCTCAAGACGCGTAACCGGCGCCTTACCGCGCCGTTGCCTCGACCTCGTCCAGGGAGCAATGACCGCCGCCCGTCCTCTGCTCTGCGTCTGCGGCGCCGTCGCGCTCGTCGCCGTCGCCGCACCGGCCGCGTCCGCGCTGCGCATCGCCCGCCCGGCGACCGTCTCTGCCGACGCCGTACGGGCGATCCAGGCCAGCGGCTTCGCGCAGCCCCGGGCCGTGGCCGCCGGAGGCGTCGGCTTCGGCTGGGGGGACGCGGCGATCGGCCTGCTCGCGGGCGCCGGCGTGGCGCTCTTCGCCCTGGCGAAGCCCCGGAAACCCGCCAGTACACTGGCCTGCGCGTGTTCGACACCCTCTCCGACAAGCTTCAGAACGCCCTCGGCGACCTGCGCGGCCGCGGCACGCTCGACGAGGAGACGATCTCCCGCGCCATGCGCGAGGTCCGCCTCGCACTGCTCGAGGCGGACGTCAACTTCGAGGTCGTAAAGCAGTTCGTCGCGCACGTGCGCGAGCGCGCGCTGGGCGCCGACGTCCAGAAGAGCATCACGCCGGGCCAGCAGGTCGTGAAGATCGTCCACGAGGAGCTCACCGAGCTGATGGGCTCCGGCTCCTCGAAGCTCGCGTTCTCGCCCCGCCCGCCGACGACGATCCTGCTCGCCGGCCTCCAGGGCTCGGGGAAGACGACCACCGCCGGGAAGCTCGCCCTTCTCCTCCTGAAGGACGGGAAGCGGCCTGCGCTCGTCGCCGCCGACCTCCAGCGCCCTGCGGCGATCGAGCAGCTGATCCAGCTCGGCGCGCAGGTCGGCGTGCCGGTCTACGCGGACGAGCGCAGCGACCCGGTGAAGGCAGTCCGCGACGGCATCGACCGCGCGAAGGCCGACGAGCGTGACGTCGTCATCCTCGACACCGCCGGCCGGCTGCAGATCGACGAGCCGCTGATGGAAGAGCTCGCCGCCGTGCGCCGCGAGGCGAAGCCGACGAACGTGCTGCTCGTGCTCGACGCGATGACCGGCCAGGAGGCCGTCAACGTCGCGCAGGCGTTCCAGGAGCGCGTCGACTTCGACGGCGTCGTGATGACGAAGCTCGACGGCGACGCGCGCGGCGGCGCTGCGCTCTCGGTGAAGGCGATTACGGGCAAGCCGATCAAGCTCGCGTCCGTCGGCGAGAAGCTCGACGCGCTCGAGTGGTTCCACCCGGATCGCATGGCGTCGCGCATCCTCGGCATGGGCGACGTGCTCACGCTGATCGAGCGTGCGGAGGCCGCGGTCGAGGGCGACGAGAAGGACGAGCTCGAGCGCCGCATGATGCAGGGCGAGTTCTCGTTCGACGACTTTCTCAAGAGCTACAAGATGCTGCGCCGGATGGGGCCGCTCCAGGGAGTCCTCAAGCTGATCCCCGGACTCGGCAAGCAGCTGGAGGGGCTCGACCAGGTGAACGAGAAGGAGCTCGGCCGCGTCGAGGCGATCATCCTCTCGATGACGCCGCACGAGCGGCGGGTCCCGCACGTGATCGACGGCTCCCGCCGGAAGCGGATCGCGGCGGGCAGCGGCACCTCGGTGACCCAGGTGAACCAGCTGATCGAGGCCCGGAAGCAGATGGCGAAGATGATGAAGGCGATGGGATCCGGCAAGATGCCCTCGCTTCCAGGCACCATGGCCCAGGCACCGAGCGGGAAACCGCGCCCGAGCGCCACACGCAAGTCCGCGAGCAAACGGAAGAAGAAAGCGAAGAGGTAGAGGAATATGGCAGTGAAGTTGAGGCTGACGCGGGTCGGCTCGAAGAAGAATCCGATCTACCGCGTCGTCGCCGCCGACTCGCGCTCCCCGCGCGACGGCAAGTTCATCGAGATCGTCGGCCGGTACAACCCGCAGCACGAGCCGTCGCTGATCGAGTTCGACGAGGACAAGGTCAAGCGCTGGCTCTCGAACGGCGCGCAGCCGACCGAGCCGGTCGCACGGCTGCTGAAGGCCAAGGGCCTCGGGCGCTAGCGTGGCCGAGCTGCTCGCCGAGCTCGCACGCCGGCTCGTGGACGAGCCGGACGCGGTGCGCGTCGAGGAGGTCGAGGGGGACGACGGTTCGCTCGTCCTGCGGCTGCACGTCGCCGAAGGCGACGTCGGCAAGGTGATCGGGCGGCAGGGGCGCATCGCGCGCGCCCTGCGCACGATCGTCCGCGCGGGCGGGCCGAGCGCGGGGCAGAGGCTCCAGCTCGAGATCGTCGGGTGATCGCAACCCTGTACGACATCCATGGGAACCTCCGTGCGCTCGAAGCGGTGCTCGCGGAGATCCCCGGCGACGCGACGATCGTCGTCGGCGGCGACGTGGTCGCGGGCGGCGACCAGCCGGCCGAGACGCTGGAGCGGCTCCGTGCGCTCGGCGACCGGATTGTCTGGATCCGCGGCAACGCGGACCGCGAGCTCACGCCCGGCGAGGACGCGCTCGCGCCGCCCGAGTTCCTCGACGCGGCGCGTGCAGCACTGACGGACGAGCAGATCGCCTTCCTGCACGCGCAGCCGCCGACCGCGCAGCTCGGACGCGTGCTCTACGTTCACGCATCGCCGCGCAACGACCTCGACATCTTCACGGAGCGCACGCCCGAGGACAGGATCGCGTTCCTCTTCGCAGAGGTCGATGCGGACGTCGTCGTGTGCGGCCACACGCACATGCAGTTCGAGCGGATGATCGCCGGTAAGCGCGTCGTCAACTCGGGCAGCGTCGGCATGCCGTACGACGAGGAGCCGGGCGCCTACTGGACGCTCGACCTCGTGCATCGCCGCACGCCGTACGACGGTGCGAAGCGCGCGGAGTCGACGCGCGACGAGGTCCTCGCCGAGTTCACCGCTCGTGGACTCTGACCTCGTCCCGGTCGGAAAGGTCGGCCGACCGCACGGCATCGACGGCTCGTTCTTCGTCGACGGGCCGAGCGACGACCCGAAGCGGTTCGTGAACGGGGCCGTCGTCTACGCCGCCGGCGAGCCTGCGAAGGTCGTCGTGTCGAAGCGGGGGAGCGGCGGCCGCCCGGTGATCAAGCTCGACCGGCCCGTCGAGCGCGGCACCGAGCTCGCCGTGCCGCGGGAGGCCCTGCCGCCGCTCGAGCCGGACGAGTACTACTCCTTCCAGCTCGTCGGGCTCGCCGTCGAGGAGGAGGGCGGCCGGATGCTCGGGCGGGTGCGGGAGGTACTCGACTACCCTGCGAACGACGTGCTCGAGCTCGACACGGGTGCGCTGCTGCCGCTCGTCGAGGCCTGCGTGCGGCAGGTGGATCTGGGGGGCGGGCGAATTGTCGTCTCCGTAGGCTTCGCCGACCCCGACTGAGATGCGCATCGACGTCTTCACCCTCACGCCCCACGCCTACGCCTGGATGACCGAGCAGCAGCCGATCGCGGGCGTGCTCGGCGGCGAGCTGGAGCTGCGGCTGTTCAACTACCGCGACACGACGCCGCTGCGCGCGGGACAGGTGGACGACACGCCGTACGGCGGAGGCGCCGGCATGGTGCTGCGCGTCGACGTCGTCGCCGCGGCGCTCGACGCCGTCTACGGCGGCATGCCGAAGCATCGCGTCGTCGCGCTGACACCGCAGGGCCGGCCGCTGGCGCAGGCCGTCGTCGAGGAGCTGGCGGAGGAGGACGAGCTGACGCTCCTCTCGTCGCGCTTCGAAGGCTTCGACGACCGCATCGTCCAGCATCTCTGCAACGACTCGATCTCGATCGGCCCGTACGTGCTCTCGAACGGCGACCTGCCGGCGATGGTGTTGCTCGACGCCGTCGCGCGCCGCCTGCCGGGTGCGCTCGCCGAAGGCTCGGGCGAGCTCGAGAGCTTTTCGGCCGAGCTCGGCGGCGGGCTCGAGTACCCGCACTACACGCGCCCCGCCGAGTTCCGCGGCTGGAGCGTGCCGGACGTGCTGCTCTCGGGCGACCACGCGAGGATCGACGGCTGGCGGAAGGACCACATCCGGTGAGAGACCCGCTCGGCCGCATGTTCCCGAACCTGCCGCGCGGAGTCCGCGTCGTGCTCGACTGGGTCTTCACGATCGCAGGCGCGATCGTGATCGTCCTCGCGCTGAAGGCCTGGGTCGTCAACCCGTACCGCATCCCGTCGTCGTCGATGGAGCCGACGCTCCACTGTGCGAAGCCGGCACCGGGCTGCGAGGCGAACTACAGCGACCGCGTGCTCGCGAACCGTTTCATCTACCACTTCCGCGATCCGAAGCGGGGCGAGATCATCGTCTTCAAGACGCCGGGTACGCAGCCGGTCTGCGGCACGACGCAGGCGGGCGAGGTGTTCGTGAAGCGGCTGATCGGGCTCCCCGGCGAGCACGTGAGCGAGCGCGACGGGTACGTCTACATCAACAACACGCTGCTGAAGGAGCCGTACATCCAGGCGTCGCGCCGGGACCACGAGCCGCCGCGCGAGTGGACGGTGCCGAAGGGCGAGTACTTCTTCATGGGCGACAACCGCTCCGAGTCGTGCGACTCCCGGGTCTGGGGCTCGGTGCCGCGGAAGAACATCATCGGGGAGGTCATGTTCGTCTACTGGCCGCCCGACCGGATCGGCTTCCGCTAGCAGCAGCGGCCTGTTTCGGCGGATTCGCTACCATTCCGCCTCGGCCCGCCGGGCCTCCCTCTTATGACCACCATCATCGAGTCCATCGAGCGCGCCCAGCTGCGCAAGGTGCCCCGCTTCAAGGCGGGCGACTCGGTTCGCGTCCATTTCCAGGTGATCGAGGGCCAGCGCCGCCGCGTCCAGGTCTACGAGGGCATCGTGATCAAGCGGCAGGGCTCGGGCGTCCGCGAGACGTTCACCGTCCGCAAGCAGTCGTTCGGGGTGGGCGTGGAGCGCACGTTCCCGCTGCACTCGCCGAAGATCGAGAAGATCGAGGTCACGGCGATCGGCGACGTGAACCGCGCGAAGCTCTACTACCTGCGGGAGCGCGTCGGCAAGAAGGCCCGCGTCCGCGAGAAGCGCTACGGGCACCGCTCGGAGCTGCCGGAGACGGTGGACGGCGGGTTGCTCGAGGTCGCACCCGAGGAACCGGCCGAGGTCGAGGCCGTCGAGCCGGTTGCGGAGGCCGAGCCCGAGGCTCCGGCCGATGAGGCCGCGATCGACGCGCCGGCCGCTGAGGCCGCGCCCGAGGCAGTCGAGGCCGAGCAGGCCGCTGCCCCCGCGGGCGAATAGTCGCCGGCTGACCTCCGCGCTATCCTCGCCGCGTGGCGAAGCGGACCGGCCAGAGGCTCCTCAAGTTCGACCGGAACCTCGGCGCCCGCTACGTGGCAGGGGTCGACGAGGCGGGTCGCGGCTCGCTCGCAGGGCCGCTCGTCGTGGCCGGCGTGCTCCTCGACTACGCCGGGCTGAAGGAGCATCGCGTCCGGCCGCTCGCGTATCTCAACGACTCGAAGCAGTGCTCGGAGGAGCGGCGCGAGGAGCTGTTCCACGCCGTGCTCGCGTGCGCGGAGAAGATCGCGGTGCGCGTGATCCCGCCCGGCGACATCGACCGCTTCGGCCTGCACAAGTCGAACCTCGCCGGCCTCCGCGCGATGCTGCACGCGCTGACGCCGCCGGCCGAGGCGTGCCTCGTCGACGGCTTCAAGCTCGGGCCGACGGCGCCGGCGCACACGGCGGTCGTCGACGGCGACGAGAAGAGCGCCGCGATCGCCGCCGCGTCGATCGTCGCGAAGGTGACGCGCGACCGGCTCATGCGCCGCCTCGACGCGCTCTATCCCGCCTACGGGTTCGCGCAGCACGTCGGCTACATCACGCCGGGGCACTCGGCGGTCGTGCGCGCGATCGGCCCGTGCGCCGTCCACCGGCTCTCGTTCCAGGCGCTGTGCTACCGGGGCGAGGCGGCCGTCCCGGCCTAGCCGCCGAGCGGCGTGCGGCGCGCTGGTACCGCCTGCGCGGCTGGCGGATCCTCGGCGCGAACGTCTGGGCGGGCCGCAACGAGCTCGACCTGATCGCGCGCCGCGGCCGGCAGCTCCGCTTCGTCGAGGTGAAGGAGAAGGGCGGCCCCGGGTTCGGCGACCCGCTCGAGATGGTGACTCCCGAGAAGCAGCGGCGCGTCAGGCGGGCCGCCGCCGCGTGGCTCGCGGCGCACCCGGAGCTCCGCGGCTGCGTCGTCGGCTTCGACGTCGTCGCCGTGCGCGAGGGCCGGCTCGAGCGGCTCCCGGAGGCCTTCTAGGAGGGTTTGGCGGAATGGTGCTCGTTGTCGCGGTTCGCTGGTCGTCGCGAGGCAAGGACGCAGGGAGCCCCGATAGTGGTGACTATCGGGGCGACTGAGGACGCCGCATCGCGGCGTCCAGCGGAGCGCGGCGGCACAGCCACTATTTCGCCAGACCCTCCTAAGCGGCGAAGGCCGCCGCGGCGGCCTCGAGCCGGGCGGCGAGCGCCTCGAGCTCCGCGACGGAGCCCTCGTCGAGGGCGTCGGCGCCGTCGATCCGGACGGTCGTGGACTCGAGCTCCGCGAGGAGGGCGTCGAGGGCGTCCAGGGGGCTCCGGGCGGCCCGTGGGGCCGGCACGGGGCCCGAGATCGTGGGGGCGGGGGCGACGGCCGCTGCCACGACGACCTTGCGTGGCGCGGGCGGTGCCGGTGGGGCCGGGACGCCGGCCTCGCGCGGGGCCGGTCGCCTTCGCACGAGCACGGCCGCGACGACGGCGGCGAGTGCGAGAGAGCCGAGCAGGAGGACCAGGAGCACCGGGCCACTCTAGGAGCCGGGCAAGACGGACCGACCAGGGCTTCCCGGGCCGCCGTCGAAGTTCGCCACTCGTGGCCGTCACCCAGGACGAGCTGTACGCGACCCTCGATCTCGAGCTCTCGTGGTCGGAGCGGGCGCTGCCCGAGAACGTGCGCACGAAGCACGTTCACCGGCTGCACCCGTATCACGGCAAGTTCATCCCGCAGCTCGTCGAGGTGCTCCTCGACCGCTACATCCCCGCCGGCGGGCACGTGCTCGATCCGTTCGCGGGCTCGGGGACGACGCTCGTGCAGGCGCTCGAGTCCGGACGCGACGCGACCGGCGTCGAGCTCGCCGCGTTCAACTGCCTGCTGATCGGCGTCAAGACCGCGCGCTACGACCTCGACGCGCTCGGCGACGAGCTGCGCGACGCGTGCGCGCGGCTCGACACGCTCGACATCGGGCGCGTGCGTGCGCCGCGCGAGCCCTATCTCCGGCGCTGGTACGCGCCGCGCGCTGCGGCCGAGCTCTTCGCGTTCCGCGACCTGATCGCCGAGTACGAGCACGCCGAGGTGCTGCGTGTCGTGCTCTCGCGCGCCGCGCGCTCGGCTCGTCGCGCGGCCCATTTCGACCTCGAGGCGCCGCGCGAGCCGCAGACCGGGGAGTACTGGTGCCACAAGCACAAGCGCACGTGCAAGCCGATCGAGACCGCCGTGGGCTTCCTGCGCCGGTACACGCTCGACACGCTCACGCGGATCGAGCAGTTCGCCGGCGTGCGCGACGACGCGTGCGCGGCCACCGTGCTGCACGCCGACTCGTGCGACGTCGAGTACGACGTGCTCTTCGACGGCGTGCTCACCTCGCCGCCCTATCCGGGGCTCATCGACTACCACGAGCAGCATCGGTACGCGTACGAGCTGCTCGGCCTCGACGACCGCAGCGAGCTCGAGCTCGGCGCGGCGGAGGCGGGAACCTCGCGCGCGTCGATCGACGCGTACAAGGATGGGATCGCGCGTGCGCTCGCGAACGCCGCGTCGTCGCTCGCACCGGACGCGCCGGTGCTGGTCGTCGTGAACGACCGTCGCAACCTCTATCCGGAGATCCTCGCCGCGGCGGGCCTCCGTCTCGACGGACGCCTGCGGCGGCACGTCAACCGGCGGACCGGCCGCCGTGCGGGCGAGTACTTCGAAGACGTGCTCGTCGCGCGTCCGGTGTAACGACCGGAAGCTGCCGGAGAGCCGTGACGGTTGCCGGCGTAGCGTCGAAGCGTGCTCGCACGCGCGATCACCCATGCGCTCGTCGGTCTCGAGCCTCGCCGCGTCGAGGTCGAGGCCGATGTGGTCGACGGCGTGCCGGCGTTCGCGATCGTCGGCCTGCCCGACCGCGCCTGCGCCGAGGCGCGTACGCGCGTGCGCAGCGGCATCGCCGCCGCCGAGCTGAAGTTCCCCGGCGGCCGCGTCACCGTCAACCTCGCGCCCGCCGGCCTGCGCAAGGAGGGCTCCGGCTACGACCTGCCGATTGCGCTCGCGCTGCTCGCCGCCTCGCGGCAGGTGCCGCACGGCGAGCTCGACCGGCACGGCTCGGTCGGCGAGCTCGCACTCGACGGGCGCGTGCGGCGCGTCGGGGGCGTGCTCTCCGTAGCAGAGGGCGCGCGGCGGATGGGCCTCGAGAAGCTCCTGTGCCCGGCCGAGTCCGCCGCGGAGGCGGCGCTGACCGGCATCGAGGTGGTGCCGGTGCGCCACCTGGCCGACGCGGTCGCGTATCTCCGCGGGGAGCTCGAGCCCGACCCGATCGTCCCGCCGCGCTGGGCAGAAGCGCCGTCGGAGCCGGATCTCGCCGACGTGCGCGGCCACGAG
>DASYGK010000036.1:0-9100 GCA_035999905.1 Gaiellaceae bacterium | reverse complement strand
GCGACGCCGCCGAAGGGAACGTGTACCTCGTCGATCGCGAGGCCGTGCAGTCGTGCGACGGCCTCGAGAGCGAGGACCGCCTCCGCCATCAACTCCGGCGCGGTACCGGCGCCTGTGAGACAGGCGATCTTTGCGCTGCGGCTCATGCGGCCACCTCCGTGAAGAGCTCGTCGAGGGTTACGGCGGCGCCGGTGTCGGCGAGCGCCTTGAAGCGGGAGAACGCGGCGTTGAGCTCGTCGCCGGAGAGCTCGACGCCCATCGCCTCGCAGGCGCGGGCGAACGCGTGCCGTCCGGAGTGCTTGCCGAGCGGCAGCGTCATCGAGACGCCGACCTCCCGCGGATCGATGATCTGGTAGGTGCGCGCGTCCTTGAGCATCCCATCCTGGTGCATGCCGGCCTCGTGTGCGAATGCATTGGCGCCGACGATCGCCTTGTTGCGCTGCACGGCGTAGCCGGTGCGCTCGGCGACGAGGCGCGACGTCTCGGCGATGAGAGTCGTGTCGATCCCGGTCTCGACGTCGAAGTGGTCGCTGCGCACCTTCAGCGCGACGACGATCTCCTCGAGCGACGCGTTGCCGGCGCGCTCGCCGAGCCCGTTGATCGTGCACTCGACCTGGCCGGCGCCGGCCTCGATCCCCGCGAGCGAGTTCGCGACGGAGAGGCCGAGGTCGTCGTGGCAGTGCACCGACAGCAGCACGTCGTTCAGCTCCGGGCAGTGCGACCGGACCTCGTCGATGAACGACGCGTACTGGCCAGGCAGCGCGTACCCGACGGTGTCGGGGAGGTTGACGATCGTGACGCCGCCCGCGATCGCGGCGCGGCAGACGAGCGCGACGAACGCGGGGTCGGAGCGGGTCGCGTCCTCGCACGAGAACTCGACCTCGTCGGCGCGGCCGGCCGCGTACTCGGCGGCCCAGCGAGCCTGGCGGACGACGTCCTCCGGCGAGAGCCGCAGCTTCTTCTCCATGTGCAGCGCGCTCGTCGCGAGCACGAGGTGGATGCGCGACCTGCGGGCGCCGGCGAGCGCGTGCCCGGCCGCCTCGATGTCGACGCGATGGGTGCGGGCGAAGCCGGCGACCGTCGGCGCGCTCACCGCGGCAGCGACGGCGCGCACGCCCTCGAAGTCTCCTGGGGATGCCCCGGGGAAGCCGGCCTCGACGACGTCGACGCCCAACCGCTCGAGCTGCTCGGCGATCTCCGCCTTCTCGTGCGGCTGCAGCGCGATGCCCGGGGACTGCTCCCCGTCGCGCAACGTCGTATCGAGAATCTGGATCCTGCGGGACACGAACACTTCCTCCTTCGCGAGTGCGCACTCAGGGCGCACCTGTGGTGTGGCGAGGTCGGTGTATGCGACGGGCTAGCGTCGCGTGTTCGTGATCTCCCCCTAGAGGGGGAGAATCAGGACGACGACGAAAATAATGAGCGCGGACACGCCGGCAAGCCCGGACGGGCGAGCGGAGATGCGTGTCTGCGCGGTCGTCATCGCCCTCGTAGAGTGCATGGCGATCCGTGATCTGTCAAATATCGGGGCGAGCGCAAAACCGTACGACGGCCTTGCGGTCGTCCGGCCGGTGCGCAACACTGCCCGCAGGTCGCCGCCGCATCGATGTGGCGGACGGCCGGGCGTTGTGGCCCGTGGGACTTTGTCCCGCGGGCTTTTTTGTTGGTCCAGGACAGGAGGGGAAGCGTGACCAAGCACGACCTGCTGATCGCAGCCAGCACCATCTGGGTGGTCGTCACGGCCATCCTCGTCATGTTCATGCAGGCGGGCTTCGCCTTCCTCGAGGCCGGACTGACCCGGATGAAGAACGCCGGGCACATCGCCGGCAAGAATGTCCTGATCTTCGGGATCTGCTCCGTCGTCTACTGGGCGGTCGGCTTCGGGATCGCCTTCGGCGACGGCGGCCTGCTCAGCGGGACGCACGGCTTCTTCCCCTCGGTGACGGAGCTCACGTCGGTCGGGAAGGCGCCGTTCGACTGGTTCTCGGAGATCCCCGGCGCCGCCGGGTACCTCTTCGAAGTCGTGTTCGCCGGCGTCTCGCTCGCGATCGTCTGGGGCGCGATGGCCGAGCGCGCGAAGCTCTGGGTCTATTTCGCGTTCGGCGTCTGGTTCACGATCACCTACTCGATCGTCTCCCACTGGATCTGGAGCCCGCACGGCTGGCTCTTCAAGGGGACGCTCACCGGCGGCGTCGGCATGCAGGACTTCGCCGGCTCGACGGTCGTCCACTTCCAGGGCGCGCTGGCGGCGCTCGCGGGCGCCCTGATCCTCGGGCCGCGCATCGGCAAGTTCGGCAAGGACGGCCGGGCGCACCCGATCCCGGGCCACAACATCCCCTTCGCCGTCCTCGGGACGCTGATCCTCTGGTTCGGCTGGTTCGGCTTCAACCCGGGCTCGACGCTCTCCGTCGACTTCGGCGGGATGGGCTACTTCGCCTACGTCGCGCTGACGACGAACATCGCCGCAGCCACCGGTGCGGTGACCGGGATGGTCATCGCCTGGATGAAGCTCGGGAAGCCCGACATCTCGATGATGCTGAACGGGGCGCTCGGCGCGCTCGTCGCCATCACCGCCGCCTCGGGCTTCGTCGCGCCGTGGGCGGCGATCGTGATCGGCGCCGGCTCCGGCGTGATCGCGGTCTTCGGCGTGATCTTCGTCGAGAAGATCGGCATCGACGACCCGATCGGCGCGGTCGCGGTGCACGGCATGTCGGGCGTCTGGGGCACCCTCGCCTGCGGCCTCTTCGCGGTGCCGCTGCTGGCGAAGAACCTCGCCACGGGCACCGGCGGCCTCGTCTACACGGGCTCGTTCAAGCAGCTCGGCGTGCAGGCGCTCGGGATCGCCTGTGTCGGCGTCTTCACGTTCTCGACCTCGTACGGCGCCCTCTGGGTGATGAACAAGATCTGGGGGATCCGCGTCTCCGAGGAAGTCGAGACGCAGGGGCTCGACGTGCACGAGCACGGCATGTGGGGCTACCCCGAGTTCTACATCCCGGTTCCCGGCGGCTACGGCACCTCGTCCCACGGGCACGTGGGCGTGACGCACGCTCCGGCGCAGGCCGCAGCGACGACCCACGCGATGATCGCGGTGCAGGAATGACCACGACGACGAGCGGGGGCGGCCTTCGGGCCGTCCCCGCGGCAAACCGGAGAACGGGATTGACGCACGGCCGAATGCCCTGCAGTCTCGGAGTGGGAATGGTGCGCACACCGAACGCAGTCAAGTCGGTCGTCTCCTTCGCGTTCGCCGCGCCCATTCGTACGCGCTAGTCGGCACCCCTCTCCGCCACCGCCGACTAGCACACCAGGCGGAGACGACCCAGCCCTCTCACGACCGGCGAGGAAGCCGATCTTGACGAACGATTCATCCCAGGCGATGCCGCCCCCGAAGCAAGGCCTCTATGACCCCGCGTTCGAACACGACGCGTGCGGGGTCGCTTTCGTGGCGCGGCTCGACGCGGCGCCGTCGCACGAGGCCGTGCGGCGTGCGCTCACGGCGCTCTCGAACCTCGAGCATCGCGGCGCGCAGGGCGCGGACGCGAAGACCGGCGACGGCGCAGGGATCACGGTGCAGATCCCCGACGCGTTCTTCCGCAGCACGGTCGACGAGCTGCCCGAGCCGGGCCGGTACGGGATCGGGGTCATGTTCCTGCCGCACGACCCGCTCCGCCGCGCGGAGTTGGAGGAGCTCGTCGAGAGGACCGTCGCGGCGGAGGGACAGCGTCTTCTGCTGTGGCGGGACGTTCCCACCGACGAGCATCACGTGGGAGAGACGGCGAAGGCGTACATGCCGGTGATCCGGCAGGTCGTCGTCGGGGCGGCCGACGGGCTCGACCAGGACGCGTTCGAGCGCAAGCTGTACGTGATCCGGCGCGTGTGCGAGCTCGCCGCGGGTGCCGACCTCGTCGTGCCGAGCTTCTCGTCGCGCACGCTCGTCTACAAGGGGATGCTGATCGCGCCGCAGCTCGAGGGCTTCTACCCCGACCTCACCGACCCGTCGTTCCAGAGCGCGCTCGCGCTCGTGCACTCGCGCTACTCGACGAACACGTTCCCGAGCTGGGAGCTCGCACATCCGTACCGCCTGATCGCCCACAACGGCGAGATCAACACGCTGCGCGGCAACGTCAACTGGATGCGGGCGCGCGAGTCGCAGCTCGTTTCCGAGCTCTTCGGCGACGACCTGCAGAAGATCCTGCCGGTGATCCGCCCCGGTGGCTCCGACACCGCGGCGTTCGACAACGTGCTCGAGCTGCTCGTGCTCGCGGGACGGTCGCTGCCGCACGCGTTGATGATGATGATCCCCGAGGCGTACGAGGGACGCGACGACGTGCCCGGCCACCTGCGCGGCTTCTACGCGTTCCACGGCTGTCTCATGGAGGCGTGGGACGGCCCGGCGGCGATCTCGTTCACCGACGGCCGCGTGATCGGCGCGACGCTCGACCGCAACGGCCTGCGGCCCGGCCGCTGGTACGAGACGGCCGACGGCTGGGTCGTGCTCGCGTCGGAGACCGGCGTGCTCGACGAGGAGCCGGCGAACATCGTGCGCAAGGGCCGTCTGCAGCCCGGCAAGCTCTTCCTCGTCGACCTCGCGCAGGGACGGATCGTCCCCGACGACGAGCTGAAGCGCGAGATCGCGACGCGCCGGCCGTACGCCGACTGGGTCGAAGCCGAGACGGTGCACCTCGCCGACCTTCCGGAGGCGGAGGAGATCGAGCCGCCGGAGCATCCGCTGCGCACCCGGCAGCTGCTCTTCGGCTACGCGCAGGAGGACATGAAGGTGATCCTCGCGCCGCTCGCGCGTAACGCGGAGGAAGCGGTCGGCTCGATGGGCAACGACACGCCGCTCGCCGTGCTCTCGCGCCGCAAGCCGCTCCTCTACTCGTACTTCAAGCAGCTCTTCGCGCAAGTGACGAATCCGCCGATCGACTCGATCCGCGAGGCGACGGTGATGAGCGTCACCGCGAGCGTCGGCTCCGAGCGGAACCTGCTCGACGAGACGCCAGAGCACGCGCGGCAGCTCGTGATCGCGAACCCGATCCTGCGCGACAGAGAGCTCGCGCAGCTCCGGCACGTGCGCAGCGGCATCTTCATGAGCTGGACGATCGACACGACCTGGCCGCTCGCCGAAGGCGTCGACGGGCTCGAGCGCGGGCTCGAGCGTCTGTGCGAAGAAGCCGACGCCGCGCTCGCTGCCGGCGCGAACATCCTCATCCTCTCCGACCGCAAGGCCGGTGCCGAGCACGTGCCGATGCCGTCGCTGCTCGCGACCTCCGCCGTGCACAACCATCTCGTGCGCGCAGGAACGCGACTGCAGGCCGGCATCGTCGTCGAGTCGGGCGAGCCGCGCAGCGTGCACAGCATCGCGACGCTCGTCGGCTACGGCGCGGCCGCGGTCAATCCGTACTTGATGCTCGAGACGCTCGCGGAGCTCGTCGAGCTCGGTTGGCTCGGCGAGGAGATGACGCCCGACCAGGCGCAGGCGCGCGCGACGAAGGGCATCGCCAAGGGCCTGCTGAAGACGATGTCGAAGATGGGGATCTCGACCGTGCCGTCCTACTGCGGCGCGCAGATCTTCGAGGCGGTCGGCCTCTCCCCCGCGCTCGTCGAGCGTCACTTCACCGGCACGCCGACGCGCATCGGCGGCGTCGGGCTGCCCGAGATCGCCGAGGGTGCGCTCGCGCGCCACGCACGCGCGTTCCCGGCGACGGGCGAGCAGCTGCTGCCGGTGCTCGGCCTCTACGCGTGGCGCCGCGAGGGCGAGCATCACTCGTGGAACCCGGAGACGATCGCGTCGCTGCAGCATGCGGTGCGCGCGAACTCGCACGAGACCTACGAGGCGTACTCGCGCGCGGTCAACGCCGACTCGTCGCGGCGCTCGACGCTGCGCGGGCTGATGCAGTTCCGCTATCCGGAGGACGGCATCCCGCTCGAGGACGTCGAGCCCGCGAGCGAGATCGTGAAGCGCTTCTCGACCGGCGCGATGTCGCTCGGCTCGATCTCGCGCGAGGCGCACGAGACGCTCGCGCAGGCGATGAACAGTATTGGTGGCCGCTCCAATACCGGCGAGGGCGGCGAGGATCCCGTGCGCTTCGGCGACGACCGACGCTCGAAGATCAAGCAGGTCGCGTCGGGCCGCTTCGGCGTCAACATCAACTACCTCACGAACGCCGACGAGCTGCAGATCAAGATGGCGCAGGGCGCGAAGCCCGGCGAGGGCGGCCAGCTGCCGGGGCACAAGGTCGACCGCTACATCGCGAGCGTGCGCCTGACGACGCCCGGTGTCGGGCTCATCTCGCCGCCGCCGCACCACGACATCTACTCGATCGAGGACCTCAAGCAGCTGATCTACGACCTGCGCTGCGCGAACCCCGAGGCGCGCATCTCGGTGAAGCTCGTCGCGGAGGTCGGGGTCGGCACCGTCGCCGCGGGCGTCGCGAAGGCGGGCGCGGACCACGTGCTCATCTCCGGGCATGAGGGCGGCACCGGCGCGGCGCCGCTGTCGTCGATCCTGCACGCGGGGATCCCGTGGGAGATCGGCCTTGCCGAGACGCAGCAGACGCTGCTGCTGAACGACCTGCGTTCGCGCATCTGGGTGCAGACGGACGGGCAGCTGAAGACGGGCCGCGACGTCGTCATCGCGGCGCTGCTCGGAGCGGACGAGATGGGCTTCGCGACCGCGCCGCTGATCGCGGCGGGCTGCGTGATGATGCGCGCCTGCCATCTCAACACGTGCCCGGTCGGGATCGCGACGCAGGATCCCGAGCTGCGCAGGCGGTTCGCCGGCAAGCCCGAGCACATCGTCAACTTCCTCTTCTTCGTCGCCGAGGAGGCGCGCACGATCATGGCGCGGCTCGGCATCTCCCGCTTCGACGACCTCGTCGGCCGCGTCGACCTGCTCGACCCCGACGAGGCCGTGTCGGCGTGGCGCAAGCGCGGCGTCGACCTCACGTCGATCCTGCACGCTCCGGACGTCGACGGTCCGCGCCGTCGTACGCACGCGCAGGCGCCTGCGCTCGAGGACGCGCTCGACTGGCAGCTGATCGAGCTCGCGCGCCCCGCGATCGACGAGGGCGCGCCGGTCGAGGCCGACCTCGCGATCTCGAACACGAACCGCACCGTCGGCGGGCTGCTGTCGCACGCGGTCACGCGCGCGCACGGCGCGCCGGGCCTGCCCGAGGGATCGGTCGGCATCACGCTGCGCGGCTCGGCGGGCCAGTCGTTCGGCGCCTGGCTCGCGCCGGGCATCGAGCTGACGCTGCACGGCGACGCGAACGACTACGTCGGCAAGGGGCTGTCGGGCGGCGTCCTCGCGCTGCGCCCGCCCGACGGCGCCGGCTTCCGTGCCGAGGAGAACGTGATCGCCGGGAACACGGTGCTCTACGGCGCAACGGCGGGCCGCGCGTTCTTCCGCGGTCTCGTGGGCGAGCGCTTCGCGGTGCGCAACTCGGGCGCACACGCCGTCGTCGAGGGCGTCGGCGACCACGGCTGCGAGTACATGACGGGCGGCATCGTCGCCGTGCTCGGGCGCACCGGACGAAACTTCGCAGCCGGCATGAGCGGCGGCATCGCGTACGTGCTCGACGAGGACGGGACGTTCGCGGCGCGCTGCAACCCGCAGCTCGTCGCGCTCGAGCCGCTCGAGGACGACGACTCGTCCACGTTGCGCGCGCTCGTCGAGGAGCACGCGGTGCGCACCGGGTCGACCGTCGCGGCGCGCCTGCTCGCGAGCTGGACGGTCGCGCGCGCGGCGTTCGTGAAGGTGATGCCGAACGACTACCGCCGCGCGCTCGAGGCGGGCGTCGTCTCGACCGGCGGCGACGGCTTCTACACGCGCGAGACCGAGGGAGCCGCGGCTTAGTGGCCCCCCAGGCAATGCCCTCCGGCTTCTGGAACGCGATCACGCGGCGCGCTGCGGCGTCCTCGGTCGCCCCGATAGCCACCGTTATCGGGGCTCCCTGCGTCCTTGCATCGCTTGGTGTTCGCGCCCCAGAAGCTCGGCAACATCACCTGGAGGGCCACTAATGGGCGAGCTCGGCGCCTTCCTGAAGATCACGCGCGCGGACACGCCGGAGCGCGCGCCGGGCGAGCGCGTCGGCGACCACCGCGAGTTCGTGAAGACGCTGCCGCTCGTCGAGCTGAAGCGGCAAGGCGCGCGCTGCATGGAGTGCGGCGTGCCGTTCTGCCACCACGGCTGCCCGCTCGGGAATCTCATCCCCGACTGGAACGACCTCGTCTACCGCGAGCGCTTCGAGGAGGCGATCGAGCAGCTGCACCGCACGAACAACTTTCCCGAGTTCACGGGGCGTCTCTGTCCCGCGCCGTGCGAGGCCGCCTGCGTGCTCGAGATCGACGAGGGCAACGCGGTCACGATCAAGCAGATCGAGCTCGCGATCGTCGACCGTGCGTGGGAGGAGGGCTGGATCGCCGCGCAGCCCGCACATGAGCGGAGCGGCCGCAGCGTCGCGGTCGTCGGCTCGGGGCCGGCGGGGCTCGCCGCCGCGCAGCAGCTCGCGCGCGCAGGGCACGCGGTGACGGTGTTCGAGCGCGACGAGACGGGCGGCGGCCTGCTGCGCTTCGGCATCCCGGACTTCAAGATCGAGAAGACGGTCGTCGAGCGACGGCTGCAGCAGCTCTCGGAGGAGGGCGTCGAGTTCCGCTTCGGCATCGAGGTCGGCGTCGACGTCGACGTGGCCGAGCTGCGTGCGGGCTTCGATGCCGTCGTCGTCGCGACGGGTGCACGCGTGCCGCGGGACCTGCCGGTGCCCGGCCGTGAGCTCGACGGCGTGCACTACGCGATGGAGTACCTGTACGGCCGCAACCGCGACATCGCAGGCGCAGCGCAGCCGACGATCACGGCGGCCGGCAAGCACGTGATCGTCGTCGGCGGCGGCGACACGGGCGCCGACTGCGTCGCGAGCGCGCATCGCGAGGGCGCGGCGTCGGTCACGCAGATCGAGCTGCTCGGCGAGCCGCCGGCGCACCGGCCCGACGACCTGACACCGTGGCCGCTGTGGCCGATGAAGCTCCGCACGTCGTACGCGCTGAAGGAAGGCGGCGAGCGCAGCTTCGCCGTCTCGACGACCGGGTTGTCCGGCGAGGG
>DASYGK010000038.1:0-29600 GCA_035999905.1 Gaiellaceae bacterium | reverse complement strand
CAGGCAAGGCTAACGCCCTACGAACACATCCCTAACCGGCGATCGGCAACATCCTAGGCATGGCTCGGATGGCACTCGCTGCATTGGCTGTCGGGTTTCTCCTCACGACGTATGGAGGAACGAGCCGCGCCGCCGCGCCAGCGAACTCGCAGAGGCTGGAGGCGGCGAACCCGTCGTGGTCGCCGGACGGGACGCAGATCGCGTTCGCGTATCTCGGGGTGCCTCGCGGCCGAGTCGAGGTAATGAGCGCAGCGGGTGGGAGCGGGAAGCACGCGCGCTACTCCGCGGACTCGTGCTGCGAGCCAGTGTTGTGGGCGGCAGACAAGCGGATCGCGTTCGCCTCGAACTTCGAACTATTCAGCATCGGGGAGGGAAGCGGTAAGGCGACGAAGCTCTTCAGCGGTACGCCGTGGTTCATCCTCTCACCCAATCGCGAAACGGTCGCTCTCGACGACGGCTGCGGCTGCGGGCACGCTCCAGACTCGATCGCCCTGGTGTCCGTACGCGGCGGCAAGCCCTTCGTCATCGCGCGACCCAAGAGCACGAGCGATTCCATCAACGGCTTTTCGCCGGACGGGACGCAACTCGTCTTCACGCGTGCACCGTGGAACTACAACGGGAACCCGAAGGGGACACCGGCGATCATGGTCGAAAACATCCATCTCCGCGGAGCGCCGGTGTCGCTTGCGCGGAGCGGGCTGATCGGCTCGTCGCATGTGCCGTCGAATGCGGTGGGGCCGCAGTGGTCCCCCGACGGGAAGTGGATCGCGTACGTCGCGCCGGGCGCGAAGCCGAAGCTCGTGCTTGTCAGCACCGCCGGCGGCAAACCAACCGTGCTGGCGTCAAGGTTCGGTGCTGCCGCCGGGTTCTCGTGGTCTCCGCGGTCGGATCGAATCGCATTCACGGCGCGGGCGACGGTCAAGCTGGCAAACCTCGTCACGGTCGACCTCACGGGCAGACAAACCGTCGTCAGCGGATCGATCAACTGGATCAGCGACGACAGCGCCGATCGGCCTCAATGGTCGCCCGACGGGTCGAGACTCGTCTTCATGGGTCTCGTCGGACCGAACGTGCCCGGTCGTCCACCTGCTGGCGTGTGGATCGTCGACGCCGACGGAACGAACTTGCGGCGTCTCGCCTAGCGGGTCACTCAAGCGCATTGCCGGGCGCGCTTTCGGGATGCATTGCGGACCATGGCGCAAGCGAGCGCAACCGTGCTCGGGATCAGGCGTCCGCTTCAGCGTTGCCCGCCTCGAAGAAGCGGACTTGGTTCGAGGCGGGATCGATCACGACTACTTCCCTGCCGATGCCTCTCGGGTCGATCCCTGGGTTCATGAACGGGTAGTTCTTGCTGTGAAGCTCGCTATGGAGAGCGGCGACGTCGTCGACCTGCACCACGATCGCCGTTCCTGGCGTGCCGTCCCCGGCGTGCGACGAGAGGTCGAGAGCCACTGGACCCCGAGACACGCGCATGTAGACCGGGCGATCACCGTCGCCTTCCTGCCAATCGAGCCTGAAGCCGAGATAGTCGACGTAGAAGCGCTTAGTTGCGTCGACGTCGTACATGCGGAGGATTGGGATCGGCGGCCGCATCCCGTGATCGTCCATACGCGGCATCCAAGCAGAAGCCGTTCATCGACGGCATTCGACCTCGGGGGACATTCCTGAACACTGGCCCAACCGATGGTACGCTCGCCGCTGATGCCCTTCCTCATTCTCGTAGCGTCCGTGGCGGCGATCGTGTACTTCCTGAAACGCGCCGGGTTGCTGGAGGGTCCACACAGAGCGCTCCGCGCGTTCATATCGACGGCCCCTCGGGGTTGGCTCCTGTTCTACATGGTCGCCCTGGCGGCCCAACTCGCGCACAGCCTCTTCCTGACCGTCGGTTCGGTAGTCATGTACTCACTCTCACTGACAGGCCACGGCTCTTTCATACCGCTGTGGGCGTTAGTGATCTACGACGTCATGAACCTGGTGCTGCTGACATACGGAGCTGTCGTACTCCGCCTACTCCTCTCGGACCGGAGAGCCGCGATCGCCAACAACATCCTGTTCAACGCGCTCTCTGTGGCCTTCCTCATCAGTTGGTTCCTCCTCGGCGCGAAGTCTCCGTTTGGCGCCGCCGTCGATTCGCTTCCGGGCATCGCAGCAATCGCGTATTTCCTTTTCTCACGCAGAGTCCGCGGCACCTATACCGCACCGCGACCCGCGTAAGCGCTACGCGCTTACGGCACCGGCACGACCGAAGCCGACACTCGCGCGGTCAGGCGTCATTCCGGAACGCCGGCGCAGGCGGCGCATGTCGCTTCAGCGTTTGTCTTGTTCGGCCATCTTGCGATGGGATCGGCACCTCGATACACCTTGGGCACGACCCCGAGGTAGCTCAATTGGTAGAGCGGCCGCCTGTCCAGTGGAGAGATGCTGGTTCGAGTCCAGCCTTCGGGGTCCAGGACACAGAAGGCCCGCCGTACGGCGGGCCTTCTAGTAACTCAACTGGTGACCACCTGTCCGCCCCGGATCGTAGCGGCTCGGGGTGCTCTCGTGAACACTCGCGCAGCCGAGAATCTCGGTTCCCGGCCCGCTAGCGGCGGAACGGATTCGTGATCAGGAACGTGCGCGTGCTCGTCTTGATCGAGAGGGTTCCGATTCCGCCGGGCGGCACAACAGCGTTCGCGCGATACGTGCCGTCGGGCCGCAGCACCGCGAGTGTCCGCGTTGTGGCGTCGCGCGTCGGGCAGATGATCGTTAGGAGAACGTGCTTCAGCCGAACGATGTGCCCTGAAGAGTCACGGAACGTCCAGCGGACGAGTACGTGCTCACCAGGGTTTTTGTTTCCAGGAAGGGCGCGAGTGAGGGTGACCCGAACCGGGGCGTTGGCGAGCGCAGTCGTCGCAAGAACCATCGCCAGCGCGAAGCCGATCAGGAGAGCGAACCGCCTGAACACGCCCAGAGATTAGCGCGCGTCGAACGGCCACCAACCGCCATCTGCGTCCCGCCGCTCAGGCGTCACTCCCGAACACCAGCCCAAGCACGTCCCTCGTGCGCCGGTCACCGGCTCGCAAGCCCCGAGCCGGTGACGGTATAACGGAACGGCAACGCATCAAGCCGGCTGCATCCCCGCGCGTTCCCGTCACTGCCGATCAGAAGGAGACCCGATGCCCAGGCTCGACGAAGCACAGGCCGAGTTCGTGCAGAAGCCGTATTACGCGATCCTCTCCACGCTCCGTGCCGACGGCACTCCACACCAGACGGTGGTCTGGGTCGACACCGACGGCGGTGACATCCTCGTGAACACGGCCGAGGGTCGCGCGAAGCCTCGCCATATGCGCGAGAACCCCAACGTCTCGATCGCGATAGTGAATCCCGAGAACGGCTACCACTCGCTGGTCGCCACCGGCAAAGCCGAGCTCTCGCACGAAGGCGCCGACGCCCACATCGACAAGCTCGCAAAGAAGTACCTCGACGCCGACAGCTACCCCTTCAGGAAGGAAGGCGAGGTACGGATCATCGTCCGAATCAAGCCCGAGCACGTCGAGACGGCAGGCTTCGAAGGCGATCACTAGCCGAGCCGAGCTCCGGCCGGCCGGCCGAACGGTGCTAGAAGTACTGAATCGGTAGTGAGAACGGCGAACTGGTCGTCCCTGACGCGCGCGCGTGGCGTGCGTGGCTCGGGCGCAACCACGCCGATCGGGCGGGCGTCATGCTCGTACTCGCGAAGAAGGGCACGACCTCACCGACGAGCCTCACCTACGACGAGGCCCTCGAGGAGGCGATCTGTTTCGGCTGGATCGACGGCCAGGTTCGCCGCCGCGACGAGCGAACGTACTTTCAGCGTTTCACCCCGAGGCGGGCACGGAGCCGCTGGTCGAAGCGGAACACGGCCCTCGCCGAGCGGCTGATCGGCGAGGGCAGGATGCAGGCTTCGGGAATCGCCGAGGTCGAGCGCGCACAGGCCGACGGGCGCTGGGAGGCTGCCTACGCCGGCGCCGCGACGGCCCGCGTGCCCGACGACCTGGCAGGTGCGCTTGCGGCGGAACCGAAGGCGAAAACGATGTTCGGACAGCTCACCAGCCAGAATCGCTACTCGATCCTGCATCGCATCGAGGCGGTGAAGCGGCCCGAGACCCGTGCCCGCAAGATCGCGGAGTTCGTCGCGATGCTCGCGCGCGGCGAGACGGTGCATCCGCAGACGCGGAGGGACAGAGACCAACCATGATCGGGGATCAGCGCCTGAGACGCATCAAGAGAGTCTTGCACCTCGTGGCTTTGATCACGGCAGGAGTCATCGCCGCCTCGGCTTCGGCCTCCCGCCCGTACATCGCGAAGTCGGTCTACATCCCGAGAGCGGGCAGCGCCAGCTTCAGCGTCCGGATCCTCCGGCCGTACAAGATCATCCTCTACGGCGCCGGGCCGAACCTCAAGACCTCGACCACGACGGTGTGCCTCAAGGGAACGACGGTCTCGACGGTCAGCCGCAGCTTCGACACGGCCGGGACTCGCAACCTGCTCTACCACATTCGCGGCGGGCAGGACGTCTGCTATCTCGCAGTGGCGGGCACGGCAGGCAGGTTCAGCGGCCGGCTCAGCGTGGACGTGTATCGGCGCTGAATCGCTCTTCGCGGGCGACGCCGCGCGCGCCCCGAAGGACACTCTACGATCGGTCGTGTGGCCGAGTTCGTCCCGCCCGACTTCGACGTGCCGCTCGGTCTCGAGACTGCCGAGTTCGCCCTCGAGCCGCTCGGGCCCGAGCACAACGAGTCGGACTACGACGCGTGGACGTCGTCGATGGAGCACATCGCCGCGACGCCCGGCTATCCCGACGGCCGCTGGCCGCGAGAGATGACGCGGGACGAGAACCGCGCGGACCTGCAGCGCCACGCCGACGACTTCCGCACCCGGAAGGGATTCACGTACACGGTGCTCGATCCCGGAAGCCGCGACGTGATCGGGTGCGTCTACATCTACCCGCTGCGCGGCAGCGACGCCGACCACCACGCCTGCGCGCTCTCGTGGGTGCGGGAGAGCCACGCGCACCTGGACACTCCGCTGTGGCGCGCCGTGAGTGGGTGGCTCGAATCGGACTGGCCGTTCGCCCGCGTGGAGTACGCGCCGCGCGCGCTCGCGTAGCATCTGTGCGCGTGGAGGCTCGAGTCCGCACCGGCGGATGTCTCTGCGGGGCCGTCCGCTACAGCGTTCGCGGTGACCCTGCGCACGTCCGCAGGTGCCACTGCGCGGACTGCAGAAAGGAGTCCGGCAGCGCGTTCACGGTGTACGCACATTGGCCCGTCGAGGCATTCGAGCTGACCGGAGAGATCTCGAGCTACGACGGCCGCGGCTTCTGTCCGCGCTGCGGGTCCCGGCTCGTCGATACAGCGGGCAACGACGACGCGTTCGTCGAGATCCGGGTCGGCAGCCTCGACGAGGCGCCGTTCGAGCTGAAGCCCGACGACGAGATCTGGGTCAAGCGGCGCGAGAGCTGGATACCGCCGGTCGAAGGCGCGGCGCAGCACGAGGAGCGCTGAGCCGCGACGAGAGCGGTCGAGATCGTCTTCGCCGTCGGCTGGGCGGCGTTCTGGCTGTACTGGCTCGCAGCGGCCTTCTCCATGAAGCGGGGCCGCGTTCCGTGGTCGCGCGAGCTGCGGATCAGGGCGCTCATCGCCGTCGTCGTGATCGTCCTGCTTCGGCTGGGCGCGTTCCGCGGCCACGGCCTCACCACCGAGCCGTGGCGCGCCGCGACCGGGCTCGCACTCTTCGCCGCCGGCCTGGCGTTCGCGATCTGGGCGCGTGTGCATATCGGGCGCAATTGGGGCACACCGATGACGCAGAAGAACGACCCCGAGCTCGTGACGAGCGGCCCCTACCGCCTCGTCCGCCACCCGATCTACTCGGGCATCCTCGTTGCGAGCGCCGGCACCGCGGTGGCGCTCGACTGGATGTGGCTGGTTGCGGTGGCGCTCGCCTGCGTCTACTTCGTCTACAGCGCGACCGTCGAGGAACGGTTCCTCGCCGGCCGGTTCCCCGACGACTATCCGGCCTACAAGCGCTCGACGAAGATGCTCGTGCCGTTCGTCTTCTAGGCCGGCTCGGTCGGCGCGTCGCAGCTACACGCGCTGAAGGTGCGTGTCCTTGAAGCCGACCGGATACTTCAGGCCGTAACCGACCGCGCGGTCGACGCCGATGTGCGCGAGCCAGATCAAGCCCAGTTCGGCGGCTGCGACGGCGAGGCCTTCGACGTGGAGAAGCGTGAGCGAAAGCCGTTCGACCGTGCCGTCACGCTACCACCGCCGCCCCACCCCACCCTCTCGCGTCACCGCCGCGGCGACGCGTTCAGCTCCGCCGCCGCGCGCACGAGCTTCGTGAATGCGGCCTTGTCGATCGCGTCGCCTTCGTGCAGATCGATCGCGCGCCGCGTGTTGCCCTCGAGGCTCGAGTTGAAGAGCCCCGCAGGGTCGTCGAGCGACGCGCCCTTCGCGAACGTCAGCTTGACGACGCTCTTGTACGTCTCGCCGGTGCAGAGCATCCCGTCGCGGTACCAGACCGGAACGCCCCGCCACTTCCACTCCTCGACCACGTCGGGCAGCGCCTGCTTGATGAGGGCGCGGACGCGGGCGAGCGTCTCGCCCCTCCAGTCGCCGAGCTCGTCGATCCTCGCGTCGATCAGCTGGGACGGGGTCATGTCCTTGCCCGCTGTGCTCTTCGCCATCGTGTGTCGCACCTCGCTTCGGATGTCGTCAGGGCTGCCGGAGTCGTAAGGTTGCCACGCTCGTTCTCCCCGCCGACGAAAGGACTCACATGGCCGGAAAGGTGCTCGTCAACCTCGCGACCGGGATGGAGGACCCGGAGCGCGTGACGGTGGCGTTCCTCGTCGCCACCGCGGCGCTCGAACAGGGGAAGTCCGTCGTGATCTGGGCGACGAAGGACGCCGTGCGGCTTGCGTCGCCGGGCGAGGCGAAGGGCGAGGCGTGCGACGGCTGCCCACCGCTCGAACGGCTGTTCCAGCAGTTCACCGACGGCGGAGGCGAGCTCTGGCTCTGCCCGATCTGCCTCAACGCGCGGGGCCTCGCCGACGCCGAGAAGGTCGGCAACGTGAAGGTCGCCGGCGCGACTCCGATGTGGGAGTGGGCCGGAGACGACACGACCGTCTTCAGCTACTGAGCGTCTGCCGCCACGGCCAGCCGAGCAGGCCGATGCCGAGGACGATGCACACGCCACCGGCGACGGCCCAGAACGTGCTGCCGGTCATCGACGACCCCTGGATCAGGTCGAGCCCCTGCCCGAGCCAGACCGCGCCGGTCAGAACGAGCAGCGCACCGACCACGCGACGGACGACGGTCACGGCCGTTACCTCCGGCGCAGCAGGCGCGCGAAGTTGATGTCCCAGCCGATGCCGTACGCCTTCGGCGTGAAGAGCCGCGGGTCGTCGGGGTTCCACAGGCGCGACTTCGCACGTGCGAGCGTGGGACGCCGCCAGTCGTACGGGACGCCGAGGAACGTGCCCGTCTTCCGCGTGCGGTCAGTCACTCGAGGAGCTCTTCTTCTCGGTCGCGGTCGACGACGAGGAGTCGCTCTTCGACGAGCCCGCCGAGTCGCCGCCCTTCGTCGCGGAGTCGCCCGACGACGAGCCGCCGTCCGACGACGACGACGCGCCGCCCTCGCCGCCATCCTTCTTCGCGGCGGCCTTGCCCTTCTTGCCGTAGTCGGTCGAGTAGAAGCCCGAGCCCTTGTAGTGGATCGCGATCGGATACAGGACGAGCTCGAGCGGCGACGCGCCGCACACGTCGCAGCGCTCCGGCGCGGGCGCGGTCATCGACTGGAACCGCTCGAAGAGATGCCCCTCCGGGCAGCGATATTCGTAGATCGGCATCGGGTCGCTGAGGGTATCAGCGGCCCCGCGCGGCCCTGGGAGCTCAGCTGAACGGCTTGGCCGTCATGTCGAGCACGATCAGCACGAGCAGGGCGGTGTCGAAGCGGAAGACGGTGAAGAGCCGGCGGACGCGGCGGGCCACCTCGGCGGAGTCCGGGCCGTGCTCCTGCGCGGCGCGGTCGATCCGGCCGAGCTCCGGGCCGACGAACGCCACGCCGACCGCGGACGCGATCGCCCAGCCCGCGAGCGCGAAGTCGATCCAGAACGTCCCCCAGCCCCAGTGGCCCTTCTGGACGAGTGCGATCCCGAAGCCGAGCACGACGAAGAGCGTCGGCGTGTACACCTTCACGCCGATCCACGCGCCGAGCTTGCCGAGCGCTGCGAGCGCCTCGCCGTCGCGCTTGCGCTCGAAGACGATCCCGAGCGTCGTCAACGTCACGTCGCCGCCGACCCAGATCACGATCGCCGTCACGTGCACCGCTTTGTAGATCTGGTACGAGTCGGGCGCGAACCAGAGGAAGACGATCGTGCCCGCCAGGAGCATCAGCCCGGCGAGGAGCGCCGAGCCGCTCGTGCGGGGCGCGGCGTCCGGTGACTCCGTCGCGACAGCGGGCTCCATCCCGCGCATTCAAGACGGCGACGGCGCGAGTTTCAAGCCGCGGTGTAGGTTTTCACTCGATGACGTCCCGCTACGAGCCGCTGATCGACGACCTGCGCGAGGCCGCGCAGCCGGACCGGCCGGTGCCGGCGGCCGCGGCCGACTACGTCGAGACCGCGCGCAAGCACGCGTACCGCGTCACGGACGCGCAGGTCGAGGCGATGCTCGCCGCCGGGCTCTCCGAGGACGAGGTCTTCGAGCTGATGGTCTCGACTGCGGTCGGCGCCGGGCTCGTGCGTCTCGATGCCGCGCTCGGGGTGCTGGGATGAGGCTCGCGTGCGTCGAGTCCGGTCACGACGCCGAGGGCACGCAGGCGCTCGACCTGATCCGCGCTGCGCGCGGCATCGAGCCGCGCGGCGTCCTCAAGACGCTCTACTACCGGCCGGAGATCTTCGGCCGCCCGTTCTCGAAGGCGCTCGATGTCGCGATGCGCGGCGAGTCCGACTGGACGCCCGGCGAGCGCGAGCTCTTCGCCGCGTTCGTCTCGTCGTTGAACCAGTGTCCATTCTGAACGGGCTCCCACGGCGCGGTCGCGTCGTACGTCCTCGGTGAAGAGCTCGTCCAGGCGGTCTACCGCGACTGGCGCACCGCGCCCGTCGACGAGAAGCTCCGCGCGACGCTCGGTTTCCTCGAGACGATGACCCTGCGGCCCGGCGAGCTGACGCCGGCCGACGCCGACGCGGTGCGCGCCGCGGGCGTGAGCGAGGACGCCCTCGTCGACGCGATCCACGTCGCCGCGCTCTTCAACATGATCGTGCGCATGGCGGACTCGCTCGCGTGGGACGTGCCTCCCTACGAGGAGCTCCTCGCAGGCGGCGAGAGCATGCTCGCGCGCGGCTACGAGCTGATGTCGCTACCGCTCCCGGCGCGCGAGTGAGCTCTGGAAGACGCCGAGCGTCGCGGCGTTGCGAGTCAGGTCGTTTCCGCTGAGCTCCGCCTCGGCGCCGAACAGCACCTCGACACCGAAGCCCGCCCGCGTCTTGTTCCCGCCCGCCGCGTCGGACCGCGTGCCGATCACGACGTTCTTGCGGATCTCGCACATCGAGCGGTCGCCGCAGTTGATGCCGACGCCGAGTGCGTCGCGCACCTCGTTCGACTGAATCTTCCCCATCGACATCTCGGTCATGGAGATCCCCGCGATCTGCGTGCGGCTGACGTGGTTGCGCGCGATCTCCGTCATCGACGAGTGCGTGACGATGCCGTTCATCCCGCCGACGACGTTGCAGCCGTCGACCATGCTCATCCCCACGCCGATGTTGTACGAGATGTCGATGCCCTGGCCGAGCGGGTTGCCGAGCATGTCGACGGAGCAGTCCTTGATCATCACGCCGCCGAGGCGCACGTGGATCCCGTCGAGCTTCGCACCCGACACCGATACGTGGTCGAGCACCGTGTTGCGATAGCCCTCGATCGAGATCCCGTTCTCGCCGCCGACGACGGAGACGTTGCGGATCGTCACACCGTTCGCGCGGACGACGATCCCGCCGCGGACGATCGCGCCCGGCTCGCCGCTCAGCACCTCGCGGCGCGTGATCACGAGTGGGCCCTGGTGGACGCCGGCGGCGAGATGGACGACGGGCGGTCGCAGCGCGTACGCGACGGACGCCGATGCCGCGAGGCCGACGCCGAGGAGCACTGCCGCAGCGGCGCCAAGCCGTCCGAGCTCGCCGCCCTCCTCCGCGTAGCCGAGGCGCAGCAGCGGGAACGCCGCGTGGCCGAGGAGCTGCGCGGCGAGCCAGCCGCCGGCGAAGAGAGCAATCGCCTGTGCGAGCGGCGCCATCACGCCCGTGACGTGCATCAGCAGGACGAGCAGCCCGAGCTCGAGCGCGCCCAGCGGCAGCGCGGCCCAGCCCGGCTGGTACCGGAGCACCCGGTGGTACGCCTGCGTGTCCAGCACGAGCCCGGCGCCGAGCATCAGGCCGACCGCCTGGAGCGGCCACCAGCGATGCTCGGAGAGCGCGATCGCGAGCGCGGCGACCAGTACCGGCAGGAGCGCGGCGAGCCGCGACTCGATGCGGCCTCTCAGCGTGTACGACACGACGCGATCCTCCGGAGGAAGCCGTGCGCCGCGTACCGCGCGCCGGCGAGCGTGTCCGCGGCGGGGAACGCCCACTGCGCGGGCGCGCCCGCGAGTGCGAGCGTGCGTGTGGCATCCGAGAGCGCGGCGACCGCGCCGTCCGGCGCGAGCACGATCCAGCCGTCGACCGTCTCGAGCCCGTGCTCGGTGACGAGCCGCGCGAGCAGCGGGTCGTGCGCGAAGCCGCGGCGGAACCCCGTCGCGCAGATCACCTGCTCCGACCCGTTCACCGACTGCTCGACGCGGAAGCGGCCCTCGCGCGCCGCCCGTTCGAGCGGCTCGTCGAAGCGCCGGCCCGCCGGGTACGACGCGCCGAGCAGGTCGCGCAGCCGCGCCGCACGCTCGCCCGGCGCGAGGCGGTGGAAGCTCGCGAGCCCGCGCTGTGAGAAGTACTCGCGCGGCACGTTCAGCGGCGCGCGGCGCGGCTCGCGGCGTCTCACCGAGACGACCTCCGCACCGGCGGCGAGTGCGTTCAGCCACTCGGTCGCCGCGGCGAGCCCGGCGCCGACGACCGTGACGCTCGATGCGTAACCGTGCGGCTCGTAGGCGTGCACCGCGCGCGGGTCGATGCGCAACTCCTCGGGCCACGCGAGACCGGGATGCCCCGGGGCGACGAGCACGTGCGCGAACGGGCCTTCGCCGTCGAGCTCGAGCCCGCCGTCCACCGCCTCGACGCGCTCGACGCGCCGCGCGCGCACGCTCTGGTCCCACCCACTCCGCTCGCGGCGCTCCTCGACGTGCGCGAGGAACTCGTCGACCGTCGGGTGATACCGGTCGCACACCGACTCGACGAGCGGCCGCAGCGACCGGCGGCGCCGGACGCTCGAGAACGCGAGCCCGGGGAACGTCGCCGGCCGCGTGTGCCCGTCGCTCTCGGATCGCATCTCGCGCTGGCGGATCGCGGCCGCGCGGACACGCCATGTGGCGGCCGGATCGGCCTCCGTGCCGAAGACCGCGATCTCGCCCTGCTCCAGCCCGCCGCGCCGCAGCGCCTGGTACGCGGTGAACCCCGCGAGCCCCGAGCCGACGATCGCGACGCCCACTACTTCACCGAGCCGGCGAGGAGCCCCTGGACGAAGTAGCGCTGGAACGCGAAGAACACGCAGAGCGGGACGACGAGCGAGATGAACGACGCCGGCGCGATGATGTCGATGCTCGTGCCGAACTCGCGCAGCTGGCTCGCGATCCACACGGTGATCGGCGTCGTGTTCTGGCCGAACGTGAGCGCGACGAGCAGGTCGTTCCACGTCCAGAGGAACTGGAAGATCGCGAGCGACGCGATCGCCGGCAGCCCGAGCGGCAGGATCAGGCGCAGGAAGATCACGATCTCGCTGGCGCCGTCGATGCGCGCCGACTCGAGGATGTCCTTCGGCAGCCCGACGAAGAAGTTCCGCAACAGGAAGATCGCGAACGGGAGACCGAACGCGACGTGGAACAGGATGATCCCGAGCACCGTGTCGAACAGGCCGAACGTGTCGTAGAGCTTGAACATCGGGATGAGCGCCATCTGCAGCGGCACGACGAGCAACGCGATCACGCCGATGAATGCCCAGTCGCGACCGGGGAACTCGAGCCACGCGAACGCGTACCCCGCCATCGCCCCGAGGATCACGACGAGCAGCGTGTTTCCGACCGCGATGTACGCGGTCGTCTTCAGCGCGGTGAGCATCCCGTGGTTGTGGAAGAGCGCGCTGTAGTTCGACCAGGTCGCCGTGCTCGGATGCGAGAAGACCTGCCACCAGCCCTTCGACGCGAGCGCCGACGCCGGCAGGATCGACGTGATGAAGAGCCCGATCGTCGGCACCATCCAGAGACAGGCCACGATGATCAGGAAGATGTGGAGCGGCGTGCGCGCGACGAAGCGCAGCGTCTTCGCGGCGACGCTGTCGCGCGGGTTCGGGATCTCGACGGCGGATGCTGCTGTCATCAAGCGTCTCGCTTGAAGCGTCGGATGTTGAGCGCGAGCACGGGGATGACGAGCAGGAAGAGGAAGACCGCGATGGCGGAGCCGACACCGAAGTTCCCGCCGCCCTGGAACGCCGTGAAGTACATCGCGAGCGCGATCACGTTCGCCTTCCCGTACTCCGACTGCGGCGCGAGCGCGTAGACGATGTCGAACACCTTGAGCACGTTGATGATCATCGTGATGAAGACGACGCTGAGCACCGGGGCGAGCAGGGGAACCGTAACGCGGCGGAAGACCTGCAGCTCGGTGGCGCCGTCGGTGCGCGCCGCCTCGAGCACGTCGCGCGGCATCGCCGCGAGACCCGCGCCGATCACCACCATCGCGAATCCCGCCCAGATCCAGATGTACGCGATGAAGAGCGAGGGGACGATCAGCTTGGGGCCGAGCCAGGCATACCCGCCGAACGGCTTCGCGAACGTCTGCGCGCCGATCGCCGTCGTATACGTCCCCGCCGGGACCTTTGCGAAGTCGAAGGTGCCGTCGGTCTGCGTCTTCGCCGACTGCACCGTCTTCCCGGAGGCGTCACGCAGGTCGACCGTGACTCCCGGAAGGCCGAGCTCCTGCTTCTCGACGACGCCGGCCTTGCCGCCGCCGGGCTTGAAGTCGCGCCAGACAGTGCCGACGATGTCACCCTGCTTCGCCGCCGGGGCGACGGCCTGCGCCGCGCTCTTCGGAACCTGGTCGGGCGCGATGCCCGTGAGGCCGAGCAGCACGACGCTGCCCGGATGCGCCGGCGTCTTGAGCACGAGCGCGCCGCTCGAGGTCGCCTGCAGCCCAGGCGTCGACGGCGACGCCGAGGAGAGCACGCCCGCCGGGCTGAACACGCCGGAGACGGTCTTGCCGAGTGCGTTGACCGCACCGAGGCCCGGGTCCTGCTGATACATGATCCGCCAGGTGACGCCGGTCGCGAACGCGGAGATCGCCATCGGCAGGAAGACGAACGTCTTGAAGACCACGGCCCAGCGCACCCGCTCCGTCAGCACCGCGAAGATCAGTCCGACCGCGGTGACGAAGGCCGGGACGACGGCGACCCAGAGCGCGTTGTTCTTGATCGCGGTCAGGAGCGTCGACGTCGTGAACAGCGTCTTGTAGTTGTCGATCCCGACCCACGTGCCGAGGAATCCCGTCTGGCCGAAGAAGCTGCGGACGATCGTGTAGATCGCCGGATAGACCATCCAGACGACGAGCATGAACAGAGCCGGCGCGAGGAAGACCGCACCGACGAGGTACCTGCCGAGCCTGCCGGGCTCGGCGGAGGGAGGCGGAGCCGCCACGACCGGCGGCTCCGCGGTGATCCCTCCGGCGCTCACGGAGCCGCTACTTGCCCTTCTTGTATGCCGCTGCCGCGGCTGCCTCGAGCTTGCGCTGGATGCCGGCGACGTCCTTGGGGTTCTTCAGGAAGTCCTGGAAGAGGCCCCACTCGCCCTGTGCGGCAGTCGCGCCGAACGACGGCGGCTGCTGGTCCGACATGTCGAACACGACCGACTTCGCCGTCGAGATCGGAGCCTCGGTCGCCTTCGTGATCGCGTCCGGATAGACGCTCGCCGGGACGTTCTTGTTGCCGGTGCCGAAGCCGCCCTGCTTCGCCCACGCCTCGGCGGCGGGAGCGGTGGCGAGGAAATTGACGAACGCGCGGATCGCCGGCGTGTCGCGGAACGTCACGAACAGGTCGCCGCCGATCTCGACGGCGCTTGCATTCGCACCGGGTGTGATCGAAGGCCACGTGAAGGTGTTGAAGCCGGTGTTCGGCTTCGCCTTCGTCGACGAGCTGACCACGCCTCCGACGAAGTCGGCCTCGAACACCATCGCCGCCTTCGGCGGTGTCGCGAACGCGTTCGTGACGGAGTCGTTGAACCCGTACTGGAGCGCGCCGCTCGTGCCGCCGGCGAGATTGCCGGTGTCACCGATGATCTTCCCCATCGTGGTCAGTGCCGTCTTCACCGACGGATCCGTCCACTTGATCTTGTGCGCGCTCAGCGCGTTGTACTTCGCCGCGCCGAACGTACGCAGATAGATGTTCTCGAACATGTCGGTGAGCGTCCAGCCGTCGGCGCCGCCGATGGAGTAGGCCGGCGTGCCGGAGGACTTGATCACCTTCGCGTCGGCGAGAAGCTGCGAGAACGTCTTCGGCGGCGTCACGCCGGCCGACTTGAAGGCCGGGACGTTGTACCAGACGACCGACTTGTTGGCAGCCTTGAAGACGAGCGCGTACAGCTTGCCGCTGTACGTCCCGAGCTGCTGCCAGGACGACACGTAGTTCTTCGCGATCGTGCCCTTCGCGTACGTGATCGGCTTCAGCTTGCCCTGCTTCGCGAACTGCGCGACCGTCCCCGGCTGCGCGATGTCCGCCATGTCGGGCGGGTTGCCGCCGGCGACCGCGGTCGCGAGCACCGTCGGCAGGCTGTCGCCGACCGGCTTGTAGTTGACCTTGACGTTCGGATACGTCTTGTTGAACAGCTTGATCACGTCGGCGAACTGCTTCTGGCCCGACGATGCGGTCCAGATGCCGTCGAAGGTGATCGTTCCCTTCACCGCGAGGTTCTGGCCGGTGTGGTGATGCGATCTCGTCCCGGCGCCTGCGAGCCCGGCGGCGAGCAGCGCGACCGCAACCGTGATGCAGACGACCCCGATTCGTGTGCGAGTCATGCAGCTCCTTTCGTGGGTGATGCGTCGTAGATTCCGAGCCCTGTGTCCGGGTCGAAGAAGTGCAGCGAGCGAGTGTCGACGGCTACCTCGACCGGCTCGCCCGGGCGCACGCGCGAACGCGCACCGAAGCGGCCGACGAGCGTCGCCGAGTCCTCGGAGCCGAGCACGCCGATCTCGCGCTCGTCGCCGACGTCTTCCTTCAGCTCGCGCACGTCCTCCGTCATCGCGTGGCGTCCCTTGACGGCGAAGTGCACCATGATCTCCGAGCCGAGCGCCTCCGTGAGCTGCGTCGTGCCGCGCAGCTTCTGCGCGCCGCCGGTGGCGAGCGCGGCGTCCTCGAGATCCTCGGGGCGGATGCCGAGCACGACCGCGCGACCCTCGTATCCCTTGAGCGCCGGCCGCGCGGACAGCGCGTCACCGATGTCGACGGTCTGGTCGCCGACCTTCGCGGCGTACCCGCCGTTCGATCGCTCGAGCGTCGCCTCGACCATGTTCATCGCCGGACTGCCGATGAAGCCGCCGACGAAGAGGTTGACCGGCCGGTCGTAGAGCGCCTGCGGCTCGGCAACCTGCTGCAGCTCGCCCTTGCGCATGACGGCGACGCGGTCGCCCATGGTCATCGCCTCGACCTGGTCGTGCGTGACATAGATCGTCGTGACGCCGAGCGTGCGCTGCAGTCCCGCAATCTCCGCGCGCATCTGCACTCGGAGCTTCGCGTCGAGGTTCGAGAGCGGCTCGTCCATGAGGAACGCCGCCGGCTCGCGCACGATCGCGCGGCCCATCGCGACGCGCTGGCGCTGCCCGCCCGACAGCGCGCGCGGCTTCCGCTTGAGGAATGGGTCGAGGCCGAGGATGCGCGCCGCGTCTTCCACGCGCCGCGCGATCTCGTCCTTCGGGATCTTCTTGATCTTCAGCCCGAACGCGATGTTCTCGTATACGGAGAGATGCGGGTAGAGCGCGTAGCTCTGGAAGACCATCGCAATGTCGCGGTCGCGCGACGGAACGTGGTTGACGACGCGGTCGCCGATCTTCAGCACGCCTTCGCTGATGTCCTCGAGGCCGGCGACCATCCGCAGTGCGGTCGTCTTGCCGCACCCGGACGGCCCGACGAGCACCATGAACTCGCCGTCACCGATTTCCAGCGTCAGCCCGTCGACCGCTTTGGTGCCGTCGGCGTAGATCTTGCTGATGCGTTCGAACGCAACCCCGGCCACGCTCCGCACCCCCGCGGTCGTAGAAGAGTGCATGCGAGCTTATACGGGGCTGCTCGGTCTGTGCCGCGTGGGCTATTCCCCCACGTCGTCCTCCGCAGCCAGGCGCTCCTGGAAGCACGGAGCGGTCTCGAAGGCGGCGAGCCCCACCGGATGAAGCCGGCGCTCGCGGCGAAGGCGTGCAATCTCCCGCCGGCGGCGCGCTGTCGCGACCGCGGCGGAGGCCCCGACGAGGCCGCCGAGGAGGAACGAGCGCGCTCGATCGCGCCGGCGTTCGTCGTCCATGGGACGATTGTACGAGCCGCCGGAGGGCGTATCCTTTCGTCCCCGGCCGGTACTTCGGCCTGCACCACAAGAACCGCGGGCTCGAAGAGTGGAAACGGAGTCGGCCGGCGGACGCGCTTCAGGCCCTGACCGATCCGCCTCCCGGTCGGCGCGCGCGCCGGACCTGGGACGATTGCCCGCATGCAGATCGCGACCCTCGGCGACGTGATGCTTGACGTGATCGTCCGCCTCGACGAGCCGCTCGCTCCGGGGGACGACGTCCGCGCGCGCACGCGCACCGGCGCGGGCGGCCAGGCGGCGAACGTCGCGGCGTGGGCGGCGTCACTCGGCGCCTCCGCGCGATGTGTCGCGAAGCGCGGCGACGACGCCGCAGGCGAGCTCGTCACACGGGAGCTCTCGTCGCACGGTGTCGAGCTCGCCGGACCGGTCGCGGCGGGCGCGACGGGCGTCGTCGTCTCGATCGTCGGCGCCGACGGCGACCGCTCGATGGCGTCGGACCGCGGCGTCGCTCCGTCGCTCTCGGCCGACGAGCTCGACGGAGCATGGTTCGAATGCGACGTGCTGCACCTCTCCGGCTACGCGCTGCTGCGCGAGCCGATCTGCGGCGCGGCGCTCGTCGCGGCGAAGCTGGCGCGCGAGCGCGGCGCGCGCGTCTCGGTCGACGTGGCCGCGTGGACGGAGATCCGCACGTTCGGCCCCGTGCGCTTCCGCGAGCTGCTCGACGCGCTCGCCCCCGACGTCCTCTTCGCGACCGAAGCAGAGTGGGAGATGCTCGGCGGCGCGTACCTCACGGCGCCGACCGGGGTGCTGAAACGCGGCGCGCGCGGCTGCACCGTGCTCACCGAGGACGCGCGGCTCGACCTCGCGCCCGTCGACGCGGACGTCGTCGACACGACGGGCGCGGGCGATGCGCTCGCTGCGGGGTTCCTGCTCGGCGGCTCGCTCGAGGAGGCGGCGCGGCGCGGGTTGGAGGCCGCAGCCCGGTGCGTCGCGAACGTAGGGTCGTTCCCATGATCCGCATGAGCGACGAGGTCCGCGAGGCGCTCGCGGCAGGTGACGCGGTCGTCGCGCTCGAGACGACGCTCGTCGCGCACGGCTTCCCGCCGGGCGAAGGGGCCGCCGTCGGGCTCGAGTCGGAGCGGCAGGTGCGTTCCGCAGGAGCGACGCCGGCGACGGTCGGCGTGCTCGACGGCGAGATCGTCGTCGGCGTGTCGGAGAGCGAGCTCGCGCGCTTCGGCGCCGACGCGCGCAAGGTCGGGCCGCGCGATCTCGCGGCGGCCGTGACGCAGCGCGCCGTCGGCGCGACGACCGTCGGCGGGACGCTCGCAGTCGCGCGCGCCGCGGGCATCCGGTGGATGGCGACGGGAGGCCTGGGCGGCGTGCACCGCGGCTTCCCGGATCCGCCTGACGTGTCGGCGGACCTCGCGCAGCTCGCGCGGACGCCGGCGCTCGTCGTGTCGGCCGGCGTCAAATCACTGCTCGACGTCCCGGCGACGTCGGAGCTGCTCGAGTCGCTCGGCGTGCCGGTGCTCGGCTTCCGGGTGGACACGCTGCCGCTCTTCTACGCGGCCGCGGGCGGGCCGCCCGTGTCGGTGCGCGTCGAGTCGGCCGCCGACGCGGCGCAGATCGCACGCGCGCACTGGGAGCTCGCCGGCGGCGGGCTGCTGCTCGGACGCCCGCCGGACGAGCCGCTCGACGACGTCGAGCCGCTGATCGAGCAGGCGCTCGCCGCCGCGCACGACGAGGGCGTCGCCGGGCAGGCGGTGACGCCGTTCGTCCTCTCGTATCTCCACCGCGAGAGCGGCGGCCGGACGCAGCACGCGAACAAGGCGCTGATCGCGCAGAACTCGCGGCTCGCCGGCGAGATCGCTGTCGCGAGTTAGAGATTGCGGCGCGAGAACGCCGCGATCCCGGCGGCCAGCGCGGCCACGAGATACACGGCCGCCCAGATCCGGATCGGCCAGCCGTGGACGTACGCGCCGCCGAACGGGCCGAGCTGGAGCAGGAAGCCGGTGAGCCCGGACGCCTTCTCCGTGATCATGCGCAGCCCGTCCTGGTAGAGCGCCTCGAAGGGGAGCGCCCACGACGCGATCGTCGACGCGTGCTTGATCGTGTGTGAGTTGAGCGCGTGCCCGATCGTGCCGAGCAGCCCCGCGACGAGGCCCGAGCCGAAGAGCATGAACACGGCGATCCCGTTCGCGGTCGACGACAGCACGACGGAGCCGAGCAGCGACAGCGAGATCACGACGAGCACGCCGCCTGCGAGCTCGATGCCCGGCCACGCGATCCGGTCCGGCCACCAGTGGCCGGTCAGCCCGGTGATCGTGATGGCGATGAAGTAGACGCCGAGCACGTACGCGACGCAGACGCCCGCCGCGCCGACGAAACGCGAGAGCAGAAGCGTCGCGCGGCCGATCGGTCGCACGACGAGCGGCTGGAGCAAGCCGCGCTCCGCGTCGCCGGAGACGACACCGAGCGTGAGGAAGACTGCGAGCACGACGCCGAGGAAGAGCGTCGCGAACATCGCGAGGCCGACGAGGAACGCTCCGGCGAACGTCCGCGAGTCGACGTGCACGTCGGACGGCGGCGAGATCCGCGACAGCTCGCGGAACACGAAATGGTTCGCGAGCCCGAAGAGGAAGAGGAACAAGGCGGTCAGCACGAGCACGACCGCGAAGACCTTCCGCCGCACCGCCTCGCGGAAGCCGTACTCGACGATGACGGCGACCGTTCTCAATCCGTCTCTCCGCCGACCGCTTCGAGATAGGTGTCCTCGAGCGTCGAGGTCAGGACGCGGACGCCGTACACCTTGCGGCCAGCCGCGACGAGCTCCGCAACGAGGCGCGGCGCGTCCTCCCGCGTCGCGCCCTCGATCGTGCGGACGCCGTCGTCGGTCTCGAGCTCGACACCGCGCGGCTGAGCGAGCTGGGCCGGCGTGCCCGCGGCGACGACGTTGCCGTCGAGCAGGATCGCGACGCGGTCGCAGACGAGCTCGATCTCGGAGAGCAGATGCGAGTTGAGGAGCACGGACACGCCGCGGTCGCGCAGATCCTCGAGCAGCAGGCGCACGGTGCGCCGCCCGACGGGATCGAGCGCCGACGTCGGCTCGTCGAGCAGTAGGAGCCGCGGCTCTCCGACGAGCGCCTGAGCGACGCCGAGCCGCTGCTGCATTCCCTTCGACATGCCGTCGACGCGTCGGCGCGTTGCGTCGGTGAGCGCGACGAGCTCCAGCAGCCTGCGGCGCTCCGCCTCGCCGCCACGGGAGCCGGCGAGACGCTGATGCAGCTCGAGCACCTCGTCGGCCGTGTACCAGCCGGGAAAGCGGAAGAGCTCCGCGAGATAGCCGAGCGACGCGCGCGCCGCCCGCGAGCCGGCCTTCGATCCCGCCACCTCGGCGGTGCCCGCGCTCTGACGGACGAGCCCGACCGCGATCTTCACGAGCGTCGACTTTCCGGCGCCGTTCGGCCCGAGCAGGCCGAAGAGCTCCCCCTCCCCTACCTCGAGGTCGACACCGCGAAGCGCCTGCACCGACCCGTAGCGTTTCTCGAGCCCGTGCACTGCAAGAGCAGATTGCACAGTCGGAGCGTATCGGCAGTAGTGTGGAAGCGTGCCACGCGGATACATGGAAGGTCCCGCCGCCGAAGAAGCGGAGCGTCTCGCCGAAGAAGCCTCGCGTACGAAGCACGACCACCCGAAGGCCCGTGTCTTCCCCGCCGTGTTCGGCTGCACGGACGACGATCCCGAGCCGCACTTCCTCGGCTGGCGCAACGAGGTCGACCCGGACGCGCTCTTCGCGTCGGGCAAGGCGTGGGGCGTCACGATCCGCCGCGTCGCCGCAGCGCCTGCCGCGTAATTCAGCTCAGCGTCGCGACGAACTCGTCGATCGTCAGCGCAGGCAGCGTCTGGATCTTCGTCGACCCGCGGGCGCCGAGCGCGACCGAGACACGGGCGACCGTCGCCGTGTCCGGCGCCTCGATGACGTTGACGAAGTCGAACTCGCCGAGGGTCGCCCACTGGTGCAGGACGCGCGCGCCGAGCTCCTCGACGTCGCGGTTCACCTCCCGCAGGCGGTCGGGGTTCGACTTCAGCGTCGCCACGCCCTGCTGCGAGAGCCGCGAGAGCAGGATGTAGATGGGCATGGCGAGGAACCTACTCCAGCCGCGCCGTCTGGTCTACGTACAGGAGCGAGGCTCCGATGAAGAGCAGGGGCGAGACGACGACGTTCGCGAGGAAGAAGGCCGTCGAGAGCGCGGTGCCGCCGGAGCCGCGCAGGAGGAACGCGAGCATGCCCTGCGTGAGCAGCACGACGATCGCGAGGGTCGCGAGCGAGCCGAGCACGTGGACGTAGCCGGCGCGCGCGAGCTGCCACGCGCGACCGAAAGCGGCGCGCGGCGTGAGCTCCTCCACGACGAGGACGGGCACGACGAGCCCGAATGCCGCGAGCCACGCGAGCGCCGGCAGGATGAACGCGACCACGAGGAAGGGCACCGGCAGGAACACGAGCCAGCCGGAAAGCCAAGCGACGACGAGGCGTCTGTTCGACGGCCGCCGGCGGAGCACGAGCACGCACGCGCCGACATACGACGCGCTCACGAGCGCAGCCGAGAACGTCGGCGCGAGCACGAAGGCAACGCGCTTCGACACGTTCGTCCCGACGACGACGAGGATCGCAGGCGGGATCCCGAGCAGCAGCGCGCGGCGGAAGTGCTCGCCGTAGATGCGAATCGACTCCGCGACGACCTGGCCGACCGTCCGCTCGGCCGGTGGGAGCGCGGCGGGACGCGGCTCGCCCGCACGCGGATAGGTGAGCCTCGCCATGGGCGCTGAGGGTATCGTCGCGGCATGAGCTACGACGTCGTCCACGGAAGCTCGCTCGACTGGGACGAGCGCGCGCCGGCGCACGAGGGCGAGGAGCCGCGGCACCAGGCGTCGATCACCGACGCGGCGAAGCTCACCGAGTCGCGCGCGCGGATGTGGCGCTATCCCGCGCACAGCCGGGGCCGCAGGCACGTCGACCCGAATCAGGAAGAGGTGTTCGTCCCGCTCCGCGGCACGTTGACGATGCTGCTCGACGACCCGCCGCAGCGAGTCGACGTCGAGCCCGGCGGCCTCGTCGCGGTGCATCCCGGTACGGCGATGCAGGTGCGGAACGAGACCGGCGAGGAGATCCTCTTCCTCGCGTACGGCGCACCGCCGATCCACGGCGGCGCCGAGTTCCTCGACGACGTCGTCGACGCGCCGCCTGCGTCCTAGTACGACGCGGCGGGCTCGGCCACGAGCGCGTCGATCGCTGCGAGCCCCTCTGCACCGAGGTCGATGCTGAACTCGTTCACGTAGAGCTCGATGTGCTGCCGGCACACGTCGTCGGAGAGCTCCTGCGAGTGCGCACGCACGTAGTCGATGCTCGCGTCGGGATGCGCGAACGCGTATTCGACCGACGCGCGGAGCGCGCGCTCGACGTCACGCCGCAGGCTCTCGTCCAGATCCTCGCGTGCGCAGATCGCCGCGAGCGGGACCGGCAGGCCCGTCCGCGCCTCCCAGAGCTCGCCCAGGTCCGCGACGCGCTCGAGGCCGTGGTCGCGATACGTGAAGCGGCTCTCGTGGATGATGAGCCCGGCGTCGACGTCGCCGCCCGCGACCGCGCCGAGGATCTCGTCGTAGCGAAGCTCGACGGTGTCGCCCGAGTCGATCTCCGGGGCGAACACACGCAGCAGCAGGAACGCGGTCGTGTCGCGTCCGGGGATCGCCACGCGGCGTGCCGCCGCCTCGGCGAGCGTCATCCGCTCGCGTGCGACGACGAGCGGTCCGCACCCGTGGCCGAGAGCAGCGCCGCTTCGCAGCATCTCATACCCCTGCGCGCCGCGTAGCGCGCCGAACGAGAGCTTCGTGAGCTCGAGCTCGGCGGTCCGGGCACGCCGGTTCAGCTCCTCGATGTCGAGCAAAACCGGCCGTACCGTGAACGGCGCGTCGACGAGGCCGTGCACGAGCGCATGGAACGCGAACGTGTCGTTCGGGCACGGCGAGAAGCCGAACGTCAGCTCACGCATGCGCGAGCTCCGGCACGAGGCGCGTCACGGCGTCTCCGATCGCTGCGAATGCGTCGTCGAACCGCCACTTCGCGCGGTCGGGCTCGCCGATCGCATTCGAGATCGCCCGCAGCTCGACGGCGGGGACGTCGGCGAGCGCGGCCGCGCGGAGCACGCCGAAGCCCTCCATCGCCTCCACGTCGCAGCCGGTCGAGCCGCCGAGACGTCCCGACGTGCCGATCGGCTCGACTCGAGCGTCCGGAAGCGCCGCGCGCACGGCAGCGAGCAACGCGGCGTCCGGCGCGACGCGCTCGACGCGCGGGAAGCTCGACGAAGCGTCGACGACGTCGCAGTACACCGCTTCGGAGCCGAGCACGAGCGTGAGCGGCTCGAGCGTGCGGGCGCCGGCGATCCCGACGTGCACGACCGCGGTCACGTCGCCGTCGGCGAGCCTGCGGGTCGTCGCGATCGCGGCATCGACGGGGCCGACGCCGCAGACGAACGTCTCGGCCGCGCGGACGGCGGCAAGCTCACGCTCGGTGGCGGCGACGACGAGAAGCACGTACCGGACCGTAGCGGAGCGGCGCCCCTTTGAGAGACGCCGCTCCCGCCGTGGCTTACCGTCAGCCCACGACCTGGCCGCGAATCTCCCCGGCGGGGTTCTTCGCGGTGTGCACGTTCACGTAGAGCAGGTGCTTGCCGGCCGCCTTGATCACGGCTGCGGGAAGGGTCGCGGTACCGCTGGCGCCGCTCTTGCACGGCCCGCAGAGCGGGACGACCACGTTGCCTGCCTTGCCCATCGCGCCCATGTGGATGTGCGCGGCCGTGGCAGGCCCGGAGAGCTTCGAGAACGTCAGCGTCCACTTCAGCTTCTTCCCGGTCAGGGTTGCATGGAAGGCGCCGACGCCGGCCGCATTCTTGACGGCCTGCTTCGGGACTTCCTGCGCTGCGGTCAGCTTGGCCGACCAGCCCATGGTTGTGTGCCGCGCGGCGGACGAGACGGCGGTGACGGCGAGCGCGCAGACGGCAGCTGCGGCGAACAGGGTGACGAATTTCCTCACGTTTCCTCCTTTGACGGATGATCTTCGTGAGACGTTCGGGCGCCGGCCGCAAACGGTTTGCGTGGGTCTTACGCCGCGGCCGCCGAAGCGCGCCCGGCGGCCTTTGCGAACGCGAGCTCTCCGTCCTGCGCATCGACGCGGATCGTGTCGCCGTCGGCGAATTCGCCCTCGAGGAGCCGCAGCGCGAGCGGGTTCTCGACGAGCCGCTGGATCGCGCGCTTCAGCGGCCGGGCACCGTAGGCGGGGTCCCAGCCGGCGTCCGCGAGGACGTCCTTCGCGGCGTCGGTGAGCTCGAGCGTGATGCGCCGCTCGGCGAGCCGCTCGCGCAGCCGGTCGAGCTGGTGGTCGGCGATCTCCGCGATCTGCTCGCGCGAGAGCGGCTGGAACTCGACGATCTCGTCGATGCGGTTGAGGAACTCCGGCCGGAAGTGGTCGCGCAGCGCGTCCGCGCTGCGGATGTTCGACGTCATGATCAGCACGGTGTTCCGGAAGTCGACCGTGCGTCCCTGGCCGTCGGTCAGGCGCCCGTCGTCGAGCACCTGGAGCAGCACGTCGAACACCTCGTGGTGCGCCTTCTCGATCTCGTCGAGCAGCACGACGGAGTACGGGCGGCGGCGCACGGCCTCGGTGAGCTGGCCGCCCTCGTCGTAGCCGACGTAGCCGGGCGGCGCGCCCACGAGCCGCGCGACCGTGTGCCGCTCCTGGTACTCCGACATGTCGAGCCGCACCATCGCGCGCTCGTCGTCGAACATGAACTCCGCGAGCGCGCGTGCGAGCTCGGTCTTGCCGACGCCGGTCGGGCCGAGGAAGACGAACGAGCCGATCGGCCGGTTCGGGTCCTGCAGGCCCGTGCGTGCGCGGCGGAGCGCGTTCGCAACTGCGGCGACGGCCTCGCCCTGGCCGACGACGCGCTGATGCAGCCGCTCCTCCATGTGGATGAGCTTCTCCGTCTCGCCCTCGAGCAGCCGGTCGACGGGGATGCCGGTCCAGCGCGCGACGACGGTCGCGATGTCATCCTCGTCGACCTCTTCCTTCACCATCGAGTCGTGCGTGACGCCGTCGCGCTCCGCGAGCTCCGCTTCGAGCGCAGGAAGCTCGCCGTAGCGGATCTCCGCCACGCGCTGCAGCTCGCCCTGGCGCTCCGCGCGGTCCGCCTCCATCTTCAGCTCGTCGATGCGCTTCGTGATCTCCTTGACGCGCTCGAGCGCGCCCTTCTCTTGCGCCCAGCGCGCTGCGAGGCCGTCGCGCGCCTCCTTCGCATCCGCAAGCTCACGCTCGAGCGGCTCGCGCACGGCCTTCGACTCGTTCTTCATCGCGGCGAGCTCGATCTCGAGCTGGCGCACGCGCCGCTCGGCCTCGTCGAGCTCGAGCGGCGACGAGTCGATCTCCATGCGCAGCCGCGACGCCGATTCGTCGACGAGGTCGATCGCCTTGTCGGGGAGAAAGCGGTCGGCGATGTAGCGATGCGAGAGCACGGCGGCGGCGACGAGCGCCGCGTCGCGGATGCGAACGCCGTGGTGCGCTTCATAGCGCTCCTTCAGCCCGCGCAGGATCGCGATCGTGTCGGCGACGGACGGCTCGCCGACGAAGACGGGCTGGAAGCGCCGCTCGAGCGCGGCATCCTTCTCGATGTGCTTGCGGTACTCGTCGAGCGTCGTCGCGCCGACGCAGCGCAGGTCGCCGCGCGCGAGCATCGGCTTGAGCAGGTTCGCGGCGTCGACGGCGCCTTCCGCGGCGCCCGCGCCGACGATCGTGTGCAGCTCGTCGATGAACAGGATGAGCCGGCCCTCGGCGTTCTTGATCTCCTCGAGCACGGCCTTCAGGCGCTCCTCGAACTCGCCGCGGTACTTCGAGCCCGCAAGCAGCGAGCCGATGTCGAGCGCCCACACGCGCTTGCCCTTCAGGCCCTCGGGCACGTCGCCGGCGACGATGCGTTGCGCGAGGCCCTCGACGATCGCAGTCTTGCCGGTGCCCGGCTCGCCGATCAGCACGGGATTGTTCTTCGTGCGGCGCGACAGCACCTGGATCACGCGGCGGATCTCCTCGTCGCGCCCGATCACGGGGTCGAGCTTGCCGCTCTCGGCGGCTTCGGTGAGGTCGCGGCCGAACTTCGCGAGCGCGTTGTACGTTCCCTCGGGGTCCTGCGAGGTGACGCGGCGCCCCCCGCGTACTTCCTTGATCTTCGCCTCGAGCTCCTTGCGCGGCACGGCGTCGAGTGCGAGCAGCAGATGCTCGGAGGCGACGTAGTCGTCCTCCATGCGCTTCGCCTCGTCGAACGCCTCGTCGAGCACGCGCGTGAACTGCTGGGAGACCTGCGGCTGCTGCTGCGCGCCGTCGATGCGCGGGCGCTGCGCGAGCCGCGCCTCGGCCTCGGCGCGGAGCGAGTCGGGGTCGGGCACGAGCTGGCGCGGCAGCTCCTGGTCGAGCAGCGCGACGAGCAGGTGCTCGGGATAGATCTCGGGGTTGCCGGTGCGGCGCGCCAGCTCCTGGGCGGCGGCGACCGCTTCCTGCGCCTTGATCGTCAGCTTGTTGAAGTCCATGTCTCCTTACCTTCTTTCCGGGTGCCGTTCCTGGCGGTACAGCACCAGGTCGCGGCGGTAGTGCTTGTGGACGTTCTGCACCTCGTCGCGCACCTGCTGCTCGAGCGCGGTGATCTGCGCCTGCGCGCGGCGCAGCTCGTCCTCGAGCCGCAGCACGAGCTCGACGCCGGCGAGGTTGAGCCCGAGCTCGGTCGTCAGCCGCTGGATGATCCGCAGCCGCTCGACGTCGGCCTCGCTGTAGAGGCGCGTGCCGCCGGGTGTGCGCTGCGGCCGCACGAGGCCCTTGTTCTCGTACGTGCGCAGCGTCTGCGGATGCACGCCCGCGAGCTCGGCGGCGACGCTGATCATGTACATCGGGCGGTCGTTCATCCACTCACCTTCTTCAGCTCTTCGAGCAGCTCGCGCTCCTTCTTGTTGATGCGCTTCGGCACCTGGATGCGCACGCGTGCGAGCACGTCGCCCTTGCCGGAGCCGTTGAGGCGCGGCGCGCCGCGGCCCTTGATGCGCAGGAGCTTCCCGTCCTCGGAGCCGGCGGGGATCTTCAGCGAGACCGCGCCCTCGGGCGTCGGCACCTCGACCTTGTCGCCGAGCGCGGCGCTCGAGTACGACACCGGCACCTCGACGATCAGGTCGTCGCCCCGCCGCTCGTAGACCTTCGACGACTCGATGCGCGTGACGACGATGAGGTCCCCGGCGGGGCCGCCGTTCTCGCCCGCCTCGCCCTTCCCCTTGAGGCGGATCTTCGTGCCGTCCTTCACGCCCGGCTTGATCTTCACCGTGTACGTCTTGAGCCGCCGCTCGCGGCCGGAGCCCTTGCAGTGCGAGCACGGCTGCTCGATCACCGTGCCGTTGCCGCGGCAGCGCGGGCACGGCTGCGAGAGCGCGAAGAGCCCCTGGCTCTCCGCCTTCACGCCGCGTCCGTTGCACTCGGGGCAGATGACCGGCGCCGTTCCCGGCTGCGCGCCGGTGCCGCCGCAGTCGCGGCACGCGACGGTCAGCTCGACGGGCACCTTCGCCTCCGCGCCCTGCAGTGAGTCCTCGAAGGAGAGGTGCACGACCGCCTCGACGTCGTTCCCGCGCAGCGGCTGGCGCCGCGTCGCGGTGCCGCCGGCGCGGTTGCCGAAGATGCCGCCGAGCAGGTCGCTGACGTCGAAGCCGCCGAAGTCGAAGTTGCCGAAATCGGCGCCTCCGCCGGGAGCGCCGGGCCGCCCGTTCTGCGAGCCGAACCGGTCGTACTGCTTCCGCTTCTCCGCATCCGAGAGGACGTCGTAGGCCGTCTGCACTTCCTTGAAGCGCTCTTCGGCCTCCTTGTCGCCCTGGTTGCGGTCCGGGTGGAACTCGCGCGCAAGCTTGCGGTAGGCCTTCTTGATCTCGTCCTGCGACGCATTCTTCGCGACGCCGAGGCTGTCGTAGAGCGTCTTAGCCATTACCGCTCTGTTGCGGGCCGGCGACGACGACGCGTGCTGGGCGCACGACGCGGTCGCCGAGCCGGTAGCCCTTCTGCACGACGTCGATCACGGAGCCTTCCTCCGCGTCGGACGGCTGCGACAGCAGCGCCTCGTGGACGTGCGGGTCGAACGCGCCGCTCGCATCGATCTCCTGCAGGCCCTGACGCGCGAGCAGGCCCGCGAGCGACTGGTGCACGAGCCGGACGCCGTCCTCGAGCGCGGCCTCCTCGTGCTCGGTCGCAGCGACGAGCGCGCGCTCGAGATCGTCGAGCACCGGCAGCAGCTCCTTCACGAGCCGCTCGTTCGCGTGCTTCACGTACTCGTCGCGCTCGCGCGCCGCGCGCTTCTTGTAGTTGTCGAAGTCGGCGGCCGTCCGCTTCCAGCGGTCGATCGCCTCGTCGCGTTCGGCGATGAGGCTCGATGCCTCATCGCCGAGCGGTGCCTGGCTCGGCGAAGCCGTGCCAGGCACCGGGGTCGTATCGCGAGCCTCCGTCATTACGACGTCTTCGCCTCCTCGTCGACGACCTCGTACTCGCCCTCTTCGACGACCTCGTCGTCGGGCGTCGTCGCGCCGTTGCCGCCGCCGCTCGCGGACGCCTGCTGCTGCGCGGTCGCCTGCGCGTAGACCGCCTCGGCGAGCTTGTGCGACGCCTCCTGCAGCGCCTCGGTCTTCGCGCGGATATCCGCGATGTCGTCGCCCTCGAGCGCCTGCCGCAGCTCCATGATGCGGCCTTCGATCGTCGCGGCCTCCGACTCGTCGAGCTTCTCGCGGTGGTCCTTGAGCGAGCGCTCGGTCTGGTACGCGAGCGACTCCGCGTGGTTCTTCGCGTCGACGGTCTCCTTCAGCTTGCGCGCCTCGTCGGCGTGCGTCTCCGCGTTGCGGATCATGTCCTGCACCTCGGTCTCGGAGAGACCGGAGCCGCCCTGAATCTGGATCTGCTGCACGTTGCCCGTGCCGAGATCCTTCGCCGAGACGTTGATGATCCCGTTCGCGTCGATGTCGAAGGTGACCTCGACCTGCGGCATGCCCCGCGGCGCCGGCGGGATGCCGACGAGCTGGAACTTGCCGAGCGTCTTGTTGTAGGCGGCCATCTCCGACTCGCCCTGGAGCACGTGCACCTCGACCGACGGCTGGTTGTCCTCCGCGGTCGTGAACGTCTCCGACTTCTTCGTCGGGATCGTCGTGTTGCGCTCGATGAGCTTCGTCATCACGCCGCCCTTGGTCTCGATGCCGAGCGAGAGGGGCGTGACGTCGAGCAGGAGGATGTCCTTGACCTCGCCCTTGAGCACGCCGCCCTGGAGCGCGGCGCCGACTGCGACGACCTCGTCCGGGTTGACGCCCTTGTGCGGGTCCTTGCCGACGATCTCCTTCACCTTCGCCTGCACCGCGGGCATGCGCGTCATGCCGCCGACGAGCACGACGTGGTCGATCTTCGACGCGTCGAGCCCTGCGTCGGTGAGCGCCTGCTTCGTCGGGCCGACGGTGCGGCCGAGCAGCTCGCCGGTGATCTCCTCGAGCTTCGCGCGCGTGAGCTGCAGGTCGAGATGCTTCGGGCCGTCCTGCGTCGCGGTGATGAACGGCAGGTTGATCTGCGTCGTCATCGTCGACGACAGCTCGATCTTCGCCTTCTCCGCCGCCTCGTAGAGCCGCTGGAGCGCCATCTTGTCGGCGGACAAGTCGATGCCCTGATCCTTCTTGAACTCGGCGACCATCCAGTCGACGACCGCCTTGTCGAAGTTGTCGCCGCCGAGGTGGTTGTCACCCGCGGTCGACTTCACCTCGAAGACGCCGTCGCCGAGCTCGAGCACCGACACGTC
>DASYGK010000088.1:0-9871 GCA_035999905.1 Gaiellaceae bacterium | reverse complement strand
TTCGCTAGTTGACGGACGGGTCCTCGGGCATGCGGGCGACGAGCTCGTAGACGCCGCCCTTGCGGCGCAGCACGTCGGCCCACAGCTCTTCGGGGACCTCGGTGAACGGGTCGTCGGCCTCCGCCGGCTCGACGATCCAGTCGTCGCGTGCGAGCTCGTCCTCGAGCTGGCCCGCGCCCCAGCCGGCGTAGCCGGCGAACACGCGCCGGCGCGTCGTCACCGGCAGCATCTCCTCGGGGTCGTCGAGCGCGGGGAAACCGAGCGAGCCGAAGAGCGGCACCGCCGCCGCGTCCGGGTCGACGAACTCGCCGAGCACGAGCACGGCGTTCGGCTGTACCGGGCCACCCATCCACACCTGCTCGCCGTCGTCGACGAGCGGCTCGAGCTGCGGCACGAGCTCCGAGACGGCGGACTCCGACGGCCGGTTGAGCACGAGCCCGGCAGCCCCCTCGTCGGTGTGCTCGGTGACGAGCACCACGGTGCGCTTGAAGTTCGGGTCGAGGAGCGCCGGCGACGCGATCAGGAGCTTGCCCTCGAGCGAGTCCATCTCCTCATTGTCGCCGCTCACGCGCTCGTTACTCCGTCCTGGGCGTGACGGCGACGAGGAGACCGCCGTCGTCGTCGTAGGCCGGGAAGAAATCGCCGATGACCGCCTTGCGCTGCCCGCCGCGCGTGCGGAGCTCGATCTTCTCGCCGAGCCGCCGGACGCCCCACTCGAGCGCGAGCTTTGCGGGGTTCTTGTCCTCGTCGAAGCCGCCGAGGCCGAGGCCCTGCACGACGTCGGCGCCGATCAGGTCGGCCTCCGTGTAGCCCGTCGACTCGAAGACGCCACGGCCGACGGCGAGGATACGGCCCTGTTGGTCGCAGACGAGGAAGCCGGTCAGCGGCGCCGGGTAGTAGTCGTCCATCAGCTCGAAGAGGAAGCCGAAGCCGCAGTGGTGGCACGCGACCGCCTCGTCGAAGAAGCCTTCCAAGCGGTCGGTGTCGATCGACCGCTCCTTGCAGTTCGGGCAGATGAAGTAGGGCACCGCGAGGTCAGGTTAGCTTCGCGGGTGCTCGTCGACGCGCCGCACCCAGGCCGTCACGTTCGGGTGCCCGTCACCGAGCGGCTGGTGCTCGACGAGCACCCGGTGGAAGAGCTCGTCGTCGCCGTCGGGGAGGCCGAGCACCGCGTACTTCAGGAACGGGAATGCGATGCAGTCCGCTGCGCCGAACGCACCGAAGAGATAGTCGCGGCCGGTCAGGAGGGCCTCGAAACGGTCGAGCTCCGCGCGCATCTGCGCGCTCAGCCCGGCGACGACGGCGTCGTCCGGCTGCGTCCGGTCGAGCTCGTCCGCGATGAGGTTCGGAGGACGCTTCCAGACGCGGTTGAACCAGTCGACGAAGAGCTCGACCTCGGCGCGGCGGGCCGGGTCGGACGGGTACAGCGGCGGCTCGGGGAAGCGCTCCTCGAGCCGTGCGACGATACGCGGCGAGTCGGCGACGACCTCGTTGCCGTCGACGAGCACCGGCACGAGCGGCTGCCCGCTCAGCTCGACGACGGGCGAGCGGTCCGCGGGGTCGACGTCGACCCACTCGAGCTCGACCCCCTTGTGGCCGGCAGCGAGCGCGACGCGCTCGACGTTCGTCGAGAAGGGGATCCGATAGACGCGCAGCACTGCGTCGATCGTAGATTCAGAGCCAGTTCTTGCGTCGGAACCACCACAGCTGGATGATGGTCGTCCCGACGATGAGGCCCCACGAGTACGCGTAGCCGAAGTGCCACTTCAGCTCGGGGATGCGCACGAAGTTCTGGCCGTAGAGGCCGACGATGAACGTGGGGAGGAGGATCACCGACGCGATCACGGTGAGGCGCTTCATCACCTCGTTCTGGTCGTTCGCGATCTTCGACTGGTGGTAGTCGCGCACGCTCGCGAGCAGGTCGCGCGAGAGCTCGAGGCCGTCGAACGCGCGGAGCAGCTTGTCGTACGCGCTGTTGAACGCCACTTCGACGTCGCGGGGGAAGACCTCGCCGCCTTCCTCCACCTCGACGACGTCGTCGACGACACGCCGGACGGCGTCGCGCGTCGGCGCGAGCGTACGCCGGATGTGCAGGAGGTCGTGGCGCAGATGCGAGATGCGGTCGCGCGTCTCCGCGGCGGACTGATCCTCGACCTTGTCCTCGAGCTCGTCGATCTCGGCGTCGATGTCGTCGACGAGATCGAGGTACCGCTCGGCGACGTCGTCGACGATCCGGTACGCGATCATCCCCGGCGAGTCGGTGTCGCGCACGGCGCGCCGCACCTCCGCGGTGTCGTACGGCTCGCGGCCGTTCGCCGGCGTCTTGCGCACCGTGACGATCGTGTCGTGCGTGATCACGACGTCGATCTCCTGGTAGCAGACGAGATCCTCTTCGAGGAGCGCGCGCGCGACGAGGAAGACGCCGAAGACGTACGTGCCGTGGCTCTGCAGCGTCGGCCGCGGCTCGTCGTCGTGGAGCGGCTCGGCGAGGAGCAGCTCGAGCGCGCTCTCCTCGAGCTCCTGCGGCGCGCTCTTGTGCAGCTCCTCGGCAGTCGGGTCGAGGAGGTCGATCCAGTTCGCTGCGGCCATGCGCCGGGATTCGGCGCCGCCGGGCGGTCTCCTAGACCTCTGCGGTCTCGGCCTCGGGGCGCGGCGCGGTGAGCGCCGTGCCCTCGTGGCCCTCCGACGCGGCGAGGAACCGCTCCGCGTCGAGTGCGGCCATGCAGCCCGTGCCGGCGGCGGTGACCGCCTGGCGGTAGATGTGGTCCTGCACGTCGCCGGCCGCGAACACGCCGGGGATGTTCGTCTCGGTCGAGCCGGGCTTCGTGATCAGGTACCCGTTCTCGTCGTGGTCGAGCTGGTCGACGAAGAGCGCCGTGTTCGGGTCGTGCCCGATCGCGACGAACACGCCGTTCGTCGCGTAGTCCCACACCTTGCCCGTCGCCGTGTCGCGCAGCCGCACGCCGTCGACCGTCGTCTCGCCGAGGATGTCCTCGACGACCGCGTTCGTGATGAACTCGACCTTGGGGTGGTTGCGCGCGCGCTCGAGCATGATCGGAGAGGCGCGGAACTCGTCGCGCCGGTGCACGAGCGTGACCTTGCTCGCGTAGCGCGTGAGGAACGCCGCCTCTTCCATCGCGGTGTCGCCGCCGCCGACGACGACGAGCTCCTTGTCGCGGAAGAAGGCGCCGTCGCAGGTCGCGCACGCCGAGACGCCGCGGCCCTGAAGCCGCTGCTCTCCCTCGAGCCCGAGCCAGCGGGCGCTCGCGCCGGTCGCGACGATGACCGCGTTCGCGCGGTACTCCTCGCCCTCGACCCAGACGCCGAACGGGCGCTCCGCGAGGTCGACACGCGTGACGTCGTCGGTGACGAACTCCACGTCGAAGCGCTCTGCCTGGCGCCGGAACTCCGCCATCATCTCGGGGCCCATGACGCCGTCGGGGTAGCCGGGGTAGTTCTCGACATCGCTCGTGATCATCAGCTGGCCGCCCCAGTTGAAGCCCTCGATCACGAGGGGCTTCAGGTTCGCGCGCGCCGCGTACAGCGCTGCGGTGTACCCGGCGGGGCCGCCGCCGATGATGATCAGGTCACGTACGTCGCTCATGCCAGTCCTTCCTTCAAAGGTTCTGCTCTATTAAACGAAAGAGGGCGGAAGGACGTTCCCGTCCCGGCCGGGGGACAGTGTGCCGATGCCGCTGGATGGCGAGCGGGCCTACTGCTCGTACCGCTCGACGACCTCCGGCGGCCTCGCGGCGGCCGCGTCGGCGTCGAGACCGGACTCGCGCAGCGCCCGCCGCTGCCGCAGCAGGTCCCAGCACTGGTCGAGCGAGATCTTGACCGCCTCGAGGCGACGGCGCGTGTCCTCCGTCGCCGTCCCGGCTGCTTCGAGCTGCCAGAGCTCGTGCTCCTCTGCGACGAGCTGCTCGATGGTTCCGTGAATCTGGGGATCGTCCATCACGCCTCCTGCGGTGGGTCGGCTCGAGGCTCGAACCCTACGTCGCGGGAGAGCTAGGCGGCGTCGGCGTCGGCGGCCGGCAGCTCGGGCGCCTGCAGTTCGACGGCGTTGACCGGACGGATGCTGCGGTCGACGACGCTGAGCGGCGCGAGCTCGCCCGCGGGCGAGACGCCGTGCTCCTTGAACTTCCTGGCGCTCGGGAGGACGCGGGTCTCGAGCGAGCCGACCGTCTCGTTGTACGAGCGCACGGCCGTCTCGAGGCCGCGGCCGACCTTTGCGAAGTGCTCGGTCATCGTGGCGAGCCGCGAGTAGAGCTCGCGGCCGAGGTCGCTCACGGCCCGCGCGGACTCGGCGACCGTCTCCTGCCGCCAGCCGTACGAGACGGCGCGCAGCAGCGCGATCAGCGTCGTCGGCGTCGCGATGATCACCTGCTGGTTGACCCCGTCCTCGATCAGCGCGGGATCCTGCTCGAGCGCCGCACTGAGGAATGTCTCGCCCGGGATGAAGAGGATGACGAACTCGGGCGTCTGGTCGAACTGCGCCCAGTAGCTCTTCGCCGACAGCTTCGTGATGTGGTCGCGCACCTGCCGCGCGTGCTCGCGCAGCTTTGAGGTGCGCGTCTCGTCGTCCTCGCACGAGAGTGACTCGAGGTACGCCTGGCCGGCCATCTTCGCGTCGACGACGACCTTCTTGCCGCCCGGAAGCTGTACGACGAGGTCGGGCCGCAGCCGGCCGTCCTCGGTCGGGACGTGCGCCTGCGTCTCGAAGTCGACGTGCTCGAGCATGCCCGCCATCTCGACGACGCGGCGCAGCTGCATCTCGCCCCAGCGCCCGCGCACGTTCGGGCGGTCGCGGAGCGCGCTGACGAGGTTGCCCGTCTCGCTGCGGAGCTCCTTCTGCGTCTCCATCAGCTGCCGCACCTGCTCGGCGAGCGACGAGTACGCGCCCTTGCGGGCGACCTCGAGCTCCTGCAGCTTGCCGTCGACCTTCTGGAGCGACTCCTTCAGCGGCGCGACGAGATGCTCGACCGCCTGCTCCTTCTGGCCGAGCTTCACGGACGCGAGCTCGAGGAACGACTCGTTGTTCTTGCGGAGCGCGTCGGCGGCGAGCGCGTCGAACCGCGCCTTCAGGTCGGCCTCGCCGGACGCCACGAGCTCGGCCCGCGCACGCTCGTGCACGAGCTCGACCCGGAGCGCGGCGCCCTGCGCGCGCAGCACGAGCCAGACGCCTGCGGCGCCGAGGAGGAGGCCGATGAGGAGTCCGACGACCATGGGCCGACGAACGCTAGAGAGGGCGTCGGACGGAGGCGTCCGGGACCACGAAAATGCCGCCCCCCACGAACCCGTGAGTCCATCGGAAGCGGCTCGCGCAATCTATCCGGGACGCCCGCGCCCGGTCAAGCACGAAAAAGCCGCAAATTGCGACGGCGCGCGGCTCAGCCGGCGAGCGCGGTGTCGAGCGCCTGCGTGACCTGCGTGAGGTCGGGCGCCGAGCCGGGCGAGCCGACGAGCGCCGGCTTCGAGCCGGTCCGGCCGACGAAGACCGTCGGCGTGCCCGTCACCTTGTTCGCGACCGCGGCCGACGCGACGGCGGCGATCTCCTGCTTCACCTTCGCGGAGTTCCGGTCGGCGAGCAGCTTCGGCACGTTGAGCCCGGTGACGCTCTCGGCGATCTGGACGATCATCGAGTCGTTCAGCCAGCCGGTGTTCTCGGTGCCCTGGTTGTCGTAGAGCACCTGCGAGAACTCGAAGGCCTTGTTCTGGTCGGCCGCGGCGAACATCGCCTTCTGGCCGCGCGTCGAGTCGGGGCCGATGAATGCCCAGGGCTTCACCTCGAGGCGCACCTTGCCGGTGCGGATGTACTTCGAGACGAGGCCCGGCGTGATCGTCGTCTCGAAGTTCTGGCAGATCGGGCACTGGAGGTCGATGTAGATGACCATCTGCACCGGCGCAGCGGGTGAGCCGAGGAAGAGGCCGTTCTGCGGGATGCCCTTGAACATCGACGCGACGTCGGTCGCGCCGGGGAGGCCGCTCGCGGCGGAGCCGATCGTCTGCGTCACCTTCGGCGTCCCCGAGCCGCCGCCCGAGAGGACGATCGCGAGCACGATCACGACTGCGACGACGGCGGCGATGCCGCCGCCGATCAGCAGCACCTTCGGGTTCGCCTGGCGGTTCGCCGGCATGCCCTTCGAGCGCACGGGCGGCGGAGCCTGCGCGGCGAGGCGCCGCTGCTGCTTGCTCTTCTTACCGCTCGGCATCGGCGGGAAGCGTAGCGGCGTCGTCGGCCCCACCGGATGCGGCGAGCGCTAAGAACCCGATGAGAAGGACGGAGGCCGTGAGCGAGAGCGTCGGGATCGTCATCCACCCGAACTCGTCGATCCATTTCGTCGCGCAGCCGCCCGGCGCGGAGGCGAGGCACGCCTTCGCCTGCTCGACGACGCCGTTCTCCACCAGCAGGTGGTAGACGGAGACGCCGGCGCCGACGACCGGCAGCGGGATGAGGTAGCGCGCGAACCGGTGGTCGTTGTGGAACGCCGCGAACAGCGTGAGGATCGAGAGTGGGTACATGCAGATCCGCTGGAACCAGCAGAGCTCGCACGGGACGAAGTGCGCGATCTCGGAGAAGAAGAGGCTGCCGCCGGTCGCGATCGCCGCCACGACGAACGCCGCCCAGAGCTCGTAGCCCCAGAGCGCCGCGCGCGCGGCGCGCAGCGGCCCGCGCAGCCCGCCGGCCGCCGCGACGCCGGCGACGATCAGCGCGCCTGCGAGCACCTGGCCCGCGACCCCCAGCGCCGCGAGCGTCACGATCGTGTCGTGGATCACGGGCAGACCTTGCCACACGGTGGACGCGGGTACCATCGACGACCGTGACCCGCCGGACGCAGATTGCCGTGCTCGTGCTCGCGCTCGTCGCGACGGCGTTCCTCGCCGCGCAGGCGGGCGCCGCCTCGAAGCCGATCCCCTGGTCGACCCTCAAGGGCCTGCAGACGGGACCGCCGCCGTGGAACTCCGGCACACGGGACCTCACGAGCCGGCTGCGGCCGCTCGGCCTGAGCCCGTTGCCGCAGGAGGGCCAGGTGCTGCACATCCATCAGCATCTGGACCTCTACGTGAACGCGCGGAAGGTGGTTCTGCCCGCGTTCGTCGGGATCAACATCCCGAAGCGCTACATCACCGAGGTGCACACGCACGACCCGAGCGGCGTGATCCACGTCGAGTCGCCGACGGCGCGCAACTTCACGCTCGGCCAGCTCTTCGGCGAGTGGGGCGTGAAGCTGACCGCGAGCTGCGTCGGCCGCTACTGCGGCCACGTGCGCTGGTGGGTGAACGGCCAGCAGGTGACGGGCGACCCGGCGCGGCTCGTCCTGCGCGCGCACCAGGAGATCGCGATCGCCGCCGGGCCGCCGCCGCTCGTCGTGCCGAAGTCGTACGCGTTCCCGGCCGGCGAGTAGCGCTACGCTCCCTCCGCCGGGGTGGCGGAACTGGTCAGACGCGCCCGACTTAAAATCGGGTGGCCTTCGGGCCGTGCGGGTTCAAGTCCCGCTCCCGGCATGATGGAACCGCTGCTGACGATCGCCGACGAGCTCGAGCGCCGCGACGCGCGTGCGGCGGAGGCGCTCGACGCCGTCGAGTCGCTGCAGCGCGAGGTCGACGAGCTGCGCACGCATGCTGCGTCGACCGCGGCGTTCCTCGGCGAGCTGCCGCGCGCCGTCGCGGCGCAGGAAGAAGAGGAGCGCGCGGCCGCCGCCGATCGCGCCGCAGCCGACACGTCGCTCCGCAACGCCGAGGCCGAGCTCGCACGCGTCGAGGAGCGCGGCAGCGAGAGCGCGAAGCTCGCGGGGGCCCGCGCGGCACGGCACGCACGCGACGCGCTCGACGCAGCGGTGCTGCGGCTCGAGCGCGCCGGCGCCGAGCGCGAGCGGCTCCGGCAGGAAGGCGTCGCACGCGAGCAGGAGGCGGCCCGGCTCGAGGCGCGCGCGGCCGAGCTTGCGTCCCGCCTCGGGATCGCGCACGACGTCGCGCCGCCCGGCCCCGGCCTCGACGGCGCGCTCGAGTGGGCCGCCCGTGCCCGCGGCGAGCTCCTCGTCGCGCACGCGGGCCTCGCAACCGAGCGCGACAAGGTCGTCCGCGAGGCCTCCGAGCTCGTCGCGAGCGTGCTCGGCGAGCCGCTCGCCGCCACTTCGGTCGCGGGGCTTCGCGACCGTCTCGGGCGCGCGCTGGCCTAGACTGCGCGGGTGGCAAGCCTGGAGGCATCGCGCCTCGAGCAGCAGCTCGAGTGGGACACGCCGCTCTTCCTCATGGCACGGGCGCAGTTCGAGCAGGCGCTCCCGTTCGCCGATGTGTCGCCGATGGTGATCGAGCGGCTCAGCTTCCCCGAGCGCGCGCTGATCACGAGTGTGCCGCTCCGCCGCGACGACGGCTCGATCCGGATCTTCGCCGGCTACCGCGTCCAGCACTCGACGGTGCTCGGCCCGACGAAGGGCGGCATCCGCTACGACCCCGAGGTCTCGCTCGGCGAGTGCGCGGCGCTCGCGACCTGGATGACGTGGAAGTGCGCGCTGTTGCGCCTCCCGTACGGCGGTGCGAAGGGTGGCATCCGCTGCGACGTGCGCACGCTGTCGCTGCCGGAGCTCGAGCGGCTGACGCGACGCTTCACGTCGGAGCTGCTCGAGGTGATCGGCCCGCACACCGACATTCCCGCACCCGACATGGCGACGAACGAGCAGACGATGGCGTGGATGATGGACACGTACGCGATGCAGATGGGGCACGTCGTGCCCGAGGTCGTGACCGGGAAGCCGATCTCGATCGGCGGCTCCGTGTTCCGCCGCGAGGCCACCGGCGCCGGCGTCGTGATGGTCACCGAGCAGGCGTGCGCGAAGCTCGGCTGGGATCTCGCCGCGCAGCGCTGCGTCGTGCAGGGCTTCGGCAACGTCGGCGGCGTGGCGTCGTCGGAGCTGCACGACAAGGGCGCGCGCGTCGTCGGCGTCAGCGACATCTCCGGCGGCGTCCACAACGAAGCCGGCCTGTCGATCCCGGAGCTGCATGCGTACGTCGCCGAGCACGGCTCGCTCGCGGGCTACGACGGCGGCGCGCGGATCACGAACGAGGAGCTGCTCGAGCTTCCGTGCGACATCCTGATCGCGGCGGCGCGCGAGGACCAGATCACCGAGGCGAACGCGGGCCGCATCCACGCGCGCCTCGTCGTCGAGGGCGCGAACGGGCCGACGACGCTCGAGGCGGATGCGATCCTCACCGAGCGCGGCATCCAGGTCGTGCCGGACATCCTCGCGAACGCCGGCGGCGTCACCGTCTCGTACTTCGAGTGGGTGCAGGATCTCGGCCGGCTCTTCTGGGACCGCGACGAGATTCGCAACCGCCTCGCCGACAAGATGACCGACGCGTTCGACCGCGTCTGGTCGGTGTCGGTCGAGAAGCGCATCACGCTGCGGCAGTCGGCGATGGTCGCGGCGATCCGCGAGGTCGCGGGCGCGCTCGAAGCGCGGGGGATCTACCCGTGAACGAGCAGACCGTCCGCGACGCGATGGTTCCCGAGCCGACGATGCTCGATGCAGACGAGAGCGCGCAGGCCGGCGGCCTCTGTCTCGAGAGCCCGGAGATCCGTGCGGTGTTCGTGTGCGAGGCCGACGGCACGCTGCTCGGCGTGATCACACGCAAGACGCTCGTGCGCGAGGTCGTTGCGACCGGCCTCCATCCCGCGGAGGTGCTGCTGCGCACGATCGCGGAGCCGCCGCACTTCACGCTCGATGCGTCGCTGCCGCTCGACGAGGCGTTCCACACGCTCGAGGAACGCGATCTCGAGCGCGTGCCGGTGGTGGAGGAGGGCCGGCTCGTCGGCGTGCTCTCGCGCGCCGTCGTGCAGCGGCGGCTCGCCGAAGACGAGCCTGCGGACGAG
>DASYGK010000087.1:0-31372 GCA_035999905.1 Gaiellaceae bacterium | reverse complement strand
CAGCGCGCCGAGGCTCGACACCGCGTCGACGACGATCAGCGCGCCGGCATCGTGCGCGGCTGCGGCGAGCGGCTGGAGGTCGCTGACGACGCCGGTCGAGGTCTCCGAGTGCACGACCCAGACGGCCTTCGCCTCGCGCTCGCTCAGGCGCGCGCGCACGTCGTCGGCATCGGGCGTCTCGCCCCAGGCGTACTGCAGATGATCCACCTCGGCGCCGTAGCCGGCGGTCATCGCCGCCCAGCGCTCGCCGAAGTTCCCGCACGAGACGACGAGGTGCGGCTCGCCCGGCGAGACGAGGTTCGCGACGGCGGACTCGAACGCGCCCGTCCCCGACGCGGTGAAGAGGAGAACGTCCTGTTCGGTGCGGCAGACCTCGCGGAGGCGCGTGAGACAGCTCTCGTAGATCGGCCGGAAGTCGGGGCTGCGGTGGTGGACGACGGGCTCCGCCATCGCCGCGAGCACCTGCGGCGGCACCGGCGTCGGGCCGGGCGTGAACAGGTACTTCCTGCCGCTCATGTCTCCGAGACTAGCGATGCGACCCGAAGGAGATCACCTGCTGGAAGGTCGGCCGGTTGGCCCAGCGCATCGTGTCGGAGATGAAGCCCGAGAACGAGATGCGCTCCTTCGTCGCGTCGGAGCGCCACGCGGCCGGGTCGGGGCCCTGCGCGGCGGCAAGCGTGTTCCCCGCGTCGTCGAGCGAGCTCCACAACGCGGCGGCGCAGGACGGGAGATCGCCCTTGGCGCAGGTGAGCGCCGCGTACGGGCTGCGCACCGGCTTACCGAGCAGCGTCCGCAGGATCTTGTCGACGTACGAGTACCACCCCGCACCGTACGAGCTGCCCGCGTGATTGGCGTCGTCGCTGATCGGCGCGAACTGCTTCAGCTGGTCGGTCAGCGGCCCGAGTTGCGTCTGCAGGACCGCGACCGCGAGCTTGGGCCACCACGCGTCCATGATCGCCGCGCCGGCAGCGTCGATCTTGCCGTCGAGGTCCGCGTCGAGCCGGCTGCCGTCCCAGCTCTGCAGGAGCTGCAGCATCTGCGTGTCACGCGCGCTCGGCGCGCTGCCGTGCGACATCGCCTCGGCGAGGAGCGGCACGAGCGTCGAGCGCAGATCCTCCGTCGCGGCCGCGTTCATCGCGCTGACCACGCTCGCCGGCGTATGGACCTTCTTCGCGGCGACACCAGCGCGCAGCATGAGCACGCGCTGCACGGGTCCGTACGACCAGTTGTCGTCCGCAGCCGCGAAGCCGGCGCCGGGCTTGTTGTTCCAGTTGACGATCTCGCCGCTCGGCGGATCGACCACGTGGACGTGCGCCATCGGTGCGAGCCAGCCGCGCCACTCGTAGTTGCCGTTCCCGTTCGTCGGCAGTCCGCCGTTGACGCCCGGCGCGCGCAGCGGGAGGCGTCCGCTCGAGTACATCGCGATGTGCTTCGAGTCGGCGTAGAACCAGTTGAACGTCAGGTCGAAGCCGCTCATCGTCTTGAAGAACTCCTGCGGCGAGTGCACCGCTCCGGTGGAGAGCGCCTGGAAGGGGATCGCGCCGAGCAGCTCGCGGCCGCGCGTCGAGCGGTCGAGCGAGATCGCGACCTTCGTCCCGTTGCTCGTCGCATACGCGACGACGGGCCCGTGCACGGTCGTGTGGTAGACGAGCTCGGTGTCCGGCGAGCCGTTCGCGCCCTTCAGCAGCCCGGCGTCGAACGTCCCCATCGGCGTGCACGTGCCCTTGAACATGTAGTGGACCGTGTCGCCGCCGCAGAGCGTCTCTGCGAACTGGTCGATCACGTCGGAGCTTGCCGAGGTCGCGCTCCACGCGTAGTCGGGGCCGCGGCCGATCTGCAAGTAGAAGCCGAGCCCCGGGAACGCGACGCCGCGCGCGTCGAGCCCCCCTCCGTGCAGGTCCTCCTCCATCAGGATCTCCGGCGCGAAGTAGCCGACCTGCGGCCCGGCGACGAAGATGGGGTGCCCGCTCGCCGACCGCTTCGCGCCGATGAGCAGTGCGTTCGACATCAGGCGGCGGCGCACGAGCGGCGCCTCGTTCGCGACGACGGGCGTGTAGCTGCCCGCGTCGATCTTCACGTTGCCGGGGCCGATCCCCGCCGGGCCGCTCTCGTACGGGAACGACTGCGTCGCCGTGACCGGCGCCTCCTGGTCGAGCTGCTCGCGGAGGTCGTTCCACGCGTTGAGCCCCGCCGTGTCGCCGAGCCGCTGTTGCAGCGCTGAGAGGAACTCCGCGCTTCGCCCCTCCTGCCCGCCACCGGCACCGAACACGGCGCCGAGCAGCGTGCCGATCGCGGTCACGTCGTTGCGCGTGAGCGGAGCGACGAAGCCGCCCGCGGACTTGAAGTACGCGTTGATCCCGAGCAGATACGCGTCGACGTCCTTGAGGAGCTGCCGCCCCTGGGGCGTCTGCGCCGCGAGCTTCGTCTGCTGCGCGAGGAACGCCTCGGTCGCCGCGCTCGGGATGAACGTGCGCGCGGAGAGCGCGACGCTGAACGGGTCGTAGCCCGGGACGTCGAGCGCCGCCATGCGCGCCGGGCCGCGCAGCAGCTGCAGGTCGAGCCCGCGGTCCTCCGCCGTGACCCAGCCCGCGCCGAACTCGGTGTCGGCGCGCGTCCTGCCGTACACGTGGGGAACGTCCTGCGCGTCGCGATAGACGGTCACGCCGGCGCGCGGATGTTCGACGCGGACCGCCTTTGCGCCGCCGAGGCCGAGCGACTCGGGCTTGTAGAAGCGCGTCAGGTCGGATGCGCTCACGTTGCCGCGCAGCGGCGTCAGCCCGTCGTAGAGCGGGAGCTGGCTCGTCAGCTCGGGCAGGTTCTGCCCCTCGCCCGGCGGCAGGACGTCGAGTGCGATCAGCGCGCGGTCTCCCGGTGCGGACGCGCTCGCGCCGAGCGCGATCGCGCCGGCGAGGACCGGAAGCAGGAGGAGCGCCTTCCTCGGCACTGCCTGCGAGCCTATAGCGTCGCCTCGATGGACGCACTCGTCGCCTTCGCCGCGGCGCTCCTGGCCCTCCGGCTCGCCGGCGACCTCGCCCGGCGCTGGCGCCGCACGCGCCGGCCCGAGCTCGCCTGCTGGGCGTGGTCGCTCGCCGCCTACGCGATCGCCGCCGCCGCGATCGCCTGGGGCGAGGCCGCAGGCTGGGACGGGCGGGCGTTCCGCGTCTACTACGCCGCGGGCGGCCTCCTGACGGCACCGCTGCTCGGCGCCGGGTCGCTGCTCCTGGCCGGGATCGGCCGGGCACGCGCCGCCGCGCTCGTCGTCGCCGGGCTCGGCGTCGGCGTCGCCGTCGCGATGCCCGTCCACGGCGCCTTCGCCGCCCACGGGATCCCGGCGGCCCAGGACCACCTCGCCTTCCTCCCCGCCCGCCTCCTCGCGATCGCCGTCAACGTCCTGGGGACGTTCGCGGTGGTCGCCGTCGCCGCGCGGTCGATCCGGGCCCGCCCGCTCGGGAACAGCCTGATCCTCCTCGGCGTCGCCGCGGCCGCCGCGGGAAGCGGGCTTGCGGGCCTGGGAGCCGCAGGCACCGCGGTCGGCATCGCCGCGGGGGTCGCGCTGCTCTACGCCGGGTTCGTCGCACCTGCCGCGTTCCCGGGTTTCGGCTTGCGCGCAACCCGGTAAGGGGGCCGCAAAACAGAAACCCCGCGAGCGGGTCGCGGTCTTCACACGCTCTTCACGTGTCGGCCGCTACGGTGGCGCCCGCAACTGCATGGCCGTGCCGCAACGGTGCCGTCCCCGGTGAGGGGGGCAATGCCCGTTCGGCCCCCTGGTCGTGCATCGCGAATACTGGAGGTGGTTCGTTCTTGCGGCGTTCTCTTGCGGCCGCGGCGGCGCTCATCGCGCTGGCCGCGCTCAGTACGACGGCGTTCGGCGCCGACAGCTCAGCGGCACAGGCCCAATCGGCCAAGCGGGCGGCGCTCGCCTACTACGGGGCGGAGATCGTCCGCTTCCGCCGGGAGACCTGGCACTGGGAGCGCGTGATGGGGGTTCCCCTCACGCCCCGGAGCAACAGGTCGCTCGCAGCGCTCACTCCTGCCGCGATCGCGCAGACGGCCGAGCTGTGGCGGCACCGCTCGACCCGCGTCCACCGCGTGGCGGAGCATCCCCCGCACCTGAGCCAGTTCCTCTGCATCCATCGCTTCGAAGGCAGCTGGACGGACACGACCGACCCGTACTGGGGCGGGCTCCAGATGGACCGGAGCTTCCAGGCGAGCTACGGCGGCTGGCTCTACCGGACGAAGGGGACGGCGAACCACTGGTCGCCCCTCGAGCAGATCTGGACGGCGGAGAAGGCCCTCAAGAGCAGGGGGTTCTGGCCCTGGCCGAATACCGCCCGGGACTGCGGCCTGCTCTAGCGTCAGGATGACATCACGCATGACTTGACATGACATCACTTTGATGTCAGAGTGAGGTCATGCAGATCGAAGGGTACGTCCAGGCGCTCCGCGACGACCTCGCCCGCGTTGCGGCGGTCGGCGACGAGTCGACCGCCCGCGCGGCGGAGCTGCTCGCGGTCGCCCTCGAGTCCTCGCTCGGCAGGCGCCTCCAGGAGGCGCTCGCCGAGGCAGCGCTCGAGCTCTCGAGCCAGCTCGAGAGCGGCCGGATCGAAGTCCGGATCGCCGGCGGCGATCCGGAGCTGGTGCTCGTCCCCGACGAGGAGACGGCGCCGGCCGAGCCCGCCGACGAGGCGTTCACGGCCAGGATCACGCTCCGCCTGCCCGAGAGCCTCAAGGGACGCCTCGAAGAGGCGGCCACCCGGCACGGCATCTCCGTCAACACGCTGCTCGTGCAGGCGCTCCAGCGCCATCTCGAGCCGCGCAGCCCCAGTGGCGGCAGCCGCCGCCGCCTGACCGGCTACGGCCGGAGCTGAAAGGAGTCGGCATGATCCCGCTTCCCCCCTCCTCGAAGACCCACTGGGTCTACGACGACCCGTCCGGCCTTCCCGAGCCGCAGCGCGCCGCCGTCCGCGTCACCCGGCGCGCCAAGGCAAAGATCCTCCACCTGCCGGTTCCGTTCCGCCACGCTCCCGCGACGCCGAAGGCCGCCTGAGATGGCCGAGCACACGTTCCGGACCCCCGACCCGATCGAGCTCGACGTTCGCATCCCCTCAGGCGAGATCGAGATCGAGACGGTCGACGGAGACGAGTCGTTCGTCTCCGTCTCGGGCGACGAGCGGCTCGTCGAGCAGACCCGCGTCTCGCTCGACGGCCGCCGCCTCGTCGTCGAGCTCCGCGGCAAGAAGCCCTTCGGGATCACGATCTCGATCGGCGACTTCAGCCTCGGTACCGGCCACCGCCTCTCGGTGAAGGCGCGGATCCCGCATGCGAGCGCCGCGCTCCTCGCGACCGCGAACGCCGACATGCGCGTGCGCGGACGCTACGAGCGACTCGACGTGAAGTCGGCGTCGGGCGACCTCCGCGTCAGCGGCGAGATCGAGCGCGACGCCGTCGTGAAGACGGTCAGCGGAGACGTGCGCATCGACCGCGTCGGCGGCGAGCTCCGCGTCAACAGCGTGTCCGGCGACGTCGAGGTCGCGGCCGTCGGCGGCTCGATCGAGTCGCGCACCGTCTCCGGCGACGTCCGCTTCGACTCGGTGCGCGAGGGCACGGTCACGGTGCAGTCCGTCTCGGGCGACATCGAGGTGGGCATCGCGCCCGGCACGAGCCTCGACGTCGACGCGGGCTCGGTCTCCGGCGACCTCACGTCCGAGGTGCCGCTCGGGAGCGATCCCGGCGAGGGCCACGGCTCCGGCCCCACGCTCGTGCTGCGCGGCAAGACCGTCAGCGGCGACCTCAAGGTGTTCCGCGCAGCCTGATGCGCTCGCTGCTCGCACGCCGCGACGTCCGCCTCCTCCTCGCCGGCCAGACGCTCTCGATGTTCGGCGACTGGGCGATGATCATCGTGCTCGCGATCTGGGCGAAGGTGCTCACGGGCTCGAACGCGCAGGCGGGGCTCGTGTTCTTCGCGTTCGCGCTGGCGAGCCTCTTCGCGCCGCTCGGCGGCCTCGTCGTCGACCGCGTCCGCAAGCGGCCGTTGATGATCGCGACGCACATCGTCATGGCGGGCATCGTCTGCCTGCTGCTCCTCGTGCACGACCGGAGCGACATGTGGCTGCTCTACACCGTCACGGTGCTGTACGGCCTCGGCGGCGACTTCTTCGGCGCGGCGCAGTCCGCGATGATGAAGGCGATGATCCCCGACGAGGAGCTCGGGGAGGCGAACGGCGTGTTCCAGTCGATCCGCGAGGGGCTGCGGCTCGTCGCGCCGCTCGCGGGCGCCGGCATCTTCGCTGCGTTCGGCGGCGGAGCGGTCGCCCTCGTCGACGCCGCGAGCTTCGCCGCGTCGGCTGCGACGCTCGTCGCACTCCCGTTCGTAGAGCCGCCACCCGCGGTGAAGGAGCACCACTTCCTGCGCGAGATCTCGCTGGGCGTCACGCACATCGCGCGCACGCGCGCGCTGCGCGAGCTGACGATCGGCGTCGCGGCCGCGCTCTTCGTCGCCGGCTTCAGCGAGACGCTCCTCTTCGCGATCACGCACGCCATGCACCGCTCCCCCGCGTTCATCGGCGTCGTCAGCACGGCGCAGGGTGTCGGCGCGATCGCGGGCGGCGTGACCGCGTCGCGCCTCCTCAAGCGGCTCGGCGAGGTGCGGCTCGCGGGCGTCGGCCTCGCGCTCTTCGGCTTCGGCGACAGCTGCTGGCTCGTGGCAAAGCTCGGCGTCGTCCTTCCGGCGACGGCGTTCTCCGGGCTCGGCATCGCCTGGGCCGTCGTCGCGCTCGTGACCGCATACCAGCGCCGCAGCCCGAGCGAGGTGCAGGGCCGAGTCGCCGCTGCTGCGAACATGCTCCTCAGCGTGCCGCAGACGATCTCCATCGCCGCAGGCGCCGTCCTGATCACGCTCGTCGACTATCGCGTCGAGATCGTGGCCATGGCGGTCGTGTTCCTGCTCTCCTCCGTCTACCTGCTCACGCGTCGCGGCGACGACGCGATCGAGGTCGCGCCCGTCACCGCGTGACGCTCGTCCCGCTCCGGCGCAACCGCGACTTCGTCCTCCTGCAGGTCGGGCAGACGCTCTCGACCATCGGCTCCGAGTCGACGGCGATCGCGTACCCGCTGCTCACGCTCGCCGTCACGCACTCGCCCGCACAGGCGGGGATCGTCGGCTTCGCGCGCATCGTCCCGTGGGCGCTGTTCGGGCTCGTCGCCGGCGTCGTCGCCGACCGGCTCAACCGCAAGCGCGTGATGATCGCCGCCGACCTCGTCCGTGTCGGTGCGGTGGCGTCGCTGCTCGTCGCGTTCGCGATCGACCGTGTCTCGGTCGCGCAGATCGCGATCGTCGCGTTCGCGGAGGGATCGTTCTACGTCTTCTTCAACGTCGCGGAGCTCGGGGCGCTGCGCTCGGTCGTGCCGGCGCGGCAGCTTCCGGCGGCCGCCGCCGCGGAGCAGGCGCGCTTCTCCACCGTGTTCCTGATCGCGCCGCCGCTCGGCGGTGCTCTCTTCGGTCTCGGCCGCGCGCTGCCGTTCGTCGCCGACGTCGTGTCGTACGTGTTCTCGCTCGGGTCGCTCGTCGCGATCCGCACGCCCTTCCAGGAGGCGCGCGAGGCAGCGCCGGTGGCGGTGCGCGCGGAGCTCGCAGAGGGCGTGCGCTGGCTGTGGAACCATCGTTTCTTCCGCGCGTGCGCGCTGCTCTTCGCGTGGATCAACCTCGTCTACGAGGGCCTCTTCCTCGTGCTCATCGTCGTGGCGCGGCGGCAGGGCCTCTCGGGCGCCGAGATCGGCCTGCTCTTCGCCGTCTTCGGCGCCTGCTCGCTCGCCGGCTCGATGGCGGCGCCGAGGATCGCGCGCCGCACCTCGATGCGGACGCTGATCATCCTCAGCTTCTGGATCGAGATCGGCTTCGGCGTCTTCCTGCTCGAGCCGAGCGTGCTCGTCCTGCTCGCCGGCGTCGTGCCGATGGCGCTCTTCACGCCGGTCGTGACCTCGGCGGTGATCGGCTACCGCACCGCGGTCGTCCCGGACCGCCTGACGGGGCGCGTCGGCGGCCTCGCCCGCACGATCGCGCTCTGCCTCGCCGCGTTCGGGCCGCTGTCGGCCGGCCTCATGCTGCACTGGCTCTCGGCGCGCGAGACCGTCGGCGCCTACTTCGCCCTGATCGTGCTCCTCGCAGTGCTCGGGACGTGGAACCCGGCGATCCGGAACGCGCCGAACCTCAGCGAGCTCGACGACCTGCCGCCGCGGCCCGACCCGCCGAGCCCTGCGCTCGCGGGCTGAGCGCTCACCGCCGGAGCTTCTCGCGCAGCAGCGCGTTGACGACCTTCGGGTCGGCCTTGCCCTGCGTCTCCTTCATCACCTGGCCGACGAGGAAGCCGAGCACGCCCTCCTTGCCGCCGCGGTAGGTCTCGACCTGTGCCGGGTTCGCGGCGATCACGGCGTCGATGACCGGGGCAAGCTCCGAGACGTCACTGACGGCGGTCTGCGACAGGTAGTCCGCGGCCCGGAATCCCGAACTTGCGGTCTTCGCGGTAGCCGCACGCAGCGCGTCGCGCGTGAGCGACGCAGCCCCATCAAGGAGCCACGCAGCTTCGACGATGTTGACGTCGTTCGGGTCCTGGCCGGTTGCAGCAAAGTCATTCATGACCCAGTTCGCCGCGAGGCGACTGTCGATGCCGTGTGAAGTCAAACCCGAATACAGCCTGTCGCGCTCAGTTGTCACGAGGGCATACGCAACTTCAAAGTCGAGCTCCTCAGCGAGCCTGCGGACGCGCGCGCCCGGGCTCTCGGGCACCTCGCCGCGCAATCGCTCGACGAGCTCGGCCGGCGGCTCGATCGGCACGAGATCCGGCTCCGGGAAGTACCGGTAGTCGTCTGCCTCCTCCTTCGAGCGGTGCACCGTGAGCCGGTCGGTGTCCGCGTCGTAGTCATACGTCGACTGCTCGATCGTCTCGCCGCGCCCGTACGCCGCGATCTGCTCGCGCACGGCCGCCTCGATGCCGCGGCCGATGAACGTGAACGAGTTCATGTTCTTCAGCTCCCAGCGCGGGCGGAAGCCCTCCTCGCCGCGCTCGCGTACCGAGACGTTGACGTCGGCCCGCAGCGTCCCCTTCTCCATCTCCGCGTCCGAGACGCCGAGCTCGACGATCGTCTGGCGCAGAAGGCGCAGGAAGCGCAACGCCTCGTCGGCGGAGCGGAGGTCGGGCTCGCTCACGATCTCGATCAGCGGTGTGCCGCCGCGGTTGAAGTCGACGAGCGAGTAGTCCGCGCCGACGGAGCGGCCGGTCGCGCCGCCTGCGTGCACCGTCTTCGCAGCGTCCTCTTCGAGGTGCGCGCGCGTGATGCCGACGACCTCGTCTCCGTCGGCGGTCGGGACGACGAAGCGCCCCGGCCCGCAGAGCGGAGCCTCGTACTGGCTGATCTGGTAGCCCTTCGGCAGGTCGGGGTAGAAGTAGTTCTTGCGCGCGAACACCGCGCGCTCGGCGATCTCGCAGCCGAGTGCGAGCCCGAGCTTGATCGTGTGCTCGATCGCGCGCTCGTTCGCAACGGGCAGCGCACCGGGGTGCGCGAGGCATACCGGGCACGTGCGCGTGTTCTCTGCCGCGCCGTACTCGAGCTCGCAGCGGCAGAACATCTTCGTCCGCGTCTTCAGGTGCGCGTGCACCTCGAGGCCGATCACCGCCTCCCACTCAGACATCGAGCATCAGCTCCTTCGCCTCGCGCAGCGCCTGCTCGATGTCGCCCTCGACCTCGACCATCGCGATCCAGTCCTCGAGCGCCGGCGGCAGCACGCGGACGAGCCAGAGCTCGCGCTCACCCGCCTCGAGCGACAGCTTGATGTCGCCCACGAGCACGGAGCGCGAGCCGTCGAGCACGCGCGGCGTGACGCCGAAGACGCGCTCGACCGCGGGCACGAAGTCGGCGGCCGGATCCTCGAAGCGCCTCGTCTGCGTCATGCGAGCCTCGCCGGGACGGGATCGAAGCCGATCGCCCGCTCGAGCGCGTGGCCCAGCCGGAAGAGCGTGTTCTCGGAGAACTGCGGCCCGATCAGCTGCAGGCCGACGGGCAGCCCCTCCGACAGCCCACACGGCACGTTGAGGCCCGGCAGACCGGCCATGCACGACGGGATCGTGAGCAGGTCGCTGAGGTACATCGCGATCGGGTTCTCCGTGCGCGCGCCGAGCTTGAACGCGACGGTCGGCGACGTCGGCGAGACGAGCACGTCGAAGCGCTCGAACGCGTCGGCGTGCTCGCGCGCGAGCACCGTGCGCACCTTCTGCGCCTGGCCGTAGAAGGCGTCGTAGTAACCGGCCGAGAGCGCGTACGTGCCGACCATGATCCGCCGCTTCGGCTCCTCGCCGAAACCCTCGTCGCGCGTGCGCTCGTACATCTCGAGACGGTCGCCGCCGTTCGGCGAGCGGTAGCCGAAACGCACGCCGTCGTAGCGCGCGAGATTCGACGAAGCCTCCGCCGGTGCGATCAGGTAGTAGCACGGCATGCCGTACTCGACCGACCGCGGCAGCGAGCATTCCCCCACCTCCGCGCCGAGCTCGCGGCAGAGCTCGATCGCGCGCTGTACGGCCTCGCGCACGCCGGGCTCGATCGCCTCGTGCTCGTTGAACTCGCGCGGCACGCCGATGCGCAGCCCCTTCAGGTCCTCGCCCTCGGGGATCTGCACCACGTTCGGCAGTTCGACGGTCGTCGAGTCGCAGGTGTCGCGGCCGGCGATGATCGAATAGAGGTACGCGCAGTCGCGCACATTGCGCGCGACCGGCCCGATCTGGTCGAGGCTCGACGCGAAGGCGATCGCGCCGTAGCGCGAGACGGTGCCGTAGGTCGGACGGAGGCCGACGTTGCCGCAGAGCGCGGCGGGCTGCTTGATCGAGCCGCCTGTGTCGGAGCCGAGCGCCCACGGCGCGAGCCCGGCCGCGACGGCGGCCGCCGAGCCGCCGCCCGAGCCGCCCGGCACGCGCTCGGGGTCCCACGGGTTGCGCGTCGGCCCGTACGCGGAGTTCTCTGTCGACGAGCCCATGGCGAACTCGTCGGTGTTCGTCTTGCCGAGCACGCGCAGGCCGTGCGCCTTGCAGCGCTCGATCACCGTCGCGTCGTAGACCGGGACGTAGTGCTCGAGGATCTTCGAGCCAGCCGTCGTCGGGATCCCCTTCGTGCCGATCACGTCCTTGATCGCGATCGGGATCCCCTCGCCGCCCTCGTCCTCGCAGACGTGGAGGTAGCAGTGGAGCTCGGGGTCGCGCTCGTCGATCGCGGCCCGGTACGCGGCGTAGAGCTCGGCTCCCGAGACCTCCTTCTCGCGCAGGAGGCGGGCTGCCTCCTCCGCGCTCAGGCGGAGGGTGTCGATCACGACGACCCTCCCGGCGGGACCCTGAAGTAGGTGCCCTCCCGCTCGGGCGCGTTCGCGAGCGCCTCGGCCGGATCGAGCGACGGGCGCGGCTCGTCGGCGCCCCAGACGTTGACGACGTCGAGCGGGTGCGAGGTCGGCGGGACGTCCGAGAGGTCGAGCTCGGAGACCTTCGAGACGGCGGCGAGGATGTCGTTCAGCTGCGCGCCGAGGCGCTCGACCTCGTCGTCGCGCAGCTCGAGGCGCGCGAGGCGGGCGACGTGGAGGAGCTCGGTGCGGGAGATCTCGGTCACGGCGAAAATCCTTCCAGAAATGCGGAAGAGGCCCCTGTCGGGGCCTCTTCACAACGTGGGTCCGACAGTTCTCTAGATCGCCTGGACGTTCGCGGCCTGCGCGCCCTTCGGGCCCTGCACAACCTCGAACGACACGCGCTGGCCCTCGGTCAGCGACTTGTAGCCGTCCATGCCGATCGCGGAGAAGTGCACGAACACATCGTCGCCACCTTCACGCTCGATGAAGCCGTAGCCCTTCTCGTTCGAGAACCACTTAACGGTGCCCTCTGCCAACTTTGGTTCCTCCTAACAGCAACTACGACGGCGCGGGCACCGAAGTCCCTGCCGCCGACCGATGATGAAGCAGGCAGGAGTTTAGCTCAGCTAGCGGGATTCGCAACTATCCCGCTGCGGCGGGCCGCCGCGGCGGTCACCGTGTTGCGGAGCACCATGGCGATCGTCATCGGCCCGACGCCTCCCGGGACCGGCGTCATGTAGGCCGCACGCTCCATCGCGCCGGGGTCGACGTCGCCGAAGAGCCCGTCATCGGTCCGGTTCATGCCGACGTCGATCACGGTCGCGCCGGCCTTCACCATCTCCGCGCCGATCACGTGGAGGCGGCCGACGGCGGCGACGAGGATGTCCGCGTCGAGCGTGTGCCGCTCGAGGTCGCGCGTGCGCGAATGGCAGATCGTGACCGTCGCGTTCGCCTGCAGGAGGAGATGCGCCATCGGCTTGCCGACGATGCTCGACCGGCCGACGACGACGGCGCGGGCGCCCTCCGTCTCGATCTCGTACTCCGCGAGCATGCGCATGATCCCGAGCGGCGTCCCCGGCACGAGGGCCGGGCGGCCGAGGTAGAGGCGGCCGGCGTTGATCGGATGGAAGCCGTCGACGTCCTTCGCCGGGTCGACCGCCTCGATCGCCTTCGTCTCCTCGATGTGACCGGGGAGCGGCAGCTGGACGAGGATCCCGTCGATCTCGTCGTCGGCGTTGAGGTCGGCGAGGACGGAGAGCAGCTCGTCCTCGGTCGTGCTCTCGGGCAGGCGGAGGTCGCGCGCGTCGATGCCGACGTCCTGCGCCGCCTTCTGCTTGCCGCGGATATAGACGTGCGAGGCGGGGTCGTCGCCGACGAGCACGGTCGCGAGCCCGACGTGGCCGAGGGCCGCGACGTCGGCCGCGACCTCGGCGCGCACTTTCGCCGCGAGGGCCTTGCCGTCGATGATCTGCGCTGCCATCGAGGCGAGGTTATAGCCTCGGCTCCTGGACCCCGACGGTTCCGAACGGTGGCGGCCCGGCGACGAGATCGTCTGGCGCGAGGTGTGGCGCGGGATGCCGTGGCTGTCCCACCGCGTACGCGTCGTGCGGGACACGCCGGAGCTCCTCGCGGTCCACACGCCGGAGGGGACGCGCTTCGAGTCGCCGCCCGGGAGCTGGCCGTGGGACGGCGGCCACCCCTGGCTGCGCGGCTCAGGACGCTGGGATGGGCATGGCCCCCTGATCCTGCACCGCCCCGGCGACGACTTCACGGTCTGGGCGCTGTGGCACGGGCCGGAGCGCACGCTCTCCCACTGGTACGTGAACTTCCAGGAAGCGCCGAGACGCACCCCTGAGGGCTTCGACACGTACGACCAGGAGCTCGACATCGTCGTCGCCCCCGACGGCAGCTGGGAGCTGAAGGACGACGCGTTGATGGACATCTGGGTCGAACGCGGACGGTTCACTGCGGAGGAGGTCGCCGCCGTTCGCGCGGAAGCCGCGCGGGTCGGCGCGATGCTCGATCGCGGCGAGCGCTGGTGGGACGAAGCATGGGCGGAGTGGGAACCTGACCCCTCGTGGCGCGTCGCGTAGAGAATGCAGCCGTGAGCTCATCGAAGCGACTGCCCCGCAAGAACGACCCGGCGTCGATCGCCGCGCGCCGCGAGGCGCTCGGTCTCGACGGCGCCGTGACCGCCGTCGACATCGAGCCGTACGCGAAGGCGGCGGAATCGGTGACCGGCGCAGCGGTCATCCCGGTGTCCGTCGCCGAGCTCGACGTGTCGCTCGGCTCGTACGAGCTCGGCGACGACGGCGACGTCGTCGAGACGGGCCGCGCACGCGAGCAGGTCGTCGTCCCGCTCGCGCACACCGAGGGCGGACTGACCGCGTCGGTGCAGCGCGGCGCGAAGGCCGTCGCGGAGTCCGGAGGCTTCCGCACGTACGTGCTCGCGGACCGGATCACGCGCGCGTCGTGCTTCGTCTGCGGCGACGCCGGCGACGCGCTCGCACTCGCGCGCTGGATCGAGGAGCAGGTGCCGGCGATGCGCGAGTTCCTCCGGAGCGCCGATATCCCCGAGCTGTCGCGCTTCGCGCTGCTGCGCGAGGCGAAGACGCACGTCGTCGGGCCGATGTGCCACGTGCTGTGGCGCTGGACGACCGGCGACGCCGTCGGTCCGAACATGATGACGCGCAACTCGTACGCCCTGAACATGGCGTACGTCATGCCGAAGGCGCCGGTCGCGATCGAGCGTGTCGCGCTCGAGGCGAACATGGGCGGCGACAAGAAGCCGTCGTACGAGTTCTTCCAGTCCGGTCACGGCAAGACGGTGATCGCGGAGACGACGCTCACCGACGAGGCGATCCGCCGCGTGCTGCGCACGACCGCCGAGGATCTCGAGGCGCTTGCCTGGATCGGCACGCACGGCGCCGTCGCCTCGGGGATGCAGTCGGTCGCGTTCACGCCGGCGTCGGCGATCGCGGCGATCTTTGCCGCGACGGGCCAGGATCTCGGCATGGTCGGCACGAGCTCGATGGCGCACGGCACCGGGCGGCGCGTCGAAGGAGGGCTGCACGTCGCGGTGCGCTTCCCGGGGCTCGAGGTCGGGACGGTCGGCGGCGGGACGACGCTGCCGACGGCGCGCGAGTGGCTTGCGTTGATGGGCTGCGACGGCGCCGGCAAGGTGTACCGCTTCGCGCAGCTCGTCGCGGCCGCTGCGCTGGCGCTCGAGATCAGCGCGTCGGCCGCGATGGCAACCGCGGGCAGCGAGAACTTCTTCCGCGCGCACCACGAGCGCGGCGGCCTGCGCTGACGCGAGATCTACCGACCTGGTCGCTGAAGTGACCAGGTCGGAGGCTCTAGAACGGGATGCGGACGTCCGCGACGTCGAGCCCCAGGCTCTTCGCGAGGCGGACGCCGTGGTTCAGCTCGGTCTTGAGGCGCTCGCGGTCGCGCGCCTCCATCAGGTGGCCGATCATCTCGCGCGCCTTCGGCCGCCACAACGCGTGCGCGGCGAACTCCGGCAGCATCCGGTTCGCGGCGTCGATCAGCTGGTCCTTGACCTTCTTCGGCGCGTGCGCGAGGAGCACGCGCTCGTACGCCATGCCGGCGCCGTGGTGGATCCCGTCGTCGATCGCGAGCCGGTTGCAGAGATCCTCGAGCAGGGTCCCGCGCGACGAGCGCGCGATCAGCCGGAAGCGCGGGATGATCAGCCGCTCGAAGAAGACCTGCATCAGGAAGACCTTCTCCTCGAGCGTGTCCGCCTCGAGGAACATGTGGCCGAGCGCGTCGAGGTGCGGGTCGCGCTCGCCCTCCCCGCCGATCTGCCCGATCAGCTTCAGCCAAGCCTCGGTGTGGCGCGACTCGTCCTGCACCATCGTCGAGTAATAGAGCCTCGCCTCCGGGTCCGGCGCCGCATTCAGGAGCTGCGCCGCCATCTCGACCGCGAGCACGTCGGCCTGGAGCTGCTGCATCACGACCGAGCGCCAGACGTCCTGCCGCCGTGCGCGGCGCTCCGGCGAGCCCTTGCCCTCCGGCACCGGCGGGATGCCGCCCCACGGCAGGTCGCGCACCATCCACTCCTGGTGCTTCGCGAGCTCGTAGAAACGCAGCACGCCCGCGTACGCGCTGCGGTCCTCGACCTCCTCGCTGACGGGCTCGGCGCTCACCGGCGGGACCTTAGCGCGGCCGCCCCTAGAATCCCCCGGTGATCGCGCTCGTCTTCAGCTACGAAGTCCGCGACGCGCCGGCGTTCGAGAACGCCTACGGCGCGGACGGCGAGTGGTCGCAGTTCTTTGCGCAGGGTTCGGGCTACATCGGCACCGAATTGCTGCGAGACGTCGAGCATCCGACCCGCTATCTCGTCGTCGACCGCTGGGACTCCGCCGACGCGTACAACACGTTCGCGACGGAGAACCGGGAGGAGTACATCCGGCGCGTCGACGACACCCGCTTCCTCTACGACCAGGAGCTTCGGTTCGGCACGTTCGAGAACGTGTGGCAGGCGTAGACAGGATCCCGCCGCACCACGACCCCGCCTGCTGGGGGTGCGGCGACGCGCCGGGCGGCATTCGCCTCCCGCCGCCCACGACCGAGGGCGCGACCGTGTACGAGGCGGCGCTCCGCTTCGACGAGCGCCACCAGGGCGGCCCCGGCGTCGTCCACGGCGGGCTCGTCGCAGCTGTGCTCGACGAGGCGTGCGGGCTCCTCGCGACGTGGTACCGCTTCCCCACCGTGACGGCGCGCATCTTCGTGCGCTACCGGCGGCCGGTCGCGATCAACACGCCGCTCGTCGTCCGCGCGGAGCTGACGGGAGAACGCGGGCGCCGGCTCCATGTGCGCGGCTCGATCGCCGACGGCGCAGACGTGCTCGCCGAGGCGCGCTGCGCGTTCCTCCACGTCCCGCTCGAGCACTTCCTCGCGACGCCCGAGGGACGCGCCGCTGCCGATGCCTGGCGTCAACACCTGAAGGGGTGATCCTGCCTCAAGCGCGGACCGCGGCGCGCCGATACGCGAGCCGAGGGAAAGACCGACCCTGCGGCTCGGAGGGATGCCGCATGATCAAGAGGGTCGTAGTCGTCGGAGTCGTCATTCTCGCGCTGATGATCGTCGTCAAGGACGGCCGCGTCCTGCGCGACGCCGGGCTGACCGGCTCGTGCAGCATCGCGCAGACGTTCGGTGACGGGACGCAGCTCGAGGCCTGCCGCGCGGGCAAGCTCGCGGGCCGGCCGGATCTGTCGCATGACGGCTGCAAGGACGTCGGGGTCACCGGCACGTACGAGTACTGGCGCTGCCCGGCGTCGGTGCAGGCCGGCCCGAACGGCTGAGTGCAAACCGATCGCACGGGCGCGGCGTAGGAGCAACACGCGTCGCGCCCGTCGCGCATCGTGTCGCCGGCCGCCACGGAGGCACATTCGACGGCGTGCGCGGCGCCTCTCTCTCAGCGAGCGAGCAGCCGGCCGAGCGCGTCCAGGAGACGGTCGTCGGCATCCGGGCGGTGCACCGTGATGCGGATCGCTCCGGGCGACGGGCGGACCGGGAGCCCGGCGCGCAGGAGACCGTCGGCGAGCTCGGCTGCATGTTCGTGCGGCACGAGGACGAAGTTCGTCCACGACGGGAGCGGCTCGAGCCCGAGCGCACGCAGCCCCTCCGCGAGCCGCTCGCGCTCGGCGATCGTCTCGGAGACGTCGGGCGGGCCCGCCTCGAGCCCCGCGAGCGCGAGCGCGGCGGAGAGCGTCGAGACCGGTGCGGGCTCCTGCCGGGCGTTCAGCTCCTCCGCCGTCGCGACATCGGCGAGCGCGTAGCCGACGCGCGCGGACGCGAGCCCGAACGCCTTCGAGAACGTCCGCACGACGATCACCCCGTCGTCGAGGAGCGGCACCGCGGTCTCGCCCGCGTACTCGAAGTACGCCTCGTCGGCGACGAGCGGCCGCGCCGAGGGGAGGTCGACGAGCGCGCCGGTCGGGTTGTGCGGACGGCAGACGAACGTGAGCACCGGATCCTCGTCGCCGACGTCGGCGCCGGCGACCCAGGCGGCGACGCGGTAGAGCGGATACGACGGCTCGTAGGCGATCGCGACCCGGTCGCCGGGGCCCGCGTAGGCGCGCGCGCACAGCATCAGGAGGTCGTCGGCGCCCGCCCCGAGCACGACCTGCTCGGGGGCGACGCCGTTGTACGCGGCGATCGCCTCGAGCAGCTCGGGGAAGCCGCCGTGCCGGTACGCGTTGATCCGCTCGAGGGCGTCGGCGATCGTCGCGGGGCTCGCCGTGGGAGGCGCGTCGGGCGGCGTGTTGCCGTCGAAGCGGATCACCTCCTCCGGCCGGATCCCGGCGAGCGCGGCGATCTCCGCGGTCGAGAGCGCCCAACCGTAGGGCGTGAACTGCGGGGAGAGCGGGCGCATGCCGCGAGCCTAAACGCGCTGCGCAATGCGCAGCAAAACAACCCCATTTGCCTCGCAATGCGTTAGTGCGATACTCCCGCCGATGCGTCTCGACGAGCAGAAGACCTCGACGTCGAGCCTCCTCCAGGCACGCGAGCGCTACGTCCCGCGCGGGGTCTCGACGCCGACCCTCGTGGTCACGCGCGCCTGGGGCGCGCGGATCTGGGACGCCGACGGCCGCGAGTACCTCGACTTCGCCGGCGGCATCGCCTGCCAGAACCTCGGTCACGGCCCGGCCGGCGTCGTGCGCGCGATCCACGAGCAGGTCGACCACTACCTTCACCAGTGCTTCATGGTCGGCATCTACGAGCCGTACATCGAGCTCGCGCGCCGGCTCGACGAGCTCTGGCCCGGCGAGGCCGCGACGAAGAGCCTCCTGCTGAACTCCGGTGCGGAGGCGATCGAGAACGCGGTGAAGATCGCGCGCGCGGCGACAGGGCGCGACGGCGTCGTGGTCTTCGACCGCGCGTTCCACGGCCGCACGAACCTCACGATGGCGATGACGTCGAAGCTCGTCTACAAGCAGGGCTTCGGCCCGCTCGCGACCGACGTGCACCGCGCGCCGGCACCGTACCCGTACCGCGGCGTCACGACCGAGGACGCGTTGCACGGGCTCGAGCTGCTCTTCAAGCAGGACGTCGACCCGGCCGAGGTCGCGTGCGTCGTGCTCGAGCCGGTGCAGGGCGAGGGCGGATTCATCCCGATGCCGGTGGAGTTCGTGCGCGCACTGAAGGAGATCTGCGAGCGCCACGGCATCCTCTACGTCGACGACGAGGTGCAGTCCGGCTGCGGGCGCACGGGGACGATGTGGGCGATCGAGCACTACGACGTCGAGCCGGACCTGCTCGTCTCCGGCAAGACGCTCGGCGGCGGGCTTCCGCTCGCGGCCGTCACGGGCAGCGCCGACGTGATGGACGCCGTGCACGCGGGCGGCCTCGGCGGCACGTTCGGCGGGAATCCCGTCTGCTGCGCCGCAGCGCTCGCCGTGCTCGACGAGCTGTCCGCACCCGGCTTCCGCGAGCGCGCCGACCAGATCGCGCGGCTCCTGCGCACGCGGCTCGACGAGATCGCGTCGCGGAGCACGGTCGTCGGCGAGGTACGCGGGCTCGGCTCGATGCTCGCGCTCGAACTCGCGGAGCAGAACGGCGACGCGGCGAAGGCCGTGACGGCGGCGGCGCGCGAGCGCGGGCTGATCCTGCTCTCGTGCGGCCTCTACGGCAACGTCCTCCGGCTGCTCCCGCCGCTGTCGGCGACCGACGAGGAGCTCGAGCGCGGGCTCGCGATCCTCGAGGAGTCTCTTGGCGACGCAGTCCCCGGCTAGAGCCGACGGCGAGACCGCGACCGCCGCACCGGCGGTGCGCCTCACCGGCGTGCGCCGCACGTACGGCGACGTCGTCGCGATCGAGGACCTCGATCTCGACATCGCGGAGGGAGAGTTCTTCACGCTGCTCGGGCCGTCGGGCTCGGGAAAGACGACGACGCTCCGCGTGATCGCAGGCTTCGAGCTCCCCGACCGCGGCCACGTCGAGCTCGCCGGCGTCGACGTCACGCGCGTCGCCCCGTCGGAGCGCGACGTCAACACCGTCTTCCAGGACTACGCGCTGTTCCCACACATGACGGTGCTCGAGAACGTCGAGTACGGCCTGCGGGTGAAGGGCGTCGGCAAGCGGCAGCGGCGGCAGCGGGCGAACGAGGTGCTCGAGCGCGTCCGTCTCCCCCAGGTCGGCGCACGACGTCCCGTGCAGCTCTCCGGCGGCCAGCGTCAGCGCGTCGCGCTCGCACGCGCGATCGTGAACCGCCCGTCGCTGCTGCTCCTCGACGAGCCGCTCGGCGCCCTCGACCTGAAGCTCCGCCAGGAGATGCAGGTGTTCCTCAAGGCGCTGCAGCAGGATCTCGGCATCACGTTCGTCTACGTCACGCACGACCAGGAAGAGGCGCTGACGATGAGCGACCGCATGGCGGTCTTCAACGAGGGGCGCATCGAGCAGGTCGGCACGCCCGCGGACGTCTACGAGCATCCGCAGTCGGAGTTCGTCGCGGGCTTCGTCGGCGTCTCGAACGTGCTCGAGCGCGGCGGCCGCCGGTTCACGATCCGCCCCGAGAAGATCCACATGACCGAGGGCATCGGCGGCGAGGGCGAGACGGGTGTGATCCGCGACGTCGTCTACGTCGGGATGGTGACGCGCTACATCGTCGACCTGCACGCGGGGGGCGAGCTCGTCGTCGTGCGCCAGAACCTCGAGACGTCGTCGCAACAGGTACTCGAAGCGAAAGGCAAGCGTGTCCGGCTCGAATGGCGGCCGGAGCACACCTATGAGATCGACAAGGAGGACACGGGCAGTGACACGGATCAGTAGGGCACACGTGCTGGCCGCCGCGTTCGCGGTGGCCCTCTGCATCCCGGCGGCGGGAGTGAGCTCCGGCAACGGGCTCCCGACGTCGATCGGGAAGGGCGAGGGGCAGCTGAACCTCGTCGCGTGGGAGGGCTACACGCAGCCGCAGTGGGTCAAGCCGTTCCAGAAGGCGACGGGCTGCCAGGTGCACGCGAAGTACGCGGGCTCCTCGGACGAGATGGTGACGCTCATGCGCCAGGGCGGCGGCTCGCAGTACGACATGGTCTCCGCTTCCGGCGACGCGAGCCTCCGCCTGATCTACGGCAAGGACGTGCAGCCGGTCAACGTCAACCTCATTCCCGACTACAAGAACTTCGTGCCGCAGCTGAAGTCGCCGCCGCACAACACGATCAAGGGCATGCACTACGGGCTCTCGCTCCAGTGGGGCCCGAACACGCTGCTCTACAACTCGGCGAAGGTGAAGCCGGCGCCGACGAGCTGGGCGTCGATCTACAGCCCGAAGTTCAAGGGCAAGGTCACGGTGCCGGACAACCCGATCCAGATCGCGGATGCGGCGCTCTACCTCTCGAAGTCGAAGCCGTCGCTCGGGATCACCGACCCGTACGAGCTGAACTCGACGCAGTTCAACGCGGCGGTCGGCCTGCTGAAGCAGCAGAAGCCGCTGATCAAGAAGTACTGGGCGCTCGCGTCCGACGAGATCGACCTGTTCAAGAGCGGCGACGCGGTGATCGGCGCCTCGTGGCCGTACCAGACGAACACGCTCGCCGCGGCGAAGGTCCCCGTGAAGGACCTGATCCCGTCGGAGGGCGCAACGGGCTGGGCCGACACGTGGATGCTCTCGGCGCACGCGAAGCACCCGAACTGCGCGTACATGTGGATGAAGTGGGTCTCGACGCCGAAGGTCCAGGCGCAGCAGGCGATCTACTTCGGCGAGACGCCGGTCAACACGAAGGCGTGCGCTGTGATGGACAAGCTGTCGCCCGGCTCCGCCGCGCAGTACCACTGCGGCGCCTCGGCAGCGTATTTCGACTCGATCAAGTTCTGGAAGACGCCGGTCGCCGCCTGCGGCAACGGCAAGAACGACTGCATGGACTACACGAAGTGGCAGCAGGCGTGGACGCAGATGAAGGGCTGATCCCTGGCCGTTGGCACCGCTGATCCGATCGGGCCGGGCCGTCCCACGAGGGCGGCCCGGCTTCGCCTGTCCGGCTTCTTCTGGCGGCACCGCTGGGCGAAGGCGCTGCTCCTGCTCGCGCCGCCGCTCCTCGCGTTCGCGCTCGTCTATCTGGCAGCGCTCGTCGCGCTCTTCATCTCGTCGTTCTGGTCGGTGAACCCCTTCACGACCGAGATCCAGCACATCTGGAATCTCGACAACTACCGCACGATCTTCGAGTCGGGTGCATACCGCACGATCGCGCTACGCACGATCGGGATCGCAGCCGCGGCGACGATCGCCGACGCGCTGCTCGCGTTCCCGCTCGCGTACTTCATGGCGCGGATCGCCGGCGGACGCTCGCGCACGTTCCTCTTCGTCGCGGTGCTGCTGCCGCTCTGGTCGAGCTACCTGATCCGCGTCTACATCTGGCGGCTCATCCTCAGCCACGACGGCGTGCTCAACTGGTCGCTCGGGAAGATCGGGCTGCCGGCCGCGAACATCGGCTACTCGAACTGGGCCGTCTGGCTGATCTTCACCTACGTGTGGCTGCCGTTCATGGTGCTGCCGGTCTACGGCGCGCTCGAGCGGATCCCGGAGTCGTACGTCGAGGCGTCGCGCGACCTCGGCGCCCGCGGGTTCGCCACCTTCCGGCGCGTGGTGCTGCCCCTCGCGCTCCCGGGCGTCGTCGCCGGCTCGATCTTCACGTTCTCGCTCACGCTCGGCGACTACGTCACGCCGCTGCTCGCCGGCGGCTCGAGCTCGCAGTTCATCGGGAACGTCGTCTACGACTCCGTCGGGATCTCGAACAACGTGCCGTTCGCCGCGGCCTTTGCGGCGATCCCGCTGGCCGTGATGGGCGTCTACCTCCTGATCGCGCGCAAACTGGGCGCCTTCGAGGCGATGTAGATGGAGCGTCGCGGCACGCGCCTCGCGCTCGCGGCCTGGACGGGGCTCGTCATCCTCTTCCTCTGGTTCCCGCTCGCGCTGATCATGGTCTACGCGTTCAACAAGTCGAACGTGCAGAGCTGGCCGATCCCCGGATTCACGACGAAGTGGTTCCGGGTCGCGTGGAGCTCGCCCGACGTGCGCAGCGCGCTCTGGCTCTCGGTGCGCGTGGCGCTCGTCGCGACCGGCGCCGCTCTCGCACTCGGCTCGATGGCGGCCTTCGCGGTCGCCCGGTTCTCGTTCTTCGGGCGCGAGGCGGTGTCGTTCCTGCTCGTGCTCCCGATCGCGCTGCCCGGGATCGTGACCGGCATGGCGCTCAACTCGTTCTTCATCGCCGGGCACATCAGCGTGTCGATGTGGACGATCGTGATTGGGCACGCGACCTTCTGCGTCGTGATCGTCTACAACAACGTGCTCGCCCGGCTGCGGCGGTCGTCGACGTCGCTGATCGAGGCGTCGCACGACCTCGGCGCCGACGGCTGGCAGACGTTCCGGTTCGTCATCTGGCCGGTGCTCTCGACGGCGCTGATCGCCGGCGGGCTGCTCGCGTTCGCGCTCTCGTTCGACGAGGTCGTGGTGACGTTCTTCACCGCGGGCGCGCAGAACACGCTTCCGCTGCTGATCCTCGGCTACATCCGCCTCGGGCAGCAGCTGCCCGTCGTGAACGCCATCGCATCGGCGATGATCCTCTTGACGGTGATCCCGGTCGCGCTCGCCCAACGGCTGATGCGCGACACCGGCGTCCTGCGACGCACCGCCGCAAACGTGACAGAAGCAGTCGAATCGGCCCAGGTGACCGCGGTCTGACGAGGAGGACGAGATGAGCGCAACGAAGACGGCCTACGAGAACTTCGTCGGCGGCGAGTGGGTCGAGGCCGCATCGGGCGAGACGATGGACGTGATCAACCCTGCGACCGGCGAGACGGTCGCGGTCGTGCCGCGCTGCGGCGCGGAGGACGTCGACCGCGCCGTCGCGGCCGCCGCAAAAGCGCTGCCGGACTGGCTCGACGCGACGCCGAAGGACCGGTCGGAGCTGCTGCACAAGCTCGCGGACGTGCTCGAGGAGAACGCGGAGGAGCTCGCGCAGCTCGAGTCGCTCAACGTCGGCAAGCCGCTGATGGCGTCACGCGACGAGATGCCGTTCTCGGCGGACAACCTCCGCTTCTTCGCCGGCGCCGCACGCAACCTCGAGGGGAAGTCGGCGGGCGAGTACATCGCCGGCTACACGTCGATCGTCCGGCGCGAGCCGCTCGGGATCGTCGCCGGCATCTGCCCGTGGAACTACCCGCTGATGATGGCGATCTGGAAGATGGGCCCCGCGCTCGCCGCGGGAAACGTCCAGATCCTGAAGCCGTCGGAGCAGACGCCGCTCTCGCTGCTGCGGTTCGTGCAGCTCGCGCAGGAGGTCATCCCGGCCGGCGTGCTCAACGTCGTCACCGGCGACGGCGTCCCGGTCGGCGAGCGGCTCGTCGCGCATCCCGACGTCCGGCTCGTGTCTCTGACCGGCGACGTGTCGACCGGGAAGGCGATCGCGCGGAACGCGGCGGACACGCTGAAGCGCGTGCACCTCGAGCTCGGCGGCAAGGCGCCGATGGTGATCTTCGACGACGCCGACCCCAAGGCCGTCGCAGAGGGCATCCGGCTCGCGGCGTTCTGGAACTCCGGCCAGGACTGCACGGCCGGCTCGCGCGTGATCGCCGGCCCGAAGATCTACGACCGGCTCCTCGAGGAGCTCGTGCCGCAGGTCGAGTCGCTGAAGGTCGGCGACCCGATGGAGAGCGACGAGATCGAGATGGGCTCCGTGATCTCGCAGTCGCAGCAGGAGCGCATCCTCGGCTTCCTCGAGCGCGCCAAGGGCGCGACCGTCCTGACGGGCGGCGGCACGAACGGCAAGCGCGGCTATTTCGTCCAGCCGACGGTCGTCGTGGACGTGAAGCAGACCGACGAGATCGTGCAGAAGGAGGTCTTCGGCCCGGTCGTCACGGTGCAGCGGTTCGCCGACGACGACGAGGCGATCCGGTGGGCGAACGACGTCCCGTACGGCCTCGCGTCGTCCGTGTGGACGCAGGACGTCGGCCGGGCGATGCGGGCGGTGCGGAAGCTCCAGTTCGGCACCGTGTGGGTGAACGACCACCTCCTGCCGATCACCTCGGAGATGCCCCACGGGGGCTACAAGGGCTCCGGCTACGGGAAGGACATGTCGGCGTACTCGATGGAGGAGTACACGCAGATCAAGCACGCCGCCTTCAAGCTCTCGTAGCGCCAACTGACCAAACGGCCGTTTCGTCGTCTCAGGTCCCAACACGTACGCTCACCGCTGGACCCGTCCCCCGAACCGGAGGTCGCTCGTGGGTGCTGACGAGCTGGGTACCGCCACAGAGATCGCCGACCGGTTCCTCGACAACATCGAGACGGTCGTCCACGGCAAGCGCGAGCAGATCAAGCTCGTCGTCGCGGCCCTGATGTGCGGCGGGCACGCGCTTCTCGAGGATGTTCCCGGTACCGCGAAGACGGTGCTCGCGCGCGCGATCGCGCAGTCGATCCGCGGGGCCGAGGCGTCCCGCATCCAGTGCACGCCGGACCTCCAGCCGACCGACGTCACGGGCCTGTCGATCTTCAACCAGCGCGAGCGCGACTTCGAGTTCCGGCCCGGCCCGGTCTTCGCGCACGTCGTGCTCGTCGACGAGATCAACCGCGCGATGCCGAAGACCCAGTCCGCGCTCCTCGAGGCGATGGCGGAGCAGCAGGTCACCGTCGACGGCGAGACCCGCCGGCTCGACGACCCGTTCCTCGTCATGGCGACCCAGAACCCGATCGAGTACGAAGGCACGTTCCCGCTGCCGGAGGCGCAGCTCGACCGCTTCTTCGTCCGGACGACCCTCGGCTACCCGGACGCCGACGACGAGGCGCGGATCGTGGACGAGCAGCTCGGCGGGCACCCGCTCGGGCGCCTCCAGCCCGTCGTCGAGATCGACGAGATCCTGCTCCTGCGTCGCGCCGTCGCCGACGCGTTCGTCCACGAGGCCGTCGCGCGCTGGATCGTCGACCTCGTCCGCGCGACGCGCGAGCTCGAGATCGTCGCGATCGGCAGCTCGGTCCGCGGCACGCTCGCGCTGAACCGCGCCGCACGCGCCTGGGCCGTCATCCACGGCCGCCGCTACGTCACCCCGGAGGACGTCGAACAGCTCTTCGTGCCGGTGCTCCTCCACCGGATCCTCTTCCGGCCGAGCTTCCTCGCCGAGATCCGCGATCGCGGCTGGGCTGCCGCGGCGGACCACGTCCGCGAGCTCTGCCTCGAGGTCGCGCCGAAGCCGGGCTTCGACATCGATCTCGACGTCCCGGCGGCGGCGAGCAGCTAGCACGTGTCCGCGGTCTTCCCGCTCGTCCCGCGGAGGCGAGTGATCGGGCTCGCGTTCGGCGGCGTTCGCAGCGTCCGCCGCGGTATCGGCTCCGACGTCGCGAGCTCCCGCGAGTACCGGCCCGGCGACGACGTCGGCTGGATGGACTGGGCCGCCTCCGCAAAGGCGTCGGCGGCAACGAGCTCGGACGAGTTCATCGTCCGCGAGCGCTTCGCCGACGAGGCGCCGCGCGTCGTCGTGCTCGCGGACCGCACGCCGTCGATGTCGATCCGCGCGTCCCCGCTGCGCCCCCTCGACAAGCCGCAGGCCCTGCTCACCGCACTCGAGCTGATCGGCGCGAGCGCCCTGGCCGCACGCAGCCTCACGGGGTACCTCGACTACGCCGAGGGCGAGCCGTACTGGCGGCCGCCGCGCACCGAGCACCGCGCCGCGCCCGGAGCCTTCGAGCGCAGCTTCGGCGCAGCGCCGGACACGGTCTCGCGTGGGCTCCAGTTCCTCGGCGAGCACCGCCGGGACCTGCCGACGCAGGCATTCGTGTTCGTCCTGTCCGACTTCCTCGTCGCGCCCGATGTCGAGGTCTGGCAGCGCGCGCTCGAGCACCGCTGGGAGATCGTCCCCGTCGTGATCCAGGACCCCGTCTGGGAGCGGACGTTCCCCGACGTCGGCGGTGTCACGATCCCGTACACGGAGCCCGGCAGCGCCCGGGTGATTCCCGTTCGGCTCTCACGTCGCGAGTCGCAAGCCCGCCGCGAGGCGAACGAGGCGCGCTGGGACCGCCTGACGAGCGCGTTCCGCTCCCTCGGGATCGAGCCCGTCGGCGTCACCGCGCACGAGCCGGCCGGCGTGCTCGACGCCTTCCTCCGCTGGGCCGACCTGCGGCAGATGTGGCGCGGAGCTCTCGCGTGACGCGCACGCTCCTCGCAGCGTTCGCCGCCGCGCTCGCGCTCGCCGCGCCCGCCGCGGCGACGCTGCCGATCTCTCCGAACGGCTCCTCGCTCGGCGAGGGCATCCCGCTCAAGGCGTACACGACGATCACGCCGACCGTCCATCTCTTCGGCGACGTCGTCACGGCGCGGCTCGCCATCGTCGCCGACACGAAGCTCGTCGACCCGACGCGCCTCCGCGTCGCGACGGACTTCGCGCCGTACAAGCAGCTGCGCCGGCCGACCGTCGTCACGATCCAGATCGGGCGCTTCGCGCAGGTGACGTGGACGTGGCTGCTGCGTTGCCTCACCACGCCGTGCGTGCCGATCGTGCCGCCGAGCGATCACTTTCACGTCTTCCGCTTCCCGCCGGCCCACATCACCTACCTGTCGGCGGCCGGCCGGACCGCGTACGGCATCGACGCGACCTGGCCGCGCGTCGAGGCGATGTCGCAGGTGAGCCCGGGCGTCGCCGCGTTCCTCGAGCAGACGCATCACCTGAACTGGCGCTTCCAGCTCGCTCCCGTCGCGGCGCCGACCTATCGCCTCTCGCCCACGCTGCTCTACCGGCTCGCACTCGGCGGCGCCGCATTGCTCCTGCTCCTCGCCACTGCGCTCGGCTGGCGCTGGTACCGCGTCCTGCGCCCGGCACGGGTGTCGGCCGACGGCGGGCCGACGGGGACGCCGCTCGAACGCGCCCTCGCCCTCCTCGCCTGGGCGCACGCACGCGGGGACGAGACGCTGCAGCGCAAGGCACTCGAGCGCGTCGCCGGCGAGCTGCCGGTCGAGACGCCGCTCCCGGAGGTCGACGAGCTCTCGCGTACGGCGCGCGAGCTCGCATGGTCGTCGCGCACGCCGGAGGACGACGAGGTCGAGACGTTCTCCGAGCGCGCACGTGTGACGGGCCGCCCCGGCGGCGCCGAGGACGCGCCGGAATGAGAGTCCCGCCGCTCGGCTCGCTCCACCGTCACGGCGTCGTGCAGCTCGCAGAGCTCCCGTCGCTCCGCGGCGCCGCACTTCGTACCTCGCTCGTCCGCATCGGGCTCGCGCTCGCGCTCGTGGGCACGCTCGCACTCCTTCTCCACGTCTCGCGTTCCGCCGGCAGCGGCCGCGCCGCCGTCTTCCCGGAAGGGACCGACGCGGGCGTCGTCGCGCTCGACATGTCGGCGAGCATCTCGGGGCCGAGCTACGCACGTGTTGCCTCGACGCTGCGCGGCATCGTCGACGCGAACCAGTCGATCGGGTTGATCATGTTCTCCGACACGGCGTACGAGCTGCTGCCGCCGAACTCGTCGCCCGGCGCGCTGCTGCAGTTCATCCCCTTCTTCACGCCCGTGCGCTACGAGGGGTCGCAGCCGATCTTCGCCCAGTCGCCCTGGGACACGTTCAGCGGCGGCACACGGATCGCAGCGGGGCTGGACGAGGCGCAGCACGCACTGACGACCGCGCGCGTGAAGCACGGGTCGATCCTCATCGTCAGCGACCTCAACGACTCGTCGGCGGACACGTCCGCGCTCGACGCCGCAGTCCTCCGCCTGCGGCGCACACACACGACGGTCCGCGTCGTCCCCCTCTTCGCCAGCCCGACGCAGATCCGGTACTTCACCGCGCTGTTCGGGCCGAACACGATCGTCGACCCGAGCGTGTTCACGCACACCGCGAAGCGGCACGAGCAGTCGATCGCCGCCGCCGAGCCGTGGGGCCTGCTCGCACTCGGCGTGGTGCTCGTCCTTCTGCTCGCGGGCAACGAGCGCTGGAACGGCCGCCTCGCGATGGGAGCGCCCGCGTGAGGCACGTACGCCGTCACCGCGCCGGCCTCCTCGCACTCGCGTGCATCGTTGCGGCACTGGTGCTCGTGCTTCTCGCGCTCGACGCGAGCGCATGGGGCAATACCGTGAAGCGCGACGATCTCCGCTTCCGCGCGCTGCCACAGCATCGCGGGCTCTGGAAGCCCGTGACCTCGCTTCCGGGCGACCCGGCCGGCGCGCTCCTCGGCACTACGGACACGATGGCGTACCGCCGCGCGCTGCAGCTCTTCTGGTACAGCCGCATCGGGCTCAACCCCGAAGAGCGCCAGGATCTCCCGACGATCCGCGCCGAGGCGCAGCAGCATCTTCTCGACCTGACTGCGCACGGAGCGAACGCGCATGAGCGCTCGTTTGCAGCCAACCTCCTCGGCGTGCTCGTCGTGACGACGCCGGCCGCGTCGACCGACAAGGGTGCGATCGAGTCCATCCTCAACCGCGCGACCGGCTACTTCACGCAGGCGATCCGCATCGATCCGGCGAATCTCGACGCGAAGCTGAACCTCGAGCTCGTGCTCCGGATCACGCGTCCGGGGAAGGGGAAGTTCGGGCGGGACGCGCGAGCGGGGTACGGCTTCGGGGTCGGGCGCGGTGTCACGCCGCTCGGCGGCGGTTACTGATGGGCGACGTCTCGTTCCTCACGCCGGTCGACGCGCTGTTCGCACTGGCGGTCGGCCTGCCGCTCGCGGCGCTGCTCGCCACGGAACGCCGCTCCGGCCACATCCGCAGGCTGCTCGCGCTGCCGCCGCCCAAACGGCTGGCCGTGATTCCCGTCGTCGTCGCACTCACGGCGCTGACGTCGCTCGTCGCGGTGGCGGCGGCGCAGCCGATCGTCGTTCAGCAGCGTCTCGTGAGCGAGCGCGCAGACGCGCAGGCGTTCTTCATCTTCGACACCTCTCTCTCGATGCAGGCGTCCCCGGGGCGAGGGCTCGCCGACCGGCTCGTGCGGGCCAAGCGACTTGCGCTGCAACTCCGTGCCACCCTGCCCGACGTGCCGGTGGGGATCGCCACGATGACCGACCGCACGCTCCCGAATCTCATGCCGACGACCGACCCTGCGCTGTTCTCGCGTGCGCTCGAGCAATCGGTGGCGATCGACTCGCCGCCGCCGAGCCAGCTGTACAAGGACCGCGCGACGACGTTCCAGGCGCTCGTGCCGCTGGTGGAGTCGAACTTCTTCGCGCAGGGTGTGCAACGGCGCCTCCTCGTCGTGTTCACCGACGGCGAGTCCGCGAAGGTGTCGCCCTACCTGAGCGAGACGCTGCAGCGACGCGTCTCCCCCGTCTTCGTGCACGTCTGGCACGACGGCGAGCACATCTACGGGCCGAAGGGACGCGTCGACCCGCGCTATTCATCGGATCCGTCGAGCACCGCGGCACTCGACTCCCTCGCGCACATCACCGGCGGCGGGCACTCGTACGCGGAGAACCGGCTCGCACCGATTGCGAAGGCCGCGCGCGCCGCGGTCGGATACGGCGGGACGCGCACGCACGTGTCGGCGTACGCACGCGTTGCGCTCGCGCCGTGGTTCGTGCTCGCCGGCGTGCTGCCGCTGGCGTTCCTGCTCTGGCGGCGGAACGCGTAAGCGCTACTGGGAGACGCGCACTGCCGCGACGAGCGCTTTCCACATCCGCGTGTATCGCGGCACGCAGTTCCCGTGCACACGCACGGTCCGAGCCCCCACGCGGACGTACGTCGCGGCGATGTCCGGCAGCGTGCCGGCGCAGTTCGTCGAGCGCGGCAGCATCACGAACGTCGTCTCGGTCGCGACGCGATTGAGCGCGACGAGCTGGGCCGACGTCACTCTCTTGCGGCCGACCGTGACGGCACCCGACGTGCGCACCTCACCGGAGTTGGCGATCGTCACGGTGTACGGCCGGATGTTGCCGCCGATGCGTCCGAACGCGAAGCCGCTCGGCTGGACAGAGCTCGCGGCCGGCGCCGCGGCGACGATCGCGTAGAGAAGGGCTGTGATCGGGACGACGCGGCGCATCGCCGCAACCTTACCCCGTCACGCCCACCACATCGCACCCGCGGGCTCCTTCAGCAGCACGCGCTGCAGCAGCTCGACGGCCTTGCCGAGTCCCTCGGAGGTGGAGGCGAGGCCGTCCTCGTGCTCGATGCTGAGGACGCCGTCGTAGCCGGCGACGCGCAGCGCACTCACGAAGTCGCGCCAGAACTTCTCGTCCTGTCCGTAGCCGACGCTTCGGAACGTCCACGAGCGCTCGTCGTAGCGGTCGTAGTGCTTCGTGTCGAGCACGCCGTTCACGGCGATGTTCGCGCGGTCGAGATAGACGTCCTTCGCGTGCACGTGGAAGAGCGCACCGGCGCGGCCGAGCACGCGCACCGCCTGCACCGGGTCGATCCCCTGCCAGAGGAAGTGGCTCGGGTCGAGGTTCGCGCCGAGCTCCGGCCCGGCCGCGTCGCGCAGTCGCAGGACGGTCTCGGGGTTGTAGACGAGGAAGCCGGGGTGCGGCTCGAACGCCACCTTGTGGAGGCCGGTCTCCCGCGCGAACGCCGCCTCCGCCGTCCAGTACGGGATGGCGCGCTCGTTCCACTGCCATTCGAGCACCTCGAGGTAGTCGGGCGGCCAGGAGCACGTGACCCAGTTCGGCGCGCGCGCGTCCGGGCCGTCACCGGGGCAGCCGGAGAAGAGATTGACGACGTCGACGCCGAGCTCGACGGCGAGGCGCGCCGTCTTCCGCCACGTCTCGTGCGCGGCTGCCGCGACGGACTCGTCGGGATGGAGCGGGTTGCCGTGGCAGCTCAGCGCGCTGATGACGAGCCCGCGCTCGTCGAGCGCGCCGAGCAGCGCCTTCCGCTTCGCGGCGTCCGCGAGCAGCGCGTCCGCGTCGCAGTGCGCGTCGCCGGGATAGTTCCCGGTACCGAGCTCGACGGCCTCGATCCCGAGGGCGGCGACCCGGTCGAGCATCTGCTCGAACGCGAGGTCCGCGAAGAGAACCGTGAAGACGCCGAGCTTCATCCCCGGCAATCGTATTCGTCCGGCTACGCGGCGA
>DASYGK010000086.1:0-16317 GCA_035999905.1 Gaiellaceae bacterium | reverse complement strand
CGTCCATCTTCCCGGCCATCGGCAGCGGGACCGGGCTGCTGTTGCCCTCGGAGATCGACTGGATGCCGCCGAGCGTGAGCCCGGCGCCGTCGGCGAGCGCCTGCGCCTTGAGCTTCGCGTCCGCGACCGCGTCCTTCAACGCGTCGCGGTAGAGGCCCGCCTGGTCGGAGAGCGACAGGCTGGGGCCGCCGACGCTCGTCGCGCCTGCCGCCACGGCGGTGTCGATCAGCGTGCCCGCCTGGGCGATCTTCGCGTGCACGGACACGCCGTTCGAGGCGGCGTAGCCGATGATCGTCGTCCCGTCCGGCGAGGTCTGCGGCGAGAGCGACACCTGGTCCGTCTGGATGTCGGCGCCGGCGACCCCGGCGTCCTTCAGCGCCTGGATCACCTTCGTCGCGTCGGCGGCGTTCTGGGCGAGCGCGGCGGCGGCCGTCTTCGCGCGCGTGTCGACGCTGAAGCTCAGGTCGGCGCGGTCGGGGACGCTCGTGACCGTGCCGTTCCCGGTCACGGTGATCGTCGTGGCGGCCGGCGTCGTCGTCGCCGAGCGGCCGAAGTGCGGCTGCGCGACCCCGGCGATCGCCGAGGCGGCGAGCAGGAGCAGCGCGAGCGGGAGGATCCAGCGGATGCGTGTCATACCCGTGATACGGCGCCGGGGCGCCGGATCGTCACACGCGCGCTATGCGGCTGCGGTGGCCGTGCCGATGTCGCCGAGGTACGGCGTCCAGCGTTGCGGGATCCGCGGTGCGGCGAGCTTGATGAACAGCACGGGCTGCGGCGGCCGCGGCGGGTGCGGCAGGTTCATGCCCACCTGCTCGAGCGTGCGGTCGCCCTTGCGGAGGTTGCACGGCGCGCAGGCGGTGACGACGTTCTCCCAGATCGACTCGCCGCCCTTCGAGCGGGGGACGACGTGGTCGAGCGTGAGCCGGCCGCTCGCGGTGCCGCAGTAGACGCAGCGCCAGCCGTCACGGGCGAAGAGCGCGCGGCGGGAGATCTTGCGCTGGATCGCACGCGGCACGCGGACGTAGTGGACGAGCCGGATCACGTGCGGCCAGATGAAGCTGCCGGTCGCGGAGCGGAGCGGCTGGTCGAGCTGCTCGATCACCTCGGCCTTGCCCTTGTAGAGGAGCACGTGGGCGCGCCTGACCGTGCACACGTTGAGCGGCTCGTAGCTGGCGTTCAGGACGAGAACCTGTTGCACCTGCAGGCAAAATACCAGCGGAGCCCGCCGTACCGTCCGAAAAACGCCCGGATCAGGAAGCCATGGCCCGCTCGACCGCCTCGAGCTCCTCGGGCGAGAGGGCGACGGAGGCCCGGCCGCGGTCGAGCTCCTTCACGTAGATCCGCGCGTAGTCGCGGCCCTGGATCGCGCTCAGGACGACGCCCGTGCGTGCGGCGTCGAGGAGCGCGACCGAGGCGGACTGGTGCCCGCCGCTGTTCTCGTACGCGTCGTAGCGGACGATCGCCGTCTTCGAGACGGTGTCGTCGATCCGCCGGTCGAGCCGCCCGAGGCCTGCGGTGACGCCGTCGACCGAGCCGTGCAGCTCGTCGATCCGGCTCTGCAGCGAGACGGCGAAATCGACGAGGTCCTCGCGGCCGCCGCCGAGCAGCACGAGCTGCGCCTGCCGCACCCGGCGCAGCGCGAGGTAGAAACCGAGCGCGAGGAGCAGCGAGACGGCGGCCGCGGCGGCGGCCCCGATCGCGATCCAGCCGGCGACGGAGGCGCTGACGTGCATCGACGCGAACCGTACTCGGTTACGGGCCCGAGAGGGTGAAGAAGACGGTGTAGCTCGCGGAGTTGTTCGCCGTGTTCGTCTCGCCTGCCACCGGCGCGACGTCGACCTTGACCGTCGCCCGCGCGCCGAACGCCGAGGGCGGGAGGTTGAAGTTCGAGAAGCTGACCGCCTGCTGCTGTGCCGGCTGGATGATCGTGATCGTCTGATGGCGCACGATCGGCGTCCCGCCGGCATCGATCGTCAGCGTCACCGGGACGTTGACCTCCTGGAAGTCGCCGGAGTTCACGACCGTCGCGACGAACGAGAGGTCGGCCGACACCTTCACCGTCGTCGCGGTCGACGTCGAGAGATCCGTTGCCTGCGGCAGCACGCGCACCGAGACGAGCCCGTCGCCGTGCTTGCCGCTCGGCGACCCGCCCGTCGACGCCGGGTGAAGGCGGTCGTAGAGCAGCCCGAACGACCGCGCGCTCACGAGATCGGTGTTCGCGACGAAATGAGACTCCGGCACGACGACGCCGGTGACGCCGGCGGCCTTCATCGCCTCGGTCGCCGGTAGCCGGTAGAGCTGGTCCCAGACCACGTCGCTCGCGGTGAGGAGCGCCGCCTGGTCGGTCAGCTTCTGCGACGCGGTCGCGGCGTCCTTCACGGTCGCGGTCTGCGAGAGCGCGTCGCCGAGGCCGGCGAGGCCCTTCGCGCGCAGCTCGAGCGCGTCGACGAGATGCTGGTGGATGCGGATCAGCGGCCCCGGCGGCCGGATCTGCTGGGCCTGGTCGTATGCCTGCTGCTCCTGCTGCGCGTACGTCTGGAGCTTCGTCTCGAGATCGGCCTGCTTCAGCCCCGGCGCGATCAGCTCGTTCGCGAACTCGACGCCGAGCGAGCCCGAGCTCTGCGCGAGCTCGCGCACCTTGCTCGCATACGACGCGTACTCGTCGTGCTTGCTCTTGCCCTGGCACGCACCGACCCAGAAGACGAGGGCGACGACGACGGCGATCGCGATCGCGATCAGCCCGACGAGCCGCGCGAGCGGCACGAGACCGGTCGGCGCGCGCATCGGCGGACGGCGCGGGCCGTCGCCCGACCCGCCGCCCGACCGGTCGCGTCGCGGCAGCCGGCGGCCCCGCTGGGTCGCCTCGACCGTCTCCGGCTCGTCGAAGAAGTCGAACTCGATGTCGTCGTCGCGCGTGCTCACGCCGGTTCCTGAGTCGGAACCTTACTCGGGTGGCCGTCGAGAGAGGAAACGACCCCTCCGCCGCCAACCTGTCCGGACCCATGTCGAACGCCGCTCTCGCACTCGAAGGGAGCGGGCTCATGCTCGGCCGGTACCGGCCGCTGCGCCCGCTCGGCAGCGGCGGCTCGGGGTCGGTCTGGCTCGTGCGCGACGAGCAGACCGGGCTCGAAGTCGCCCTGAAGATCGTCCCGCGCGAGGGGAAGGCCGCCGCGCGCGCCGAGCGCGAGGCGCAGGCCGCAGCGCAGCTCCGGCATCCGAGCTGCCTGCGCGCGTACGCGTTCGCACGCGACTCGCGCCACGTCTACATCGCCTACGAGTTCGTCCCCGGCCGCACCTTCCGCGAGGCGATGCGCGCGGGCGAGCTCGACGACCGCTCCGCGATCGAGGCCTGCGCGCAGATCTGCGACGGCCTCGCCCACGCCCACGCGGCCGGGATCCTCCACCGCGACGTGAAGCCGTCGAACGTCCTGCTCGCCGACGGCGATCGCGTCTCCGCGCGCCTGCTCGACTTCGGTCTCGCGCGGATGGCGCAGGCGGAGACGCTGACCGCGCACGGCGACGTGCCGGGCACGCTCGCCTACATCGCGCCCGAGCGCCTCGCCGGCGAGGACGCCACCGGCGCCGCGGACGTGTGGGCGGTCGGCGTGATGCTCTGGGAATCCCTGTCCGGCCGGCACCCGTTCTGGCAGACGTCGATGCTCGACACGGCACGGGCGATCGAGGCCGGCGCGCCGTCGCTCACGTCGCTTCGGCCGGACCTGCCGAAGGGGCTGCTCCAGCTCGTCGACCGCGCGCTCTCGCTCAACCCCGCACGCCGCCCGTCTGCAGCCGAGCTCGCCGCGCACCTGCGCGGCGCGGCTGCGCCGCGCCGGAAGAAGCAGCGGGGGCCGAGCGGAATGGCGCTCGCCGTCCCGGCACAGGCGGCGACCGCGGGCGCGGCGGTGCTCGCAGCAGGCTTCGCGGGCTGGACGGCGTCGGCGATCCCGTTCTTCCCGCACGGCTGGGCGGCCGGGCTCGCCGTGATCGCCGCGGCCGCCACGGCCTGGAAGCCGCGGGTCGGGCTCGTCGTCGCGCTCGCCGTGCCGATCCTGCCCCTCGGCAACGTCTCGCTCGGGCTCGCGCTCGTCTACGCGGTGCTCGCGGCAGCCTGGGCGCTCCTCTGCCGGCGCGAGCCGCGCGCCGGGCTGCTCTTCGCGCTCGGGCCTGCGCTCGCGCCGCTCGCCGCCCTCGGGCTCGTCCCGCTCGCGCTCGCAGGAGTCCGCGCCGCGCCGCGCCGGGCAGCCCTCGCCGCCGTCTCGGTGCTCGTCGCCGCGGTCGTCTCCGGCCTGCGGCACGTCTCGCTGCCGCTCGTCGGCACGCAGCCCCCGCTCGGGCTCGGGGTCGCCGGCGCCCGCGACCCGTTCGACGTCGCCGGCTCGCTGGCACGCGCCGCCGGCGCCCATCCGGCCCTCCTCGTCGAGGCCGCGGCGTTCGCCGCCGTCGCCGTCGCGCTGCCGTTCGCCCGCGCCCACGGCCGCTGGGGAGCGGCCGCCGCCGGTGCCGCGATCCTCGTGCTGACGGTGCTCCTCGTGCCGTCCGCGGCCGCCGCGCCGCTCGTCGCGGCCGCCTGGATCACGGCCGCCGTACTCGCGCTTCGCGCGAATCCCGCATCGGCACGTTGAATTCGCGCGCTGCGGGGTAATGTCACCCCGCATCATGGTCCTCAGGGCAATCGAGCAAAAGATCGAGGCGCTGTTCGAAGGCGTCTTCGGCCGCGCGTTCAGGACGAACGTCCAGCCCGTCGAGCTCGCGCGCAAGCTCTCGAAGGAGATGGACGACCACAAGACGGTCTCGGTCTCGCGCGTCTACGTCCCGAACGAGTACACCGTCTATCTCTCCAGCTCCGACCGGGAGCAGTTCGAGGGCTACGAGGACTCGCTCCGCGCCGAGCTCGAGGAGTACCTCACCGAGCATGCGCGCCGCGAGAGCTTCGCCCTCCTCACGCCGCCGAAGGTGCTGCTCGAGACCGACGCCGACCTCGCGGTCGGCGAGTTCGGGATCGCGACGCGCATGGTGCAGCCGAAGGCCGGTCGCGCCGTGCCGGATGCGCCTGCCGAGCAGATCGAATCCGGCGCGACGATGATCTACAAGCCCGTCCAGCAGCCGACCGAGGCAGCGTCGGCCGAGGATCTCGGGGTCGAGCGCGAGACCGCCGTCCTCTCGTGGGACGGGCAGACCCGCCGCGTCGACAAGCGCCGCGTCGTGCTCGGCCGCTCCCGCGAGTGCGACATCCAGGTCGAGGACGCCAACGTCTCGCGGCGTCACGCGGAGCTGCGGCAGGAAGGCGCGACGTACTGGATCGTCGATCTCGACTCGACGAACGGGATCGAGGTCAACGGGCACCGCGTACCGCGCGCGAAGCTCGAGCCCGGGGACGTCTTCACGGTCGGCTCGACCGAGGTGACCTTCACGACGGAGCGCGAGTGATCGTCGCCGGCACGACGTACCAGACGGCCCTGCTCGCGTTGAAGATCGCGTTCCTCGTGCTGCTCTATCTCTTCATCTGGCGCATCGTCCGCACGGCCGGCCGCGATCTGCGGCTGCCGCAGGAGAGCTTCATCATGCGTCCTGCCGTCGCCGGCAACCTGCTCGGCACCGGCGGCCACGCGGTCGAGCCCGGCCGCCTCGTCGTCGTGCACAGCGAGGTCCTCGCAGCGGGGGAGGAGTACCCGCTCGACTCCAGCGCGCTCACGATCGGCCGCGGCGGGCAGAACACCGTGTCGATCGACGGGGACGAGTTCGCGTCCGCGCGTCACGTCCGCGTCGAGCCGCGTCGCGACGGCGTCTGGGTCAGCGATCTCGGCTCGACGAACGGGACCTTCGTGAACGGCGTTCGCATCGACCGCCCGCGCAAGCTCGCGGCCGGCGACGTCGTGCGTGCGGGAGAGACCGAGCTGAGGTTCGAGGAATGAGCCTCGCCGGCTTCGCGGGCGCGAGTGACACGGGACGGAAGCGACGCCGCAACGAGGACGCCTACGTCGTCGCACCGCCGCTGTTCGCGGTCGCCGACGGCATGGGCGGCGCACAGGCCGGCGAGGTCGCGTCGAGGCTCGCGAAGGCGGCGCTCGAGGACACCGACTCCGGCTCGCTCAAGGGGAGCGAGCGCGTCGTGTCGCTGATCCAGGAGGCGAACCGCCGCGTCTACGAGCGCTCGAACGCAGACCCGGAAGCGTCGGGGATGGGCACGACCATGACCGTCGCGCTCGTCGAAGGCGCCCACGTGGTCTTCGGGCACGTCGGCGACTCGCGCGCGTACATGCTGCGCGACGGCCGCATGGAGCAGCTCACCGAGGACCACTCGCTCGTCAACGAGCTGCTGAAGAGCGGCAAGCTCTCGCCCGAGGAAGCGGAGACGCACCCCCAGCGCTCGGTGATCACGCGCGCCGTCGGCACCGATCCCGACGTCGACGTCGAGACGTTCACCGTCGACGCGCAGGCAGGCGACGTCTTCCTCATCTGCTCCGACGGGCTGACCGACATGGTCGACGACGAAGAGATCTTCGGCGTGCTCGATCGCCACCAGGACGATCTCGACCGCGCATCGAAGGCGCTCGTCTCCGCGGCGAACCGCGGCGGCGGTGTCGACAACATCACCGTCGTCACGTTCGCGATCGGCGCAGACGGCGACGACACCGTCGCGATGCCGGCCGCAGCGGCCGAGGACGACACGCTGCACGGCGTGAAGACCGAGACGGTCGACACGATGGTCGTCCCGCCCGACCAGGTCGAGCAGGTCCTGCTGGAGGCGGGCTCCGCGGAGGCGCTCGCCGCGGTGCAGCGGGAGCCGATCTCGCCCGCAGCGCGCGTGCGACTCGTCCTGACGATGCTCGGCCTGCTCGCGATCGCGGCCGTGCTGCTCATCTGGGGACTCCTGCGCTGACGTGACGTATCGCAACCGCGAGCTGGCCTACCTCATCGTCGCCGGCGTCCTGACCGGCGTCGGGTTCGCAAGCGTCTACATCGCACAGAAGTCGCAGATCTCGAGCGGGTCGCTGACGTACGCGGCGTTCTTCTTCGCGCTCTACCTCGTCGCGCACCTCGTCGCGCGCTTCACGGTGCCGTACGCCGACCCGTACCTGCTGCCGATCGCCGCGCTGCTCACCGCCGTCGGCCTGACGGAGATCTACCGGCTCGGGCCGACCGACGCGTTCCGCCAGGGGCTCTGGGTCGTGATCGGCGTGTTGGTGTTCGCGCTCGCGCTGCTCGGGCTGCGCCGCGACTACCGGCTGCTCGAGAACTACAAGTACCTGTTCGGGCTCGGCGCGATCGCGCTGCTCTTCATGCCGCTGCTGCCGGGCATCGGGCAGCGCGTGAACGGCGCGCGCCTGTGGGTGCACGTCGGCGGCCTGCAGTTCCAGCCGGGCGAGCTCGGCAAGATCTCGCTGATCGTCTTCCTCGCTGCATACCTGCGCGAGAAGCGCGAGGTGCTCGCGCAGGGACGGCTGAAGGACTGGGGGCCGCTGCTCGTGATCTGGGGCGGCGCGATGCTCGTCCTCTTCGCAACGGACGACCTCGGGTCGGCGCTCCTCTACTACGGGATCTTCCTGGCGATGCTCTACGTCGCGACCGCGCGCACGTCGTTCGTGCTCGTCGCACTCGGCCTCTTCCTCGTGGGCTCCGTGGCGGTCTACCAGGGCACGCCGCACGTGCGCGAGCGCGTCACGAACTGGCTGCACCCGTGGACGACCGGGAAGGTCTACTGCCCGTTCACCGGCGGCACCGCGCTCCGGCAGGACTGCGCGAGCTACCAGGAGGTGCAGTCGCTCTACTCGATCGGGCACGGCGGCTTCGGCGGGACGGGGCTCGGCACCGGCACCTTCACGACTGCCTCCGGCCACCAGATCATCCCGTACCTCAACACGGACTTCATCTACTCCGCGCTCGCGCAGGAGCTCGGGCTGATCGGCGCGTCGGCGCTCCTGATGGTCTACATGGTCTTCGCGCTGCGCGGCTTCCGCGTTTCGCTGCTCGCCGGTGACGGGTTCTCGAAGCTCCTCGCAGCCGGGCTGACGTTCGGCTTTGCGTTCCAGACGTTCATCATCGTCGGCGGCATCCTGCGCGTGATCCCCCTCACCGGGATCACGCTGCCGCTCGTGTCGTACGGCGGCTCGAGCGTCATCTCGAACTTCTTCGTGCTCGCCGGGCTGATGCTCGTCTCACACCGGGCGAATGCGGAGCTCGAAGGGGCATCGCCGTGAACCGGCAGCTGAACAGGCTTGCGATCTTCTCCGTCATCCTGCTCGTCGCGCTCGTCGCTGCGACGACGTACTGGCAGGCGTGGGCGGCCGGCAGCCTTCAGGCGAAGCAGGACAACGCGATCCAGCGTGTCGTGCAGTTCACGATCGCGCGCGGGCTGATCACCGGCAACGGCAAGTCTGTCGTCTTCGCGACGAACAAGAAGCAGAAGGCGAACGGCCAGACGCTCTACTTCCGCCGCTATCCCGAGCACGGGCTCGCGGCGCAGACGATCGGCTACTCGACCGCGTCGCGCGCGCAGGCGGGGCTGGAGCAATCGATGAACGACTACCTGACCGGGGCGAACACCGATCTCTCGAACGCGTTCAGGCGCGCGCTGGATTCGCTCGGAGGCGGCACCGTGCACGGCAACAACCTCGAGTTGACGTTGCGGCCGGGCGTGCAGAAGCTTGCGCAGGCGCAGCTCGGCAGTCGCTGCGGCGCGGTCGTTGCGATGAATCCGCACACGGGCGCCGTATACGTGATGGCGTCGTCGCCGACATACGATCCGAATCTCATCGACCAGCCCGGCGGCTACGCGAAGGTCTTGAAGATCAAAGGCGACTGCGGCGACGGGTTCGCGCTGCTGAACCGCGCGACCAGCGGCCTGTACACGCCGGGCTCGACGTTCAAGATCATCACCGCGGCGGCCGCCCTCGACAGCGGCGCGCTGACGCCCGACTCGCCGTTCGTCGACCCCGGCTACTGCACCGAGTACGGGAAGAAGGTGTCGAACGCGAACAACCCCGACCAGACCGCGGAGACGTACGGCCGGGTGACACTTGCGCAGGGCTTCCAGCACTCGATCAACTCCGTCTTCTGCAACGTCGGCAAGCAGATCGGCGTGAAGAAGATCCTCGACTACGCGAAGAAGTTCGGCTTCTACAAGACGCCGCCGCTCGAGACGCCTGCCGGCGAGCGCTCGCCGAGCGGCCTCTACAAGTTCGTGAATCACCGCTCGCTCCTCGACGACCCGAAGGATCCGAACTCGGTCGATCCGGGCCGCCTCGCATTCGGCCAGTCGACCATGCTCGTCACGCCGCTGCAGATGGCGATGGTCGCTTCGACCGTCGCGAACGGCGGTGTCGTCCCGAAGCCGTACCTCGTGCAGAAGGTCGTCGGCCCGGACGGCTCCACCATCCGCGACACCAAGCCCGGCAACCTCGGGCGCGCGATCAAGCCGCAGACCGCCGCCGACCTGACGGCCATGATGGTCTCCGTCGTCCAGGGCGGCACGGGCACCGCCGCCCAGATCCCGGGTATCCAGGTCGCAGGCAAGACCGGCACGGCCGAGTCGAGCGTGCCCCACGTCTACACCGCCTGGTTCGTCTGCTTCGCGCCGGCCGACAATCCCCAGGTCGCGGTCGCCGTCGTCGTCGAGAAGCAGGCGAACGGCTTCGGAGGCGCGGTCGCGGCCCCGATCGCGAAGGCCGTCCTCCAGGCCCTCTTACACCGCTGACGGGGGCGGTAACTACCCTTTAGGCACTCGTGGCCGTCTCGGACACGCTCATCGGCACCCTTTTCGATGGCCGCTACCAGGTCGTGCGCAAGCTCGGCGCCGGTGGCATGGCCAACGTCTACCTCGCCGAGGACCAGGAGCTCGGCCGCCGCGTCGCGATCAAGATCCTCAACGACCGGCACGCGAACGACGAGCAGTTCGTCGAGCGCTTCCGCCGCGAGGCGAAGAACGCGGCGGCGCTGTCGCATCCGAACATCGTCTCGATCTACGACCGCGGCGAGGCGGAGGGGACGTACTACATCGCGATGGAGTACCTCGACGGGCGCTCGCTCAAGGAGCTGATCCTGTCGCGCGGCCCCGCGCCGCTGAACGTGACGATCGAGTACGTCCGGCAGATCCTCTCCGCGCTCCGCTTCGCGCATCGCCACGGGATCGTGCATCGCGACATCAAGCCGCACAACGTGCTCGTCGACGCGGAAGGCCGCGTGAAGGTGACGGACTTCGGCATCGCGCGCGCCGGCACGAGCCAGATGACCGAGGCGGGCTCGATCGTCGGCACGGCGCAGTACCTCTCGCCGGAGCAGGCGCGCGGGACGAACGTCGACCAGCGTTCCGACCTCTACTCGCTCGGCATCGTGCTGTACGAGCTGCTCACCGGCACGCTGCCGTTCAACGGCGACACGCCGGTCGAGATCGCGATGAAGCATCTCTCGCAGACGCCCGAGCTGCCGTCTCACCTGCGGCCCGAGCTGCCGCGCGACGTCGACCTCGTCGTCACGCGTGCGATCGCGAAGGATCCGGCCGATCGCTACCAGAGCGCGGAGGAGATGGACGCCGACCTCGAGCGGCTCGCGCGCGGCGCGGCCGTCTCGGCCGAGACGGAGGAGTCGGCGACGATGATCATTCGCGCGCCGACGGGACCGATGGCGGCGACCGCGGCGACGATGATCGTGCCGCCGCGCTACGCGCAGCCCGTGCCGCCGCTCCCGTCGGCGGTGTACTACGACCTCGAGGAGCCGGTGCACCGGCGGCCGATCTGGCCGTGGATCGCGGCGCTGCTCTTCGTGATCGCGGCCGGCATCGGCGGGTGGTTCCTCTACGACCAGATCTCGAACCGGCTCGCGTCGAATCAGTCCGTCCCGGTGCAGCTCTATCTCGGCATGCGGCAGGACCTCGCGCGCGCGAAGATCAAGGCAGACGGGTTCGTGCCGGTCGTGAACACGCACTCGAGCCGCACGACGCCGAACGGATTCGTCTTCAAGCAGGACCCGACGGCGGGCGACCATCGCGCGAAGGGCGACCCGGTGACGATCTGGGTGTCGACGGGCGTGCCGAAGGTGGAGGTGCCGACGCTCGTCGGCCAGCAGTCGACGGACGCGGTCGCGGCGCTGAAGAGCGCGCATCTCAAGCCCGACGTGCACGAGGTGCCCTCGTCGAAGCCTGCGGGCCTGGTGCTCGCGCAGGATCCGGCGCCGGCGACGAAGGAGCCGGAGGGCACGAGCGTCCGCATCAACGTCTCGAAGGGGCCGACGCCCGTGTCGGTGCCGAACGTGATCGGCCAGCCGATCGCCTCGGCGAGCTCGACGCTCCAGGGCGCGCATCTGAAGGTGAGCACGACGTTCGTCGACTCGACCGAGCCCGCGAACACCGTGATCGACCAGAGCCCGAAGCCGGGCGACACCGCGGGCCAGGGCTCCGTCGTCAGCCTCACCGTCTCGAACGGCCCGAAGACGTCCACCGTCCCCGACGTCACGAGCCTCGACCTCGGCACGGCGCAGCAGACGCTCCACGACTCCGGGTTCCGGCCGCAGGTCGTCTACCAGGACACGACCGACCCGAACAGCGACGGGCTCGTGCTCGACGAGAACCCGCCGGGCGGCACGCAGCTGAAGCCCGGCTCGACCGTCATCCTCACGGTCGGCCGCCTCGTCTCCGGGACGACGACAGCAACGACGACGACGACCCCGTGACGCGGCTCCGCGTCGGGCTGCTCGCGGGCGGACGCTCGAGCGAGCACGAGATCTCGCTCGCGTCGGCGCGCTCGGTGCTCGCCGCGCTCGACCCGGAGCGCTACGAGGTCGTGAGCGTCGCCATCGGCCGCGACGGGCGCTGGGCCCTCGACGGCGCCTCCCCGGGACACGTCCTCCGACCTGGTCGGGAGCCTGGGCCGGCGGAGACACTGCCGGTTCCGGCCGAGGGCGGCACGCTCGCGGCGCTCGCCTCGGTCGACGTCGTGCTGCCGATCCTGCATGGGCCGTTCGGTGAGGACGGGACGGTGCAGGGGCTCCTCGAGCTCGCAGGCATCCCGTACGTCGGCGCCGGCGTCGCGGGCTCGGCGCTCGCGATGGACAAGGATCTCTTCAAGAAGGTGATGCGCGACAGCGGCATCCCCGTCGCGCGCCACCACACGATCCGCGACGGCGACGCGGTCGAGTGCCCGTTCGACTATCCGGTGTTCGTGAAGCCGGCGCGCCTCGGCTCGTCGGTCGGCATCTCGAAGGTGCACGACGCCTCGGAGCTCGAGCCCGCGGTCGCGCTCGCGCGGCGACACGACGAGAAGGTGCTCGTCGAGGAGTTCGTGCGCGGGATGGAGGTCGAGGTCGGCGTGCTCGGCAACCGCGTGCCGCCGCCGGTCGCGTCGCTGCCGGGGCGCATCGACACGCTCGACCACGAGTGGTACGACTTCGCGTCGAAGTACTCGAGCGGCGGCATGGAGCTCGTGATCCCGCCCGAGCTGCCGCAGGAGACGATCGAGCTCGTGCAGCAGCGCGCGGTCGACGCGTTCGTCGCCGGCGACTGCGAAGGGCTTGCGCGCGTCGACTTCTTCGTGCGCGACGACGGCGAGGTGATCGTGAACGAGCTGAACACGATGCCCGGCTTCACCGAGACGAGCGTGTACGCGAAGCTGTTCGAAGCGTCGGGGATCGGCTACGTCGAGCTGCTCGACCGGCTGATCGCGCTCGCGCTCGACCGCGCGCAGCGCCGTGCGGCGCTCGAGTACTAACCCGCTGCTTTGAGCTCGTTCACGTGGGCCGTGCGGCCCGGCGGCAGGCTCGTGAGCCAGAGGAGGTAGTAGCGCGCGGTCGTGCCGTGCAGCGCGAACGTCGTCGTCCCGCTCACGGTCTGCGTCGACGAGTCGTCGGCGAACGGCCCCGACACGGAGCTTCCCGTCTCCACCTTCGCGGTGAAGCCGGGAGTGTCGGTCGTCACGGTCAGCGACTTCAGCGCGGTCGACGTGCCGGCGTCGACGACGAGGCCGACTCCCGGCTTCAAGCCGCCGAAGGTCTGCGAGTTGTAGATGTCGGTCGTCCAGAACGTCGACGGGTTGCCGTCGGTTGCGAGCGCGACGGAGTCGTTGTGCTCCTGCCCGTCGCCGCCGTCGCTCGTCGGGTCGTAGGAGCCGACGCCGTGAATGGCGACCGGGACGCCGCCGCTCCCCTTGCCATGCGCGCCCGGCCTCTTCGACCGGCCGAGCCCGAGAACGCCGGCCGTGATTGCGGCGGCGGCGATCAGCGCGAGCAGCAGGTAGATCGGCCACCGTGGGAACGGCCGCCGCGTGCGCACGCGGTGCGGCGCGCTCTCGCGCAGCACCGGGCTCGGCGCGATGAAGGTCGCGTCCGCGTCGAAGCTGCCGAACTCGTTCAGGCACGAGCGCAGCTCGGCGGCGAACGCGGCCATCGACGGGAACCGCAGCTCGGGCGACTTCTCGAGCGCGCGGTCCACGGCCGCCGCGAGGCGCACCGGCACGTCGGGCCGGCGCTCGAGCAGGCTCGGCGGCGCCTCGTTCAGATGCTTCATCGCGACGGCGACGAAGTTGTCGCCCGGGAACGGCACCTCGGCCGTGAGCAGCTCGTACAGCACGACACCGAGCGAGTAGATGTCGGTCGCCGCCGTCACCGGCTTTCCCGCCGCCTGCTCGGGCGACAGGTAGTTGCTGGTGCCCATCACCGTGCCGGTCTGCGTGACGCCGTGCTCGACGTCGAGCGAACGCGCGATGCCGAAGTCGGTCACCTTCGCCTGCCCCTCGCCGTTGACGAGCACGTTCTGCGGCTTCACGTCGCGATGGACGAGGCCGCGCTCGTGCGCGAACGCGAGCCCGTCGGCGACGCTCGCCGTCAGCTCGATCGCCCGCCTCACCGGCAGCGGGCCCGTGCGCTGCACGAGCTCCTTGAGGTTCTCCCCGGCGATCAGCTCGAAGACGATGAACTGGCGGCCGCCGTCCTCGCCGCGGTCGATCACGGTGACGAGGTTGGGATGCGAGAGCTGTGCGACGGCGCGGGCCTCGCGGCGGAAGCGCTCGACGTACTCCTCGTCGGCGCCGAAATGGGGATGCAGCACCTTGAGCGCGACCTTGCGCTCGAGCAGCCGGTCGTGCGCGCGGTACACGCTCGACATGCCACCCGTCCCCACGAGCTCCTCGAGCTCGTAGCGATCTGCGACGACGTCACCCATCACGGGGCTGCGGGCAGGGGCGGACATGGAGCGGGGCGCCACACCGGTACAACGCGCGAGCCGCCTCTGCGGCTACGCGAGGACCGCGTCGAGCGCGTCTTCCCAGGCGCCGAGCGCCTCGTCCAGCTCCGAATCGGTGATCACGAGCGGGCAGAGCACCCGGTTGCAGTTCGAGTAGGTGCCCGCCTTGAGCAGCAGCAGGCCGCGCTGGGCCGCCTCCTCGGCGACGCGGACGGCCAGCTCCGGCGCCGGCTCCTTCGTCTCGGGGTCCCGGACGTACTCGAGTGCGAGCATCGCACCGAGGCCGCGAACCTCGCCGATCTGCGGGTGGCGCTCCTGCCATCCCAGCATCCTGCCCCGGATCGTGTCGCCCATGCGCTCGGCACGGTCGACCAGGCCCTCCTCCTCGAAGACGTCGAGCACCGCGAGCGCCGCCGCCTGCGCGACCGGATTGCCGACGTACGTGCCGCCGACGGCCGAGTCGCCGGGCGCGTCCATGATCTCCGCCTTGCCGAGCACGCCCGACAGCGGCAGCCCGGCGGCGATCGACTTCGCGACGGTGATCAGGTCGGGCTCGACGCCGGAGTGCTCGATCGCGAACATCTTCCCGGTGCGCCCGAAGCCGGTCTGCACCTCGTCGACGATCAGCACGATGCCGTGCCGGTCGCAGATCGCGCGCACGCCGCGGAGGAACTCGGGCGGCGCGACGATGAAGCCGGCCTCGCCCTGCACGGGCTCGACCACGATCGCCGCGACGTTCTCGGCGGCGACCTGCGTCGTGAACGCGCGTTCGAGCGCGTCGAGCGCGCCGGCCGTCGAGATCCCGCGGTACGCGTTCGGGAACGGGACGCGGTAGACCTCCGGCGCGAACGGGCCGAGCCCCGCCTTGTACGGATGCGTCTTCGACGTGAGCGACAGGGAGAGAAGCGTGCGTCCGTGGAAGCCGCCTTCGAACGAGATCAGCGCGGGACGGCCGGTGTACGCGCGCGCGAACTTCACGGCGTTCTCGACCGCCTCGGTGCCCGCGTTGAAGAACGCCGCCTTCGACGGGCCGGTGAACGGCGCGAGCGCGAGCAGACGCTCTGCGAGCGTCACGCAGACCTCGTAGGGGATCATCGTGAAATCGGTGTGGAGGAACCGTGCGGCCTGCTCCTGCACGGCCTCGACGACCTTCGGGTGCGCGTGGCCGACGTTGAGGCAGCCGACGCCGCCGGTGAAGTCGATGTACGTGTTGCCGTCGACATCCGTGAGCGTCGAGCCGCGGCCCTCCGCCGCGACGATCGGCAGGTAGAGCGACATCGGGCTCGCGATCACGCGCTCCTTCCGCTCGACGATCGCGCGCGAGCGTGGGCCCGGTATCTCGGTCGCCAGGTGGATCGCTGTCCGGGTCGTCGCCACGCCGCCACCTTAGCGGGGCGCATAGACGTATAGCGCCGATACAGGGCTAGAGCTGCGGCGCGGGGAGATCCGGCAGCGGCGGCGGGATCGGGCTCGCCTTCAGCGCCTGCGGCGTGTAGACGCTCGATGCGTTCCACAGCATGAAGCCGCCGGTCGCGAACCGCCGTGCGGCGGCGACCTGCGCCGCGACGTCGGACGGCGTGTACGTCCGGCCGAGCGAGAAGTCCTGGAGCCACGGCACGAGCGTCGCGTTGTCGCCGGCGAGCTTCGCGCGGAAGTCGCGCAGCGAGTACGTGACGGTCGCGCCCGGCGCGGCGTTCGGGTCGGGCAGGTTGTACTCGCCGGGGCGGTAGTGCGACGGGTACACCATCGGGTAGATCGCGTCGACGACCTGGCCGACCTGGCCCGGGTACTGCCCGATCCCCAGGTCGTGGGTCGCCGACAGCCCGAAGACGTCGGCGGAGACGCGGACGCCGAGCGGGTGGAGGCGGCTCACCGCGTAGCGGAGGAACGCCGCGATCGTCTCCGTCATCGGCTGCGGATGCGCGCCGGGGTAGCGGATGATCGAGAGGTCGCCGTCGCTCGGGAAGCGCACGTAGTCGAACTGGATCTCGTCGAAGCCGGCGCGCGCTGCGGCGACCGCGACGTCCACGTCGTAGCGCCAGGCGGCATGGGAGTACGGGTTGAGCCAGCCGAGGCCGCCGTTCGTGTGCCAGAGCGAGCCGTCGCTCTTGTGGATCGCGAGCTCCGGATGCGCGACCGACGTGATCGGG
>DASYGK010000071.1:0-5902 GCA_035999905.1 Gaiellaceae bacterium | reverse complement strand
CTCGTCGGCGGCGGCGAGATCACGATCGTGAACAAGACGGTGCAGGCCGGCCTCGAGAAGCTCGGCTACGCGCCGCGCGAGGTCGACGAGATCGTCGCGTTCGTCGACGAGCGGAACACCGTCGTCGGCGCGCCGTACGTCAAGACCGAGCACTACCCCGTGTTCGACTGCGCCGTCGGCGACCGCGCCATCCACTACCTCGGCCACGTGAAGATGATGGGCGCGGTGCAGCCGTTCATCTCGGGCGCGATCTCGAAGACGGTGAACCTGCCCGAGTCGTCGACGGTCGAGGACGTGTCGGCGCTGCTCCTCGACGCGTGGAAGCTCGGCGTGAAGGCGATCGCGATCTACCGCGACAACTGCAAGGTCGCGCAGCCGCTGTCGAGCTCCAACACCGACACGACGTCGGCGACGCCGCCCGTGCTCGTGCGCGAGCGCAAGCGGCTCCCGCTCGACCGCACCGAGGTCGGACGCAAGTTCCAGGTCGGCGACCACGAGGGCTACATCCACGTCGGCCTCTACGACGACGGCAGCCCGGGCGACATCTTCGTGGACATCGCGAAGGACGGCACGACGATGTCGGGCCTGATGAACTCGCTCTGCCTCGCCGTGTCGATGGGCCTGCAGTACGGCGTGCCGCCCGAGGTGTACGTCTCGAAGCTCTCCCACATGCGCTTCGAGCCGAGTGGCATGACGAACGATGCGGACATCCGCGCGGCGAAGTCGATCGTCGACTACATCTTCCGCTGGTTCGGCAAGAAGTTCCTCACGCCGGAGCAGCAGGAGGAGGCCGGCATCCTCTCGCCCGAGGTGAAGGCGATGCTTGCCGACCGCTACGCGAACGGCGGCGAGACGGCCGCCGCGGCACCGGCCGAGGCTCTGACGCCCGGGCAGACGGCGCTTTTCAACTCGTGGGAGGACGCCGTCGAGTGCGCTCGCTGCGGCGGCCGCATGATCCGCACCGGCTCGTGCTACACGTGCCGCGACTGCGGCACGAACACCGGCTGCTCGTAGGACGACGCCGGCACGACCGCTCGTCGAAGGGGCGCCGTGCGGCGCCCCTTCGACATCTCGGCCTACGGGCCGTCCGAGTCGGAGCCGATGCTTCACGGATGCTGCAGCGCCTGCTGAGGCCCGGCCCCTACGCGGTCCTCCACATCGTGATCGTCACCGCGGGCGTGACGGTGGCCTACGCGACGGGCGCGGTCGCCCCCGCTCTCCTCACGACGGTTTGCGCCGGGCTCCTCGTGCACACGATCGAGCAGATCCGCCAGCGCCGCATCCAGGTCGCTGCGCGCGAGGAGGCCGAGGCGCGCTACCGAACCCTCGTCGAGCAGCTGCCGCTGATCACCTACATGGACTCGCCGCACTCGACCGACGAGGCGGCGGCGTACGTCAGTCCGCAGGTGGAGAGCGTGCTCGGGTACACCCGCGAGGAGTGGCACGCCGACGCGAGCTTCTTCATCGACCACCTCCACCCCGAGGACCGCGACCGCGTCCGCGAGCTGCAGCGCGCGTCGCGTGAGAGCGGCGAGCCGCTCGAGATCGAGTACCGCTTCCTCACGAAGGACGGCCGCTACGTCTGGCTGCGCGACAGCTACACGATCGTCCGCGACGGCGACGGGAACCCGTGGTACAGCCAGGGCTTCGCGCTGGACGTGACGGCGCGGATCGAGGCGCAACGCGACCGCGAGGCACTCCTCGCGCAGGCGCAGCTGCAGAACGAGCGGCTGCGCGAGCTCGACCGGATGAAGGACGAGTTCATCGCGCTCGTCTCGCACGAGCTGCGAACGCCGCTGACGTCGATTCGCGGCTACCTCGAGCTGCTGACCGACGAGTCGGAGCAGCCGGGACTACGCGTCGAGCAGCAGACGTGGCTGCAGGTGATCGGCAGGAACGCCGAGCGGCTGCTTGCCCTCGTCGAGGATCTCCTCCTCTCGGCGCAGGCGCATGCGGGAACGCTCGCGCTCGCGCGCAGCAACTTCGACCTCGCCCGCGTCGTGCGCCAGTGCGCGCTCGCCTCCGCACCCGCGGCGAGCGCCCGCGGCATCCAGCTGCTGTGCAGCGCCGACAGCGCGCTGCCGATCTCGGGCGACCCGACGCGCATCGGACAGGTGATCGACAACCTCGTCTCGAACGCGCTGAAGTTCACGCCGGCGGGCGGCCGCGTCGAGCTGCGCGCATCGCAACACGACGGCGATGCGCGCATCGAGGTCGCCGACACGGGGATGGGCATCCCGGCCGCCGAGCAGCGCCACCTGTTCGACCGCTTCTTCCGCGCCGAGCGCGCGCAGGCCGAGGCGATCGCGGGTGCCGGGCTCGGCCTGACGATCGCGAAGGCGATCGTCGACGCGCACAACGGGCGAATCGGCTACACGAGCACGGAAGGCTCCGGCACGACGTTCACCGTCGACCTGCCCGCCGCCGCCGGCTCGTGATCCTCTCCACCGGCGGCGAGCTGCGGGTCTCCGGGCCGCGCGGCTTGCCCGCCGTCGTGTGCGTCAACGGCGGTCAGGGCACCGAGGTCGAGGGAACCTGGAGCGCATCGCTCGAATGGCTCGTGCGACGCCTCGCCCCGTCATTCCCGGCGCTTCGCTTCGCCGAGGTCCGCTACCGGGTCAAGTCGTGGAAGAAGCTCGACTGGTGCGCCGAGGACGCGCGTGCCGCGATCGCCGCCGCCGGCGCGCCGCGGACGTTGCTCGTCGGCTTCTCGATGGGAGGCGCGGTCGCGAGCCTCGTCGCAGACGCACCGACGGTCGAAGCGGTCGTGGGGCTCGCCCCATGGTTTCCCGACCGGGTGCCGCTCGACGCGCTCGGCGGCAAGCGGCTGCGCGTGCTGCACGGCTCGCTCGACCGGGGGCTCCCGGGCATTCCCGGCGTGACTCCGGCAAGCTCGCGGCGCGGCTTCGAGCGGGCGTGCGCGCTCGGCGCGGACGGCGAGTACACGATCGTGCGCGGCGCGGTGCACGGGATCGCACTCCGGATCGGCAGACGACCGGTGCCGCTTCCGCGCGCCCGCTCGTGGACGGCGCTCGTCGCGGAAGAGCTGCGACGCTTTCAGGCTTCGGGCTGAACGCGCCGACGCTCGAGCTGCGCCGAGTCGGGCACCCTCACGTTCCACACGAGCCGCAGCTTCTCGAGCCCCCGGATCACGAGCCACGAGACGTCGACCTGCCGCCGCCGGAGGCCGTGGCGCGCCGAGGCGGGGAACGCGTGATGGTTGTTGTGCCAGCCCTCGCCGAACACGAGGAGCGCGACGAGCCAGTTGTTGCGTGCCTCGTCGCGTGAGCGATAGTCCTGCCGTCCGAACATGTGACAGATCGAGTTGACGCTGAACGTCGCATGCTGGTACGCGAAGATCCGGACGAGCCCACCCCATACGAGCCCTTCCACTCCCGCCTGCCAGGTGCCGCCGATCGCATACGCGATCCCGAACGGAAGCCCGAGCGTGACGGCCACCCACAGCAGGTAGAGCCTGTCGATCGTGTGCACGATGCGGTCGTCGTAGAGGTCGCGGCCGTACGCGTCGCCGCGCTCCATTCCCTTGGTCGAGAACATCCAGCCGACGTGCGAATGCACGAAGCCGCGAAGCGCGCCGAGCGCGCCCGCGCCGTGACCGACGTGCGGCGAGTGGGGGTCGCCCGGCTTGTCGGAGAGCGCGTGATGCTTGCGGTGGTCCGTGACCCACTGCGTCACGGGCCCCTGCATCGTCATGCAGCCGAGGATCGCGAGCGCCGCCTTCACGGCAGGCCCCGCCTCGAAGCCCCTGTGCGTGAAGTAGCGGTGGAAGCCGATCGTCGTCCCGAACGCGCAGACCGTGTAGAGCACGACGAAGAGCATCGCGTCGTACCAGTGGAAGCCGACGCCCCAGAGGAGCCCCATCGCAGAGACGAGGCCGAGCGGCGGCACGACCACGGCGATCAGCGTCACGACCTGGCTGACACGGCTCGTCCGCTCGCGGACGGTCCCGATCGCTGAGGTCGCTTCCATCGCCCCGATGAGGCTACCTAGCACCCCGTGGGACGGAGCATCGGCGGCGGCCCGACCGCCAGCCCGTACCGCCGCGCGAGCGCGACGAGCTTCGCCCGGTAGACGTTCATGTCCGCGCGCTGCCAGTCGGCGTGGGTCTGGCAGCGCCACGGCGCATAGCGCTCGCGGTGCAGCGGGCTCGAAAGGCTCTCATTGTGGCCGATCACGTCGGCGAGCGGGATCCGGTAGCGCGCCATCAGCCAGATCGTGAGCGCGAGCGATGCGCGCATCTGCGCTGCGTCGCCGAGCACCTGCCCGTCCGAGACGCCGACGTGCTCGATCCCGATCGCGGCCCAGTTGAGCCCGACGGTGTGCCGGCACATCACGTCGAGCTGGACGAGCTGGTAGATCGTGCCGTCGCGGTCGACGATGAAGTGCGCGCACGTTCCCGGCAGCTGACGCAGCTCGGCATCCGGCGAGTCGGACGCGAACGTGTTGTACGCCGACGAGAAGCTCGACGTCGCCGTCACGTGCTCGACGATCGCGCGCGGATGGAGCACGTACGAGTCGATCCCGTAGTGGCGTTGCGCGTACGCACGCATCTCGGCGAGCCGGTGCGCGGGGAACGGGATCGGCTTCGAGACGATGTTCGGCTTCGGCGGCGCCACGAGCGCGACCGCGGCGAGGAAGACCGCGAGCATCGGCTCACCGTAGCCGCAGGCGGAACAGGCGGTCCCCGACCGTCTCGACCTCCCACCGCTCCGCGGCACGCTCGAAGAAGCCGCGCGCGAACGGACGGCCCGGCTCGGCGAGCAGCACGTCCGCGCCGAGCTGCGGCAGGAGCGCGAGCAGCTGCTCGGCGTTCCGCGACTCGTAGAGCAGGTCCGCGCCGAGGACGAGCGGCCAGGGCGCCTCCGCGAGCAGCGCCGCCGGCTCGTCCCAGCGGACGCGCTCCACCCGGAGCACGATCCCGTTGCGCTCCGCGTTTGCGCGCAGCAGCTCGACGGCGTCGTCGGCCCAGTCGGTCGCGAGCACGTCGGCGCCGCCGATCGCCGCCGCGAGCGAGGGGAGCCCGAGACCCGCGCCGAGCTCGAGCACGCGCGTCCCGGCGAGGTCGAGCCCGTCGACGGCGCCCGCGAGCGCGACGCCGCTCGGCCACAGCTCGGCCCAGTAGGGCAGGAACTCGTCGTCGGCGAACGCGTCCTCGTCGATCAGCTCGTCGGCGCTCGGCGGCCGCATGAGCGTGACCGCGCGCCCGCCGAGCTCGAGGCTCTCCTCGATCAGAGCGCGGCGTAGAGGTCGACGCCGACCCCGTCCGGGTCCTGCAGCTGCGCGTAGCGCTGGCCCCAGAACGCGTCCCACGGCTCCTTCTCGCCGTGGAAGCCCGCCTCGACCGCGCGGGCGTACGTCTCGTCGACCTCGGCGGCGCTCCCGCACTCGAACGCGAGCGCGAGCTGGTTGCCCGTCTCACGAGCCCAGTCCGGGCGGAAGCTCCGTACGACGTCCTCGGAGTCGAGCATGAAGCGCACGCCGTTCGGCAGGAACGTGTCGACGTGGCCCTCGCCCGGGGTATCAGGCACATCGAGCCCGAGCAGCCGGTAGAAGCGGATCGACCGCGCCATGTCGCTCGTGACGATCCCGATCGCGTTGAGGCTCGGCACGACGGGGACGCTAACGGATAGCGTCGCCGCATGGAACGCGACGTTGCGGTCGTGCTCTCCGGTGGAGCGGTCAACGGGCTGCTGATGGAGCTCGGCTTTCTCAAGCGGCTGCACGAGACCGAGCTCTGGCCGCGGATCGGCTGGATCTACGGGACCTCGTCCGGTGCGGTCACCGGTGTGATGGCCGCGCTCGACCGGCTCGACGATCTCGAGGAGTTCATGCTCCGCCTCCAGCCCGAGGACACGTTCAGGCCGCATTCGCTCTGGCGGCT
>DASYGK010000041.1:0-54281 GCA_035999905.1 Gaiellaceae bacterium | reverse complement strand
GTTGGATCCGCTCCTATGTCCTTGCCGAGGAGGCCGGCGGCCTCGGCACCGTGTGCATCTATCAGGCGTCGAGCGCCGAGAAGATCAGGGAGCACGCCGAGCGCGCGGGCCTCCCGGTCGACGAGATCGTCGAGGTCGCCGGCACCGTGTACGTTCGGCCCGACCCGGAGCCTGCGGCCGCCTAGGCCTCCGGAACGCCTATCTGGCTGCGAGCTCGTGGTGCACGGGCTGGGCCCAGAGCCCGGCGCCCTCGTCGGCCGGCAGCTCCTCGAGCTCGAGCCCGAAGACCGCCTCGATCGCCGCAACCGCGTGCGGGCGCACCTCGTCGACCGTCACCTCGCGGCCGGCTTCGCGCGCGACCGTCGTGAACGTCGCGTCCTCGAGCCCGCACGCGGTGATCCAGTCGGTGAACGGCGCGGGATCGAGGTCGACGTTGAGCGCGTACCCGTGCGTCGTCACCCAGCGCGACACGTGCACGCCGATCGACGCGAGCTTCCTCGGCGGCGAGGTGAGCCACACGCCGGTCAATCCCTCCAGCCTCTCGCCCTGTAGTCCGAACGGCGCAACTGTCTGGATCAGCGCCTCCTCGAGGTTGCGGACGTACAGCTTCACGTCGCGTCCGTGCCGCTTCAGGTCGACGATCGGGTAACAGACGAGCTGGCCCGGCCCGTGGAACGTCGACTTGCCGCCGCGGTCGGTCTCGACGACCTCGACCGGCGCGCCGGCGGGCAGGTGCAGCTCCGCGTCCTCGTCGGTGCGGCGCCCGAGTGTCACGACCGGCGGGTGCTCGAGGAAGAGCACGGTGTCGGGGATCGCGCCCTGCGAGACGGCGCCCGCGAGCGAGCGCTGGAGGTCCCAGGCCTCCCCGTAGGGAACCGTGCCGAGGTGCATGACGTACCCACCGCGCATCGCCGCTTCAGCGTACTGACTGTGAAGATGGGAGCGTGGACGTGCGCGCCGTCGTGCTCGTGGAAGGGATCAGCGACCAGGCTGCGCTGCTGCATCTCGCCGCGCGGCAGGGACGCGAGCTCGAGGCCGAGGGCGTCGCCGTCCTGCCGATCGGCGGCGCTCAGGCGATCGGCAAGTTCGTCGAGCGGTACGGCCCGCGCGGTGAGGCTCTGACCCTCGCGGGCCTGTGCGACGCGGCGGAGGAGCGCCACTTCCGGCGCGCGCTCGAGCGGGGCGGCCTCGGCTCCGATCTCGATCGCGCCGCGATGGAGCGGCTCGGCTTCTACGTCTGCGAGGCGGATCTCGAGGACGAGTTGATCCGCGCGCTCGGCGGCCGCGCGGTCGAGGACGTCCTCGAGGAGCAGGGCGACCTGGGCTCGTTTCGCACCTTCCAGCAGCAGCCCGCGTGGCGTGGGCGCGGCGTCGAGGCGCAGCTGCGCCGCTACATGCACAGCGCCGACCGGCGCAACACGCGCTATCCGCCGCTGCTCCTCGACGCGCTCGCATCCGACCGCGTGCCGCGCCCGCTCGCGCGCGTGCTCGCACACGTCGCGTAGGGCGAGCCGATCGCTGCTGGGCATGTCGCCTCCGAACCCGTCTGATGACTGTCACCAGACGTGGCTCCGTGAGACATGTGCCGGCGGCGCCGTCGCCCCGCGCCTACGGGTGGAGATCACGCTCCGGCAGCCGGACTCGGCGGTAAGGCCGGCTCCGTCAGACATGTCCCGGCGTCCCGCGTCTCGTGACTGTCACCAGACGTGGCCCGATTCGACGTGTGCTCGGTCTCAGCCGCCGTCGTCCTCCCACGACTCCAGGCGTTCCCTGAGGTCGCGGAGGAAGCGGCCCGCGTAGGCGCCGTCGACGAGGCGGTGGTCGTACGTGAGCGTGATGTTCATCAGCGGACGGATCGCGATCACGTCCTTGCCGAGCGAGTCCTGCACCACCCACGGGCGCTTCACGAGCGCGTAGGTGCCGAGGATCCCCGACTGCGGCTGGCTGATCACCGGCGTGCCGTGGAACGTGCCGTACCCGCCCGGGTTCGTGATCGTGAACGTCCCACCCTGCACGTCGTCGGGCATGAGCTTCTTGTCGCGCGCCTTCGCGGCGATGTCGGCGATGCCCTTCGCGAGGCCGAGCAGGTTCATCGTCTCCGCGTTGCGCAGGACCGGCACGATGAGGCCCTTGCCCTCGGCGAGCTCCACGGCGATCCCGAGATTGACGAAGTTGCGCGTGACGATCGAGTCGCCGCGCAGCTCCGCGTTCACGTACGGGTAGTCGCGTAGCGTCTGCACCGTCGCGCGCGCGATGAATGCGAGATACGTCGGGTTGACGCCGTATGACGCCTGGTACTCCTTCTTCAGCTGCTCGCGCGCCGCGACGACGCGCGACATGTCGACCTCGATCGCGCTCGTGACGTGGGCGCCCGTGTCGAGCGAGCGGCGCATGTGCTCCGCGATGCCGCGGCGCATGGCGGTGACCGGTTCGAGCGACTCGCCGGGCTGCGCCTCCGCAGGCGCAGCGGGGGCGGGCGCGGGCTTCGCCTGCGGTGCTGCGCCCGCGGGTGCGGCAGGCGCGGGCGCGGCCGGCGCCGCCGCGGCGGGCGCACCGGATTCGATGAAGTCGAGGATGTCCTTCTTCGTCACGCGGCCGCCGCGGCCGGTGCCGGAGACCTGGTTCGGGTCGACGCCGTGCTCGGACGCGATGCGCGCGACGACCGGCGAGACGAACGCCTTGCCGTTCTCCGTCGGCTGCTCGACCTGCGGCACCTCGGAGCGCGCACCGGCGGAGCTCGGCGCGATGTCGCCGACGCCCTCGCTCGCTGCGGCCATCGACGCGTCGGCTGCGGCCTGCGTCGCCGGCTCGGGCGGAGCTTCCGCCGCCGGCTGCGCGGCACCGGCGGAGCCGCCGATCTGCGCGAGCTTCGTCCCCACCTCGACCGTCTCGCCCTCCTGGACGAAGATCTGCGTGACGACGCCGGCCGCCGGGCTCGGGACCTCGGTGTCGACCTTGTCGGTCGAGATCTCGAGCAGCGCCTCGTCGGCCTCGACCGTGTCGCCCTCCTGCTTGAGCCACTTCGTGACCGTCCCCTCGGAGACGGACACACCCATCTGCGGCATCACGACGTCGACTGCGGTCTCGGTGGCCATCGGTTCCTTTCTAGTACTCCGCGAGCGTGCGAAGACCCTTCACGACGTCTTCGACCTGCGGGATGAATGCCTTCTCGAGCGGCGGCGCAAACGGCACCGGGGTGTCCGGCGCGGCGATGCGCATCACCGGCGCGTCGAGATCCTCGAACGCCTCCTCGCCGATCGTCGCGGCGATCTCGCCGCCGAAGCCGCCGGTGCGCGTGTCCTCGTGGAGGACGAGCACCTTCGACGTCTTGCGCACCGACTCGAGCACGGCCGCCTTGTCCCACGGCATCACGGTGCGCAGGTCGATCACCTCGACCGAGACGCCGTCGCCCTCGAGCTGCTGTGCGGCCTCGTCGGCGGTGTAGACCATCGCGCCCCACGTGATCACGGAGATGTCGCGCCCCTCGCGATGCGTGCGCGCCTTGCCGATCGGCGTCGTGTAGCTCCCTTCCGGCACCTCCGCCTTGATGCGCCGGTACAGATGCTTGTGCTCGAAGAACAGCACGGGGTTCGGATCCTGGATCGCGCTGATCAACAGCCCCTTCGCGTCCTCCGGCGTCGCCGGGCAGACGCACTTGAGGCCGGGGATGTGCGCGAACGACGACTCGGGATTCTGCGAGTGGAACGGCCCGCCGGAGAAGCCGCCGCCCGACGGCAGCCGCACGACGATGGGCACCGGGGTGCCGACGCGCCAGCGCTGCTTCGCCGCGATCGTGACGAGGTGGTCCCACGCGCAGGAGATGAAGTCCGCGAACTGCATCTCGGCGACGGGCCGCATGCCCATCATCGCCGCGCCGGTCGCGCCGCCGACGATCGCCGTCTCGGCGAGCGGAGCGTCGATGACGCGCCACGGGCCGAACTCCTCCTGGAAGCCGAGCGACACCTTGAACGCGCCGCCGTAGACGCCGACGTCCTCGCCGATCAGGAACACGCGCTTGTCGCGGCGCATCTCCGTGCGGAGCCCGTCGGAGATCGCCTGGAGGTAGGTCATCTCGGCCATGCGCGTCCTTACTTGTGGTGAGGCGTGTCGAGGTCTTCCGGCGTCGCGTAGACGCCCTCGAGGAGATCGTGCGGCTCGGGCTGCGGCGAGGAGTCCGCGCGGCGGAGCGCCTCGTTCAGCAGGGCCTTCACCTGCTCGCCGATCCGGTCCTCCTCGTCGTCCGTCAGCGCCGCGTTCTCGCGCAGCCAGTGGCGGTAGCGCTCGAGCGGGTCAGACTCGGCCCACTTCTCGAACATCACCTTCGGGACGTAGAACGCGTCGTCGTGCACGGCGTGTCCCTCCATGCGGAGGGTGAGGCACTCGAGCAGCGTCGGCCCGCCGCCGTCGCGCGCCTTCTCGATGGCGCGCTTCGCCTCGCGGTACACCGCGAGAACGTCGGTGCCGTCGACGACGACGCCTTCGAAGCCGTAGGCCTGCGCGCGATCGGCGACGTGCTCTGTCGCGAACTCGAGGTGCGTCGGCGTCGAGTACGCCCACTGGTTGTTGTCGCAGACGTAGACGACCGGAAGCTGGCGCGTCCCGGCGAAGGTCATCGACTCGTGCGCGTCGCCGCGCGCCGAGGCGCCCTCGCCGAACCAGCCGACCGCGACGCGCCGCTCCTCGCGGATGCGGAACGCGAGCGCCGCGCCGGTCGCGACCGGAAGCATCGCCGGGAGATGGCTGACCATCGCGATCAGCCCGAGCTGCGCGTCGGCCATGTGCACGTTGCCATCACGGCCGCGCGTGGGGCCGTCGGCGCGTCCCATGAACTGCGCGAAGATCCGCCACGGCTCGACGCCGCGCGTGATGTGCACGCCCATGTCGCGGTGCAGCGGCGTGCCGACGTCCTCGGGGCCCATCGCCGTCGCGACGCCCACCGCCGCGCCCTCGTTGCCGCGGCCCGTGTAGAAGGAGCCCGGGATCTTCCCCTGCTTGTAGAGGATGTGGCCGCGCTCCTCGACGCCGCGCGTGACGAGCATGTTCCGGTAGATGCCGAGCAGGTCCTCGCGGTCGAGGCCCGATTCTCTGACTTCGCTCAGCGACCCGACGGGCTCGGCTTCTCTTGCAATCGCCATGGGCGACCGCACTCTAACGATCCGGAACGAGGTTCCAGTCGTGGTTCTCGCCGATCTGCCGGAGGCGGCTCCGGGTGGCCTCGTCGCAGAGGGCGCCGTGGACGCCGGCCTCGTAGAACGAGCGGGGATCGAGGCCGAACGAGGCGGCTGCCTCGTAGTCGCGGCCGAGGTCGGTGTCGAACATCGCCGGGTCGTCGGTCGAGATCGAGCAGAGGACGCCGGCGGCGACGAGCCGCGGCAGCGGGTGCTCGGCGAGCGAGCGGACGGCGCCCGTCCGGAGGTTCGAGAGCGGGCAGACGTCGAGCACGATCCCGCGCGAGGCGATCTCCCGGACGAGCCCCGGATCCTCCCCGGCGCGGATGCCGTGGCGGAGCCGGTCGGCGCCGAGCGCGTCGAGCGCGCCGCGCACCGAGGCCGCGCCGGCGACCTCGCCGGCGTGCGGCACGGAGCCGAGGCCGAGCGACCGCGCGAGCGTGAACGCGGGCTCGTACGGCTCCGGCGGGAACTCCGCCTCGAGCCCGCCGAGCCCGACCCCGACGACGCCGCGGTCGCGGTAGCGCGCCGACCATTCGACGGTCGCCTGCGCCTCCTCCTGCGTGAAGCCGCGCGGGATGTCCGGCGTCAGGCGGATCTCGACGCCGTGGAGCTCCCTCGCCTCCTGCGCGCCGGCGCAGACGCCCTCGAAGATCTCCTCCCACGTGCAGCCTCGGCGCACGCGCTCGGCCGGGCTGAAGATCCCCTCGAGATAGACGGCCCCGTGCGCGGCGGCCTCGGCCGCGTAGTCGACGACCATCTGCCGGAAGTCCGCCTCCGTCTGCAGCGCGTTCGTCGTGAGGATCCACACCTCGATGAAGTGGCGGAAGTCGGTGAACCGGTAGAGCTCCGCGAGCCCTTCGACCGTGTCGGCCGGCAGCGGGTAGTCGTTGCGCCGCGCGATGTCGAGCAGCGTGTGCGCGCGCACGGTGCCCTCGAGATGCACGTGCAGCTCGATCTTCGGATAGGGCGAGGCCACTGCGGCGAGGCTACAGTCACCTCGTGGGCAAGGCCTCGGACTGGCTGCGCGAGGAGCGCCGCAAGGTGCTCGGCGACTGGGTCGCCGTCTGCCTCGGCTGCGGTGCGGGCCGGCGCTGGTTCGAGCAGTTCGAGGCCGAGGTGCCCGACACCTGCCCGCAGTGCGGCGGCGTCCTGCTCCGCCGCTGCCCGAGCTGCGACGCGCCGTTCTCGTCGATCGCCGCGGTCGACTGCGAGGAGTGCGGCAAGCCGCTGCGCCCGGACGAGCTCTTCGGCTCGCCGATCAAGCGCGCGAAGAAGCGCTGACCTCGACCTGCATCGCTTGCCTGCGTGAGAGCCTGCGACCAGGTCGCTTGCTCTCGAGCACGCGGTCGCTAGAACAGGTCGGACTCGCCGCGGAACGTCTGCGCGACCGGGCCGTTCAGGATCTGCGAGAAGCGGATCACCGTGACCACGTCGTCCTCCGACACGTCGCGGTTGTAGAGCTGGCTCAGGAACCGCGCCATCTCGTCGGTGCGGCGGATCTCGGGATTGTCGTGCTCGATCTCGCGCGGCGAGAGCTCGGCGAGGCTCTTCACCTCGACCTTGTCGATCACCGCCTCGAAGACGCGCTCGCGCGCGCCGAACCGGACGCCGCAGAGCACCTGCACGACCATGCCCTTCTTGTACTTCCCCGCCTTGTCGCCCAGGCGGATCGTCGCCGACTTGCGACCGCTCCGAAGCTGGTCGGCCACCATCGGTGAGTAGAAGTTGAGGGCGTACATGGGCTCGTGCAGGCCGGTCAAGCAGGTCGATCATAGGGGACGACCGGCTCCACGTGGGCGCGCGCGACCTCCGCCGGCGACGTGCAGCCGAGCAGTCCCAGGCCGAGCTCGATCTCCTCGCGCAGGAGCGAGAGCAGATGCGCCACACCCGCCTCGCCGCCGACGGCGAGCGCCGCCGCTACCGCCCGTCCTGCGAACGCCCCCCGCGCGCCGAGCGCGAGCGCCTTCAGCACGTCGCCGCCGCGGCGGATGCCGCCGTCGACGTAGACCTCGCAGCGGCCGGCGACCGCCTCGACGACCTCGGGCAGGGCGTCGAGACCCGCGGCGACGCCGTCGAGCTGGCGGCCGCCGTGATTCGACACCACGATCCCTGCGACGCCGCGCTCCGCGGCGAGCGCAGCGTCCTCGCGCGTGAGGATCCCCTTCAGCACGAGCGGAAGGCCGCTCTCGGCGGCGATCCACTCGAGGTCGTCCCACGTCACCGCCGGGCTCGTCTGGAAGTGCTGCGCCATCGTCTCCGCGACCGCGTGATCCGTGCCGCGGGCGTACGGGAGCGGCAGATCGGCGGGGATCTCGAAGCCGAGCTTCAGGTCGCGCTCGCGCCGGCCGAGGAGCGGCATGTCGACGGTGAGGACGAGCGCCGCGTACCCGCACTCGCGCGCCTCCGCGATGTTGTCGAGCGTCCGCTGCCGGTCGCGCACGACATAGAGCTGCAGCCAGCGTGGGCCGCCGGTCGCCGCAGCCGCGAGCTGCGTGTGTGTCCGCGTGGTCAGCGTCGAGACGCACATCAGCGTCCCGGCCGCAGCTGCCGCGCGGGCGGTGGAGAGCTCGCCGTCGGGCGCGAGCAGCGCGTGCATCGCGAACGGCGCGACGAAGAGCGGCATCGAGACCGGCGTGCCGAGCGCCGTCGTCGCGGTCGAGACCTCGGTGACGTCGACGAGCATCCGCGGCCGGAACCGCCAGCGTCCGTACGCGGCCGTGTTCGCGCGGAGCGAGACCTCGTCGCCGGAGCCGCCCTCGAAGTAGCACCACACCTTCGGGTCGACCTTCGCAGCCGCGAGCTCGAGATAGTCCGACGCATTGACGGGCCCGCTCACGGCGCGAGCCTATCGCGCGCCTTCGCGGCCATCTCGCGCTCGCCGCCGTAGGCGAGCAGCCCCGGCGCCTCGTCGAGCGGCAGCCACCGGGCCTCCGCCACCTCGACGCGCATCCGCTCGTCGATCTCCCCGATCCGCCCGCGCCCGGCCCGGAGCAGGAAGAAGCTCACGATCTTGAAGACGCGCACGCCGCCGCGGCGCGTGTACGTGTAGCGCACGTCGCCGAGCTTCTCGACGAGCCGCGCCTCGAGCCCCGTCTCCTCGAGCACCTCCCGCACGGCCGTCTCCGCCGGGCTCTCGCCCGGGTCGAGGTTCCCCTTCGGGAGCGCCCAGGTGCCGGCCGGTTTCCCCTGCGGCCGGATCGCGGCGACCATCGTCCGGCCCCGGACGACCTTGACGACGACCCCGCCGGCGGAGAACTCCCGCTCCACGCCCTCTTTGTAACAGGCGCCGCGCCGGCCGGTCACTTCGGCTTGCGGAGGCGCCTCATTGCTCGTACAATGCCTCGGCACTCTCAGGGTGAGAGTGCCAGCAAGTGACATGTAGGTGTAGTCAGGAGGCAGTTGAATGAACCTGAAGCCGCTTGGTGACCGTCTGATCGTCGAAGTCCTCGATGAGGAGGAGACGACGTTCAGCGGCATCGTGCTTCCGGATACGGCCAAGGAGAAGCCGCAGCGCGGCCGCGTCCTCGCCGTCGGACCGGGCAGCCGGGACGACAACGGAAAGTTCGTCGCCATGGACCTGGCGGAGGGCGACGAGATCGTCTTCTCCAAATATGGCGGTACCGAGATCAAGGTCGGCACCGACGAGTACCTGATCCTGCGCGAGAGCGATGTGCTCGCGAAGGTCGTCTCGTCGAAGAAGCCGGTCGCTGCGAAGGCCTAAGCACAAGACGGAGGTTGGAAATCAGATGGCTCACAAAGAGCTGAAGTTCAACGAGGATGCCCGGCGCGCACTCGAGCGCGGCGTGAACGTCCTCGCCGACGCGGTCAAGGTCACCCTTGGCCCGAAGGGTCGCTACGTCGTGCTGGACAAGAAGTTCGGCGCGCCGACCATCACGAACGACGGCGTCACGATCGCTCGCGAGATCGAGCTCGAGGACGTCTTCGAGAACCAGGGTGCCCAGCTCGTGCGCGAGGTCGCCACGGCGACGAACGACGTCGCGGGCGACGGCACGACGACGGCGACGGTGCTCGCACAGGCGATCGTGCGCGAGGGCCTGAAGAACGTCGCCGCAGGCGCGAACCCGATGGGGCTCAAGCGCGGCATCGAGAAGGCAGTCGAGGCCGTCGTCGCGAACCTGAAGACGCAGTCGAAGGACGTCTCGGGCAAGGAGGACATCGCGCGCGTCGCGACCGTCTCCTCGCGCGAGCGCGAGATCGGCGACGTCATCGGCGACGCGATCGAGAAGGTCGGCAAGGACGGCGTGGTCAACGTGGAGGAGGGCCAGGGCCTCGCGCTCGAGCTCGAGTTCACCGAGGGCATGCAGTTCGACAAGGGCTACCTCTCGCCCTACATGATCACCGACGCCGAGCGCATGGAGGCGGTGCTCGAGGACCCGTTCATCCTCATCGCCAACTCCAAGATCGGTGCCGTGAAGGACATCCTCCCGGTGCTCGAGCAGGTCATCCAGGCGGGTCGCCCGCTCGTGATCGTGGCCGAGGACGTCGAGGGCGAGTCGCTCGCGACGATCGTGGTCAACAAGCTCCGCGGCACGTTCACCGCCGTCGCCGTCAAGGCGCCGGGCTTCGGTGACCGCCGCAAGCGGATGCTCGAGGACATCGCCATCCTGACGGGCGGCGAGGTCATCACCGAGGAGATGGGCCTCAAGCTCGAGAACACGAAGCTCTCGCAGCTGGGTCACGCCCGCCGCGTGGTCGTCGACAAGGACTCGACGACGATCATCGACGGCGCCGGCGAGACCGACGCCATCAAGGGCCGCATCAAGCAGCTGAAGGCCGAGATCGAGAACACCGACTCGGACTTCGACCGCGAGAAGCTCCAGGAGCGCCTCGCGAAGCTGTCCGGCGGCGTCGCGGTCGTCAAGGTCGGAGCGTCGACCGAGACGGAGATGAAGGAGAAGAAGCACCGCGTCGAGGACGCGCTGCAGGCTGCACGGGCGGCCCTCGAAGAGGGTCAGGTCCCGGGCGGCGGCGTCGCGCTCATCAACGCCGCGGACGCAGTCCGCGAGCAGGTGCTCGGCGACCTCGAGGGCGACGAGCGCACGGGTGCGCAGATCATCCTCAAGTCGCTCGAGGAGCCGCTTCGCCAGCTGTCGGCGAACGCGGGCCTCGAGGGCTCCGTCATCGTGCAGCAGGTGCGCGGCGCGAAGGCGGGCTTCGGGATCAACATCGAGACCGGTGAGCTCGAGGACCTCCTCAAGTCCGGTATCGGCGACCCGACGATGGTCACCCGCTCGGCGCTGCAGAACGCGGCGTCGATCGCGAAGAACATCCTGACGACCGAGGCGATCGTCGCCGAGGCTCCCGAGAAGGCAGGCGCCGGCATGGGTGGCGGCGGCATGCCCGACATGGGCGGGATGATGTAACCAGCCTCCGGGCTGAGCTCGACGCGAAGGGCCGGCTCACGCCGGCCCTTCGCCGTTCTAGGGCGCGTACCGCCAGAGCGTCGCTCCGCCGAAGTCGCCCGCCCACATCGCGCCGAACGCGGAGCGCACGACGAACGGCTTCGTGACGGCAGGCAGCGTGTCGACGACCGCGTTCGTCGCCGGGTCGATGCGCACGATCGTGCCGTCGCCGTTGCACGGGATCCATTCGAGCCCGTCGGGCCCGCGGGCGCCGTCGGAGGGACCGCTGCAGGCCTTCGTCGTCGCGACGACCGCGTAGGTGTGCGGGTCGATCCGCGTCACGGTGCCGGCGACGTCGTCGGAGACCCACACGCCGTCGTCGTGCACGTCGAGGCAGAGCTCGCTGCCGTGCCCGACGCGCACCGGTGTCACGGCGTTCGTCGCCGGGTCGATCCGGTAGACGTCGTCGGTGTTCTGCGACGCGACCCAGATCGCGTCGGTGCCCGCGCGGATGCACGTCGGGTTGCCGCGCGTGACGATCGTCTTCACGACCTTCAGCGTCTTCGCGTCGATGCGGGAGACGGTGCCGTCGGCGTAGTTCGACGACCACGCGGACCCGAACCCGAACGCGACGTCCCACGGGCGGTGACCGACCTTGATCTGCCTCGTGACCTTCATCCGCGCCGGATCGACGCGCGCGATCGTGCCCTGAAAGAAGTTCTCGACCCAGAGCGCGCCCGCGCCCGAGACCACGCCGCACGGCCCTCCGCCGACCGCGATCGACTTCACGACCTTGTTCGTCGCCGGGTCGATGCGCGCGAGTCGGCCCGAGCCGTAGTCGTCGACGTAGAGGTACCTGCCCGCGACCGCGCTCCCGCACGGCTGCAGGCCGCCGCTCGGCAGCTTCGCCGCGACCGTCGGCGAGCTCGCGGTGAGCAGCGCGGCGATGCCTGCGACGATCATCCGCATTCCGTCCTCCTCGTTCGATATCCTGCGATTTCGAACTACTATGGTGCGAAATCGCAGTATCGTCAAGTTGCAGCCGGGCCTGTTCCTCCAGCCCTTCGTCGTCTCGCAGCTCGTGGGGACGGTGATCGAGGGGCTCGTGGACGGCACGGAGATCTCGGCGTCCGAGTACGCGGTGACGAGCTCCATCAACATCTTCGTCAGCGTCACGCCGACCGAGCTCGCGCGCACGCTCGGGCTCTCGCCGACGACGTTGTCGGCTGCGATCGAGCGGCTCGTGCGCAAGAAGCAGGTGCGCCGCGTGCGGCACCCGGAGGACGGGCGCTCCTACGTGCTCGAGCTCACGGCGCGCGGCAAGGCGACGAACGCAAAGATCGCGGAGCGGTTCGCGGTGGCGATGCGCAGCGTGCGCGGCCACCTCGACGGCGACCCGGACGAGGTGCTCGGCGCGCTGCGGCGCCTCGAGGCGGCGCTGCGGGCGACGATCGCCGAGGCCTGAGCCTCAGAAGCCGTACCGCTGCTCCTGCCAGTAGTCGGCCTCGTTGTGGTAGCCGTACCGCTCCCAGAAGCCGGGCTTGTCGGCGGCCGAGAGCTCGATCCCGCGCAGCCACTTCGCGCTCTTCCAGAAGTACTTCGTCGGGATCACGAGGCGGACGGGCCAGCCGTGGTCGGGCGTGAGCGGCTCGCCGTCGGCCTCGTAGACGATCAGCGCGTGCTCGTCCTCGAGCGCGGCGAGCGGGACGTTGGCGGTGAACCCGGCCTCGGCGTGTGCGATCGCGAAGCGCGCGCTCGGCTTGGGGCGGCAGAGCTGCGCGAGCTCGCGCCAGTGGACGCCCTTGAACTGCGCGTCGAAGCGGCTCCAGCGCGTCACGCAGTGGATGTCCGTCGTCACCTCGGTCGCGGGCAGCGCGACGAGCTCGTCGTAGGTGAGGCTGAGCGGCTCCTCGACCTCGCCGGTCACGTCGAGGCGCCACGTCGCGCGATCGACCGTGGGCACGTCGCCCGCGTGGAGCACGGGCCACTTGTCGGTGAGGTACTGGCCGGGCGGGAGCCGGGCCGGGTCGAAGCCGGCTTGCCGGACCTTGTCCTCCGCCTTGCTCCGGAAGAGGGGCATCGGTTCCTACACTAATCCCCGTGGACGTTGCGAGGAGAGAGCGGGAATACGTGCGCGTCGCGGGGCCGGACGCCGCGGACTACCTGCAGCGGATGGTGTCGAACGACGTCGAGGCGCTCGCCGCCGGCGAGGCGCGGCCTGCGCTGCTCCTGACGGCGAAGGCGCGCGTGATCGCGCCGCTCGTCGTGTTGCGGCGCGGCGACGAGGACTTCCTGCTGCTGACCGAGCCGGGGCTGGGCGAGGTCGTGCGCGCGCTGCTGCAGCGCATGCGCCTGCGCGCGCGCTGCGAGATCGAGCCGGAGGAGCACTCGTCGGTGCTCGTCTTCGGCGGCGACGGGTTCGCGACGGACTTCGCCGGTGCGCGCGAGCAGCTCGACGCTGCGCTCGAGCCGTCGCTCGACACGGATGAGCTCGAGCTGCGGCGGATCGAGGCGGGCGTGCCGCGCTGGGGCCGCGAGATCGACGACCGGATCCTGCCGGCGGAAGCGGGACTCGACGCGACGCACGTCGACTTCGGCAAGGGCTGCTACCCGGGCCAGGAGCCCGTCGCGCGGCTCCACTATCGCGGGCATCCGAACCGCGCGCTGCGCGTGCTGACGCTCGACGAGGTGCCGGGCGACGGCGCCGAGCTCGTGCACGACGGCAAGGCGGTCGGCCGCGTGACGAGCGCCGCGCGGCGCCCCGACGGGTCGGTCGCCGCGCTCGCGTACGTGCGCGTCGAGGTGCCCGAGGACGCGCGCCTCGAGCCCGCGCATGCCCCGGCTTGAGCCCGCGAGCTGGTGGGCCGTCCGCCGCGCGCAGAGCAGGAAGCCGGCGTCGTACCGCTGCCCGCTCTGCGGCTACCAGCTCCACGCGATGAGCGCGCACGTGCTGATCGCGCCCGAGGGCGACACGAGCCGCCGCCGCCACGCGCATGCCGAGTGCGTCGAGGCGGCGCGCAAGGCGGGGCGGCTGCCGAGCTACGACGAGTGGCGCAAGACGCAGCCGCGCCGGCCGGGTCTGCTCGCGCGCCTGCGGCGCCGCGGTTGAGCGCGGCTACACTTCGGCGTTCCCCGCGCCCGTAGCTCAGGGGATAGAGCGCTGCCCTGCGGAGGCAGAGGTCGCAAGTTCGAATCTTGCCGGGCGCATCGCAGCGCGTAGATCAGGAGCAGGACGCGCCGACGGCGCCCCACGAGCGCCACGTGCCGCCGTCGCGCTTCCACAGCAGCCACGCGCGGTAGAGCTGCTCCGCCGGCGACGCGGAGAACGGGTACGCCGGGTCGCCGGGATGCTCGAACGCGGGATCCTTCCTGCCGCCGACGTGCCGCCACGTCGCGGGCATGAACTGCATGCCGCCGTAGAAGCCGTTGCCGGTGTTGGCTCCCCACGGCGCCTCCTGCGTATGGACGCACTGCGCCTGCGCGAGCCACGCGGCGGGCGGATGCCAGGTGCCCGCCGCGGCCGGAAACGCAAGCGCGAGGGCGGTCAGGCCCGTCGACAACGCGGCGCGCACGGCTCCATTGGTACCAGACCGTCCGGCGCGCCGCTCTCGATCGAGCAGAGGACTGTCCGGCGGCCCTGCGAATCGGGAATCGTGCTCCACCTCTCCGAGGACGACGTCGCCGAGCTGCTCTCCCCGGCCGACGCGGTCGAGGCGATCGAGGCGTGCTTCCGGCGCATGGCCGCCGGCGCAGTCGAGAACCGTCCGCGCTACCGGCTGCGCCTCGACGGCGGCGCGCTCGCCGTGATGGCGGCGTCGGATCTCGAGCTCGGCTACGCGGGCGCGAAAGTGTACGCCGGCTTTCGCTCCGGCGCGCGGTTCGAGGTGCTGCTGTTCCGCACCGACGTGCCGGAGCTCGTCGCGGTGATCGACGCGGACAAGCTCGGCCAGCTGCGCACCGGCGCGGCGAGCGGCGTCGCGGCGCGCCACCTCGCGCGGGCGGGCGCGACGAGCCTCGGTGTGATCGGCTGCGGCTGGCAGGCGGAGACGCAGGTCGCGTGCATCCGCGCGGCGGTGCCCGGCATCACGCGCGTCGTCGCGTACTGCCGTACGGAGGAGAACCTGCGCGCGTTCTGCGAGCGCAACGGCGCCGAGCCCGGTGAGAGCAACGAGGACTGCGCGGCGTGCGACGTCGTCGTCACCGTGACGGGATCGGCGGATCCCGTGCTGCGCGGCGACTGGCTTCGCCCAGGTGCGCTCGTGTGTGCGGTCGGTGCGAACGACGGGCGGCGGCGCGAGCTCGACAACGCCGTGCTCGAGCGCGCGCAGTTCGTCTGCTGCGACTCCGTCGAGGACGCACGGCTCGAGTCGGCCGACCTGATCGAGCCGATCGCAGCAGGCGCGCTCGACTGGCTCGAGGTGCACGAGCTGCAGGACGTCGTCGCCGGCACGATCGCGGGGCGGAGCTCCGACGAGGACATCGTCGTCTTCAAGTCGAACGGCCTCGCCGCGTGGGACATCGCGGTCGCCGCCGCGGTCGTCGAGCGCGCCCGCGCGTACTAGTCGCGCGTCGCGAGCGACTGCCGCGCCGAGTCGACGTCGTGCTCGCCGAGCGCGTGCACGACATCGGGCCGGTCGAGCAGGCGCGCCTGCTGCTGCGGCGTGAGCCGGTTCTGGATGTACCGGTCGTTCAGGATCTCGGAGGCCCGGCGGCCTCGCGCGTGCTCACGGGTCAGATAGGCGATCACCTGCTCCTCCACCGAGGTCTTGGCAAAGAGGAAGGAAAAGGGGCTCCGGAGGAAGCTGCCGAGCTTGAGCACGGGCCGATTGTATAGTCGGATCAGTGCAGGTCTCGTCCGACCGCGGGAGGTTCGCGGAGCGGGTGCTCCGAGGGGTCGACGACGCCGGGAACGAGGAGCACGTCGTGATCTGGATCGAGCGGAAGGCAGGCGCGGTCTGGGCGGTCGGCCGTGCGCTGAACCCCGAGCAGCGGAACGCGCACGAGCCGCGCGCGGACGACTACATCTTCGAGGGCTTCGAGCTCGAGGACGCACTCGAGCAGGCGAACGCGGCGCTGGAGGACGACCTCGCCGTCTCGGAGCGAGACGGACGGGGCGAGCACTGCCGCCCGTTCACGCGCGGCGAGATCCTGAAGCCGCTCGAAGCCTGGTTCTTCGGGCGATGAGAACGGGCGGCGAAGCCGCCCATTCCGTTTCCGACCTGGTCGCCTTTCCCCTGCGACCAGGTCGAAAAAGGCGGCAGGCACCAGGAGCTAAGCGCTCCGAGGCCAGCGCAAATTCGCGTCGGGGATCGGGTCCCCATGAGGGTCGTGCGTCGGGAATCCGAGCACGCGGTCGATCCGCGCCTCGAGCTCTTCCGACAGCGCGTGCTCGAGCCGGTCGGCCTCGTCGTGGACGTCGGCGACGTCGACGCCGAGCGTCTTCGCGAGGTACAGCTCGAGCAGCCGGTGGTGGCGGATCACCTCGAGCGCGACGCGCTCGCCGGACGGCGTCAGCGACACGCCGCGATACGGGACGTGCTCCGCGAGACCGAGCGCGTCGAGCTTCTTCACCATCGCACTCGCCGACGCGGGCGCGACGCTCTGCGCGCGCGCGAGCGCCGTGACCGAGACCCGCTCGCCCGCTTGACCGAGCTTGTAGATCTCGCGGAGGTAGTGCTGAATCGCCTCGGTCAGCGGCTCCTGCGACACGCTCTGAGTGTAGGCGAGTAGCCTGAACGCCGTGCCTCGCGCAGTCGTGCTCGCAGCAGTGCGGACCCCGGTGGGGCGGTACGGCGGCGCCCTCTCCGGCGAGCGCCCCGACGATCTCGCAGGGCTCGTGATCCGCGCCGCCGTCGACCGCGCCCGCGTGCCGGAGGAGCAGATCGAAGAGGTCTGGTTCGGCTGCGCGAACCAGGCCGGCGAGGACAACCGCAACGTCGCGCGGATGGGCGCGCTGCTTGCCGGGCTGCCCGATTCCGTCGCCGGCGTGACCGTGAACCGGTTGTGCGCGTCCGGCCTGTCGGCCGTCGTCGGCGCGTGTCACGCGGTGATCGCCGGCGAGGGCGACCTGTTCGTCGCGGGCGGTGTCGAGTCGATGTCGCGTGCGCCGTTCGTCACGGCGAAGCCCGACAAGGCGTTCCCGCGCGGCGACCGGACGATGTTCGACACCACGCTCGGCTGGCGCTTCCCGAATCCGCGCATGCAGGAGCTGTTCCCGCTCGAGGCGATGGGCGAGACCGGCGAGAACGTCGCCGAGCGCTGGGGCGTCTCGCGCGAGGATCAGGACGCGTTCGCGCTCGCCTCGCAGCAGCGCTGGGCCGCGGCTGCGGACGCCGGACGCTTCGACGACGAGCTCGTCCCCGTCGGCGACGTCGTGCGCGACGAGCATCCACGCCCGGACACGACGCTGGAGAAGCTCGGGACGCTCAAGCCGGCGTTCCGCAAGGGCGGAACCGTCACGGCGGGCAACTCGTCCGGCCTCAACGACGGCGCGGCGGCCCTCGTGATCGCCTCGGAGGCGAAGGCGCGCGAGCTCGGCGTCGAGCCGCTCGGCACGTATCTCGGAGGTGCCGTCGCGGGCGTCGATCCGCGCGTGATGGGCATCGGCCCGATCCCGGCCGTGCAGAAGCTGCTGGCGCGCACGGGCGTCGAGGCGTCCGCGCTCGACCTCGTCGAGCTGAACGAGGCGTTCGCGTCGCAGAGCCTCGCCGTCGTCCGCGAGCTCGGCCTCGATCCGGAGAAGGTGAACGTGAACGGCGGCGCGATCGCGCTCGGGCATCCGCTCGGGATGAGCGGCGCGCGCCTCGTCGTCTCGTTGCTGCACGAGCTGCGCCGCCGCGGCGGCCGCTACGGCCTCGCGACGCTGTGCGTCGGCGTCGGCCAGGGCCAGGCCGCGCTCTTCGAGCGTTAGCCGACCGGCGGGCGGATGTAGATCACGTTCTCGTGCTTCGTCGGCACGAACTGCGCGCCGATGCTCATCACGACGCGCTCGACCTCGGAGAAGACCTCGTCGGAGATCGTCCGCTCGTCGTCCTCGGAGCGCACCTCGATGCCCATCTCGGTCGTCGGGCGCGCGTCGATGCCGTGATCCTGAAGCTCCTGGAGCAGCCGGTCCCGGTCGGGAATCCGGGCCGCCTCGACCTGGATCGTGCTGGACATGGCCGTCTCCTTTCGCGCGCGCATTGGATCCGAATATCTCGCCATTCGCCCGGCGGGGCAAACATCCTCCCGATCTCGGATCCAAAGTGTCGCGCACCGGAGGGCGGCCGTCAACGGCTATTTTCCGGTTCGTGGCGGCGACGACGAGCCCGAGGCCGCCCGTGAAGACCCACCCTCGTGTTCGCGGCGGCCTCGCGGCGCGCCTTGCGAGCCTCGGCGCCGGGCTCTTCCTGTTCGCGCTCGGGATCGTGCTGATCCTCGAGTCGAAGCTCGGCCTCTCGCCGTGGGACGTCCTGAACCAGGGTCTCTCGAAGCACACGCCGCTCTCGTTCGGCAACGCGAACATCGCGATCGCGCTCGTCGTCCTCTTCGTCGCGTGGACGCTCGGCGGCCGGCCGGGCGTCGGCACCGTCGCCAACGCGCTCCTCATCGGCTCGTTCATCGACGCGCTCACGGCGATCCACGCGCTCACGGCGCTCGCGCACGACGGGCTCGCGGTGCGCATCCCGCTGCTCGTCGTCGGCATCCTGCTGATCGGCCCCGGCTCGGCGTTCTACATCGGCGCGGATCTCGGCGCCGGGCCGCGCGACACGTTGATGCTCGTCGGCTCACGACGCACGGGACAGCGAGTCGGGCTCGTCCGCGCGGCGCTCGAGCTCTGCGCCCTCGCGATCGGCATCGCGCTCGGCGGCACGTTCGGCGTCGGCACCGTGCTGTTCGCGCTCGGCGTCGGCCCCGTCGTCGAAGCGTCGTTCGCCGCGCTCGCACGCTCGCCGCTCGCGGCGGCGACGCAGTCGCACGCGCCGGTGGTCATCGGGGAATAGCTACGCGTCGACCGGCAGCACGGGGCCGCGCCGCCGCGCCGCGCCCGCGCTCGCGAGCACGACAAGCGCGATCGCGAGCCACGCCCGCAGGCGCAGGTGCTCGTGGAGGAACACGAACCCGGCGAGCGCCGCGACCGCAGGCTCGAGGCTCAACACGACGCTGAACACGTGCGACGGCAGGCGGCGCAGCGCCTCGAGCTCCATCGACCACGGCAGCGCGGACGAGAGGAGCCCCACGCCGACCGCGGCGCCGACGAGCTGCGGGTCGCCGAGATGGCGGTGCGCGCTGATCACGCCCCACGGCAGCGCGATCAATCCGCCGAGCGCCATCGCGGGCGCGAGCCCGGACGCACCGGGCCACCGGCGCCCGACGCGCACGCTGAGCAGGATGTAGAGCGCCCAGAAGAAGCCGGCAACCGCCGCGAGCACGATTCCCGCGGGGTGCACCGCCTTCCCGCCGCCGTTCGCGAGCAGCGCGACGCCCGCCGCAGCGAGCACGACCCACACGAGGTCGACCGCCTTGCGCGAGCCGAGCACCGCAACCGCGAGCGGCCCGAGGAACTCGACCGTGACGGCGACACCGAGCGGTGCACGGTCGAGGGACTCGTAGAAGGTGAGGTTCATCGAGACGAGCACGACGCCGAGCGCCGCGACGAGCTCGAGGTCGGCACGGCTCCGCCCGCGCAGCTGCGGCCGCGCGATCGCCCAGAGCGCAAGCGAGCCGAACAGCAGTCGCAGGAACACGACGCCGGGCGGGCCGAGTGTAGGGAAGAGCGACTTCGCAACCGCGGCGCCCGCCTGCACGGAGCACGCCGCGCCGAGCACGAGCCCGACCGCGGACGCGCGCCGCTCCTGCATCAGTTGCGGAGCGAGAGCGCGGAGCCGATCGCGAGCAGCACGATCCCGGTCACGCGCGGCCAGTGGAGCGCGACACGTGCCGAGCCGAAGAGGCCCCAGCGGTCGATCGCGGCGCCCATCACGAGCTGGCCCGCGATCAGGATCCCGAGCGTCGGCGCCGTGCCGATGCGCGGCCCCGCATACGTGATCGTGAACACGATCAGCAATCCCATCAGGCCGCCCATCAGGAGCCACCACGGCTGATGGAACGCGTCGGCGTACGCGTGGAGGCTCCGCTTCGCGAGCACGAGCACGACGAACGCCGCGGCCGCGGTGAAGAGCGTCGCGAATGCGAGCGCGCCCGCGACGCTGATGCGGTCGCCGAGCTGCGACATGAGCGCGACCTGCACCGCGCCCGCAAGCCCTGCGAGCACCGACAGCCCGACCGCGAGACCGCTCCCCGTCATGCTGTCCACCTTAACGGGGAGCGGTCGCGGCGAGCTCTAGCTGCCGGCAGAGGGGTCGCCCTGCCAGACGTGGAACGCGACGCCCTGCGGATCCGTGCACGCGGAGAACCACCCGTGCCCGGGCACGGGGGACTTGTCGTCCGCCTTCCCGCCGAGCTCGCGTACCTTCGCCACGCTCGCGTCGATGTCCTCGACGTTGAGGTAGACGTTCGGCGAGCTCTTCGTCTCGCCGCCGGCGGCGATCGCGGCGCCCGACGCATCGTTGATCTGTGCCATCCGATAGTCGAACCCGGGCATCGGCGGGCCGAACTGCCAGCCGAACACGCCGCCCCAGAACGCCTGCGCGGCCTCGCCGTCCGCGACCATCACCTCGTAGTGCACCATCTCTCCGGCCATGTGCCCCTCCTCGTTGCGGTCGGGTTAGTGTGCCTCCGCCAGCGACGGAAAGGAAGCCCATGTATCGCGTGATCGTGCTGTACACCGAGGAGCCGGACGCAGCGTCGTACGAGGAGCACGCAGACGTGTGCCGCAAGGTGCCGAACGCGGTGTTCCGCCACGGCAAGGTATTCGGCTCTCCGATGGGCGAGCCGTCACATGCGTATTACGCGGAGTGGGAGTTCGCGGACGAGGACGCGTTCAAGACCGGGACGCGCAGCGACGAGTTCATGGCGTCGGGCAAGGACGCGTACAAGCGCGGCCTCCCGCAGCCGGGCGTGCTCTTCGCCGACGTCGGCTAGCCGAACTTCGGTGCGCGGCGCTCGCGCACGGCTGCGACGCCTTCGGTGACGTCGGGCCCCGTCAGGTCGAGGAACTCCATCGCGAGCGACGCGTCGAACGCCGGGCCGGCGAGCTTCAGCCAGTTGTTGAGCGCGAGCTTCGTGTGGCGGATCGCCGCCTGCGACCCTGCGGCGAGACGCCGCGCGACGTCGAGCGCGCGCTCCTCGAGCTCGTCGGCCGGGACGCACAGGGAGACGAGGCCGATGCGCTCCGCCTCCTCGCCGCTGACCGGCTCGCACAGCAGCAGGTGGTACTTCGCCTTCGCCATCCCGCAGAGGAGCGGCCAGACGAGCACGGCGTGGTCGCCGGCCGCGACGCCGAGGCGCGTGTGCCCGTCGACGATGCGTGCGGTCGGCGTCGCGATGCTCACGTCGGCGAGGAGCGCCACCGCGAGGCCGGCGCCGACCGCCGGTCCTTCGATCGCCGCGACGATCGGCTTGCTGCAGTCGACGATGTTGTAGACGAGGTCGCGCGCTTCGTGGAACACGCGCAGACGGGTCTCCCAGTCGCGCGCGATCTCCTCGACGAGCGCGAGGTCGCCGCCGGAGCTGAACGCACCGCCGGCCCCGCGGACGAGGACGACGCGGGTCTCGTCGTCGCGGTCGATCGTCTTCCAGATCTCGGCGAGCTGCCCGTGCGCCTCGGCGCCGACGGCGTTGAGCTTGCCGGGCGTCGACAGCGTGAGCCGGAGGATCCCGGGCTCGGGACGGTCGAGCTCGAGACTCGTAAACTCGTCGTACACATGGCGGAGCCTAACGTCCTCGTCGAACGCGACGGTTCCGTCGCCGTCGTGCGGCTCAACCGGCCGAAGCAGCTGAACGCGCTCTCCGGCGAGGTGATGGTCGCGCTCGTCGCGGCGCTCCAGGAGCTGGACGAGGACGCCGAGATCCGCGCGATCGTCGTCGCGGGGGACGAGCGGGCGTTCGCCGCGGGCGCCGACATCGAGGAGCTCGCGTCGGGCACGGCGATCTCGCTCTACGAGAACCGCCGCATCGCGGCGTGGGACTCGATCCGTGCGGTGCGCACGCCGCTCGTCGCCGCGGTGTCCGGGTTCTGCCTCGGCGGCGGCTGCGAGCTCGCGATGCTGTGCGACCTGATCGTCGCGTCGGAGTCGGCGAAGTTCGGCCAGCCGGAGATCAACCTCGGCGTGCTGCCCGGAGCGGGCGGGACGCAGCGGCTCACGCGTGCGGTCGGGAAGGCGGTGGCGATGGACATGATCCTCACCGGTCGCACGATCTCCGCGCGCGAAGCGCTCGACTTCGGGCTCGTCGCGCGCGTCGTCGCGAGGGAGGCGTGGCTCACCGAGGCGAAGCGCGCCGCGCGCGAGATCGCGGCGAAGGGGCCGATCGCCGTCCGGCTCGCGAAGGAGGCGATCGACACGGCGTTCGAGACACCGCTCTCGGCGGGCGTCGAGGCCGAGCGCAGGGCGTTCTATCTCGTGCGCGCCTCGGAGGACGCGGGCGAAGGCCTGAACGCGTTCCTCGAGAAGCGTCCGCCCGACTTCAAGGGGCGATAGGGTCCGCGCATGGCCGAGGTCGAAGTCACGCGCGACGGCGCGGTGCAGACGATCACGCTCAACCGCCCGGAAGTGTTCAATGCGTTCAACCGCGCGCTGCACGCGGCGCTGCGCGAGGCGCTCAAGGAAGCGCGCGATCCCGAGGTGCGCGCGGTCGTCGTCACCGGCGCGGGCCGCGGCTTCTGCGCGGGCCAGGATCTGAAGGAGTTCGGCGAGGCCGGCGACGTCGGAGACTCCCTGCGCGCGACGTATCACCCGAACGTGCTCGCGATCCGCGCGCTCGAGAAGCCGGTGATCGCCGCGGTCAACGGCGCGTGCGCCGGCGCGGGCCTGTCGTTCGCGTGCGCGTGCGACATCCGCATCGCCTCCGACGCGGCGTCGTTCGTGCCGGGCTTCATCGGCATCGGCCTCGTCCCCGACGCCGGCGGCACCTTCTTCATCAACCGCCTGCTCGGCCCGTCGCGCGCGTTCGAGTGGATGTCGTCGAACCGCAAGCTCACCGCCGCCGAGGCGCACGCCTGGGGGCTCGTCTCCGAAGTCGTCGAGGCGGATGCGCTTCCCGCGCGCGCGGCCGAGCTCGCCGCCCACTACGCGGCGCTCCCGACGCGTGCGATCGGGATGACGAAGCGCCTCTTCGACCATGCGGACACCGCGACGCTCGAGGAGCAGCTCGAGCTCGAGGCGCAGCTTCAGGCGGCCGCGACGGAGGGCGCCGACTTCAAGGAGGGCGTCGCCGCGTTTCTCGAGAAGCGCCCGCCGTCGTTTACGGGACGGTAGAGCAGACCTGGAGGCCGAGCGCCGCTGCGGCGTGGCGGCTCGCGACTCCTTCCGCCTGCACGGTGCCGGCGGCGGCCGACACGCCGGCGAAGTCGTGCCGGAGGCCCGCCTCGCCGAGGTCGTGCAGGGCGACGGCGATGTTCTTGTCGGCGACGAGCCAGGTGCGCACGATCGGGAGGTCCTGCGTCGGCGGCTTCAACGCGGCGAGCTTCAGCCGCGCGGCTTCGTACAGCGGCAGCGTCTTGTTCACGTACGTGACGATCGCGGCGTAGTCGCGCGGGCGCGCGATCGGGATCGCAGCCTTGCGGAACGCGGAGCACACGGCGTCGGCGCGCCTCACGAAGTCGCCGTGCGAGAGCCGGCCTCCTCCGCAGCCGGCGGCCGCCGTGACGAGCGCCGCCGCGAGGAGAGTGGAGGGCAGGGCGACGCGGCGCGCGGGCACGTCCTGAGAGTGGCAGATGCGCGCGACGGACGTATAGTCGGACGATGGCGGTGACGCCGGAGACGCGGGACTGGGCGGCCCTCTTCGCGGCGCGCACGCGCGGCGGCGTCGGCGAGGGGATCGCCGAGGTGCTCGGCTTCCTCGGCCTGCCGGACGTCATCTCGTTCGCGGGCGGCTTCCCGGACCCGGCGACGTTCCCGCGCGAGCGCGCCGCGGCGTTGCTGCACGAGTTTGCGGTCAACGCCGAGGTGAGCGCGTTCCAGTACGCGCCGACGCGCGGGCTCGCGGGGACGCGCGACGCGCTCGCCGCGCGCATCGAGACGCTACAGGGGCGCCGGCCGGCGGATGACGAGCTGCTGATCACGAGCGGCGGCATCGAGGCGCTCGAGCTCGTGGGCGCGTCGTTCCTCGATCGGGGCGACGTCGTCGTCGTCGAAGGGCCGACGTATCTCGGCGCGATCATGTCGTTCCGGGGCTTCGAGGCGGACGTCGTCGCCGTGCCGATGGACGAGCACGGGCTCGAGGTCGACGAGCTCGAGCGGCGCCTCGCGGGCGGGCTGCGGCCGAAGCTCCTCTACGCGATCCCGGATCACCAGAACCCGGCCGGCGTGAGCCTCTCGGCGGAGCGCCGCAGCGCGCTCGTCGAGCTCGCGCGCCGCTACGGGTTCCTCGTCGTCGAGGACGTCGCCTACCGCGAGCTCGGCTTCGACGGGTCCGCGCTGCCGAGCCTCTGGAGCCTCGGCCCCGACGTCGTCGTGCAGGCGGGCACGACGTCGAAGACGCTGTTCCCCGGCGTGCGGCTCGGCTGGGCGGCAGGGCCTGCGGAGGTCTGCGCGCAGCTCGTCTCCGCGAAGCAGACGACCGACCAGTGCGCCGCAGCGCTCGGGCAGCGGCTGTTCGAGGAGTACGTGCGCCGCGGCTGGATCGAGGAGCAGCTGCACGCGTCGCGCGCGCTCTACAGGCAGAAGTGCGCGCGCATGCTCGCTGCGCTCGAGCGAACGATGCCGGAGGGTGCGCGGTGGACCGTTCCGCACGGCGGGTTCTTCTCGTGGCTGACGCTGCCCGGCGGCTGCGACGCGACGGAGCTCGCACGCCGCGCCGTCGAGCAGGGCGTCGGCATCGTCCCCGGCACGCTCTTCTATCCCGACGGCCGCGGGAACGACAGCCTGCGCCTGTCGTTCAGCCTCGTCGACGAGCTGCAGATCGACGAGGGCATCGAGCGGCTCGCGTCGCTCGTTTGAGATCTCGCGGGCGCGGGCACCGCGCTCGTTGACCCCGATTCGCCGGGACACGTCGTCGTGTCCGCGTGCACCCATCGACGATGAACGCGCTCGTCAACGCTCTTCACACACACACCTTCCTGCCCTCGCCGCTCGCGCGCGCCGTCGTGATGGCGGCGATCGTCGCGCTGGCGTGGATTCTCGGACGTTCCGCCGGACGTGTCGCCGTCTGGCTCGTCGCGCGTGGCGAGCGCGCAGAGGGCGGCACGCTCGCGCGGCGGAAGGAGCGCGAGACCGCGATCTCGCTGATGCAGACGAGCACGCGCTACGCGGTATGGGCGATCGCGCTCGCGCTCTGCTTCGCTGCAAGCTTCGGGCAGACCGGCATGCAGGGCGTGATCGGCGCGTCGTTCCTCGCGATCGTCGTCGGCTTCGCAGCGCAGCGCTTCCTCATCGACCTGATCGCGGGCGTGGTGATGTTCTTCGAGCGCTGGTTCCGCATCGGCGACGCGGTGCGCATCGAGCCGTGGAACGTCGAGGGCATCGTCGAGGAGGTGAGCCTGCGCGCCGTCGTGATCCGCGGCGCCGGCGGCGAGCTGCAGCGCGTGCACAACTCGCAGGTGCTCGCCGTGAAGCTCTACCCGCGCGGGTACCGCGAGGCGCAGATCGAGTTCGTCGTCCGCGACGCGGCCCGCGCGCGCACGATGGTGGAGGAGCTGATCCCGATGCTCCCGGTCGAGCCGACGCGCTTCGTGAAGCCGCTCGAGCTCGTCGACTGCAGCGAGCTCGCGACCGGCCTCGCGGAGGTGCGGCTGCGCGTCGCCGTCGTCCCCGGCCGTGAGTGGCTCGCGGAGGACCTGATCCCGTCCCTCGTGAAGGAGATGACCGAGGAGATCCTCGTGCACGGCCCCGTCGTGAACTTCGTCGACGAGGTCGCACAGCGGCGCTTCGGGCGGCTCGCAGCAGTTGCGGCCGGGCGCTCGGGGAACGGGAACGGAGCCGCGGCCTAGTCAGCCGCTTCCACGCACCTCGGGTCACGTCCTCACCATCGCGGCACAACGCTTCAGCGGCAGCTCGGGCCCGTTCGTTGACCCGTCGACTCCGAGGTTGTACCTATTGGAGCAATCGGACTGGGGAGGATGGGCATGAACACGATCTGGGCACGCCGGCGGCTGGCTTTCGCCGTTGTTTCGGTGGTGGCGCTGGCCGGAGGCAGCATCGCGTATGCGACCGGGGCCAGTAGCCAGGTGGCGCCGACCGTGATCCAAGCATGCGCGAACGCCACGAACGGCAACCTGCGGCTGGTCGCGAACAACAGCACTGATTGCCGCACGAACGAGACCGCGATCTCGTGGAACGTCGTCGGACCTAAGGGGGACACCGGCGGAATCGGGCCGGTCGGGCCGCGAGGACCCAAGGGCGACACCGGCGCACAAGGACTTCAAGGCCTGCAGGGTGACCAGGGACCCCAGGGAGTGAAGGGCGACACCGGATTGGCGGGAGCCGACGGCGTCCCCGGCACGGACGGCGCGAGCGTCGTCAACATGGCGCTCGGCGTCGGGAGCACGGAGTGCCCCTTCGGAGGCGCCGAGTTCACTGTCGGCACCGGCCTGCCGACGTTCGCGTGCAACGGCGCGAACGGCAAAGACGGCACGAACGGCACCAACGGCACCAACGGCACGAACGGTCAGAACGGCACGGGCGGCGGGTTGTCGTCGTTCGACGGCCTCGCAGGCCTCGCCTGCACGAAGGACGGCTCGACCGGGACGATCGCCGTCTCGTACGCGAGCGACGGGACGGTGACGCTGAAGTGCAACGTCGCTACGGTTCCCCCGTCGTGCACGCCGCCGGCCTATCCCAACGGGACGGCTTCGTGCGACGCGAACGGCAACGTCGTCTACGTGTGCGACGCGTCGTTCGCCGACCTCGATGGCAACAGGACGAATGGATGCGAGTTCACGCTCGGAGCCGACACGCTCGAGCCGAACGACACGACCGCGGCGGCATCGCCTCTCGTCGGCGGCGTCGCAACGATCTTCCCGGCGGGTGACGTCGACTACTACGTCGCTCCGACACTGCACTGCAGCTCCTTTGGGATCTCGCTCAAGCCGCACGGGACGACGTGCACGCTGGCCATCCCCCGCGTGACGGCGTCGTCGCCGGTAGCCGTGAGCGTCGACGTGGTCGATGGCAGCGGGGCAATCCTGCTCGCGAACGCGGCGGGCTACAGCTGCGAGACGTCGGAGTCCTTCGATGCCAACGACGACCTCATCTCGTCGACGGACACCTGCACCGCCTACGCCGGCGGCGGCTTCGTGCGCGTCACCGCGTCGGCGCCGACCGCGTACGTGTTCTCGTAGGAAGCACGCCATGTCGGGGGGGCGCCGGTGCGGGCGCCCCCCCGACGGTCTCCCGTCGCGCGATCAGATCGTCTTGAACTGCTCGAACGGCTGACTACAGCTCTCGCAGTAGCGGAGCGACCGGCAGGGCGTCGGGCCGAAGATGTTCTCGAGGCGGGTCTGCGTCGAGTTGCAATACGGGCACCGGTGAACCTTCGACTGCAGCTGGACGAGCTTCGGCGCCGACGCCTCGCGCGGCGCCGGCGGCGCGAAGCCGGCGGCGCGGAGCTTCTCGCGACCCGCCGGCGTGATCTTGTCGGTCGACCACGAGTCGTCGGAGATCACCTGCACGTCCGCCGCGGCGCCGAGCTCGGCGACCGACTCCTCCAGCGCGCGCTTCATCGCCTCGAGCGCGGGGCAGCCGAGGAACGTCGGCGTGAGCTCCACGCGGACACGTCCGTTGGAGACGTCGACCGAACGGATGACGCCGAGCTCGACGAGCGAGACGACCGGGATCTCGGGGTCCGGGATCGCGGCGAACGCGTCCCAGACCTGTTCGGCCGTCACCATTGCGCGCCCGCCGGCGCCGAGCGGCGCACGACGGTCATCTGGTCCCACAGCCCGGCGAGCTCGTCGGTGTGCGTGCCGCGCTCGACGGCCTCGACCTGCGCGCGGTCGACGCGCGCGGCGAACGCCTCACGCTGCCCGGCCGGCAGCACGCCGAGCGCGTACGGCCAGAGCTCCTCCACCGCCGCCTGGAACTGCGGCGCGTCCGCGAGGCGCTCGCGCCACATCTCCGCGTGCATGCGGTGGTACGCCTCCTCGCGGTTGATCTTCGCGGCGAGCCCCGCGACGCGCGCGTCGGCGTCCTCCATCAGCGCGGCGATGCGGATCTCGTCAGCGACCTCGTAGAGCCAGCGCCGCGCGATCGTGCGCGCCCAGTCGAGCAGCCGCAGCTCGACGAGCGGCGCACACCGGTACTCGTCGAGCGCACGGTCGAACGCGAGCGCGTCGGCATCGTCTGTCAGCAGCTCGTACACCGCGCGCGCGTGTCCGATCTCGTTCTGCGCGATCGACGAGAACGCGACGTCCTCCTCGAGCACGGGCGCGATCCCCGTCCATTCCGAGTCGCGCCACCCGAGGACGAGCTCGTCGTCAGCGAGCCCGAGCAGAAGCTCGTGTTGCCGCTGACGCGCCGGCAAAGCCGGCACATCAGCCATTTGCGGCTCCGTCGAGCCTACGTCGCCCACGTGCCTCCTTCAAGCGCGCCTTGATCGAGTAGCCGTCGACGCGGCGGTACTTCATGTCGAACTCGTCGGCCCAGTCGTCGACCGTGTGCACCGCGTCGCGCGGCACGAGCCACAGCGCGACCGACTCGCCGCGGCGGCCGTACTGCTCCCGCGCCCACGACTCCGCGAACGCCGCATCCGGCGCGGCGACCGAGCCCGCGTGCTCGAACGCCTGCCCCTTGCGCTCCTGCCGGAAGATCTCCCAGATCACGACGCGAGCACGATGTCGCGCACCCACCGCTCCTGCTCGAGGAAGCGGCGGCGGAACGCGAGCCGTTCCTCCGTCTTCGGCCCGTGACCGGTGACGACGTGCTTCAGCTCGTCCCAGTCGGGCTCGGTGTACTCCCACACGCCGTCGTCGCGGCGGCGCAGCTTCGGGTCGGGAACCGTGAGGCCGAGCTCGTGGATCTGCGGCACGTAGCCCTCGAGGAACTGCTGCCGCGCCTCCTCGTTCCCCTGCGACTTGATGCGCCACTGGAACATCGGGTCCTCTTCGGCCGTGATCGGGTTCCCGTGGAACTGCATCAACGGCCCCCACCAGCGGTTCACCGCCCCCTGCACGAGCTCGAACTGCTCCGGCGTGCCGGTGACCATCGCGAGGATCACGTCGCGGCCGTGGAGGATGTGGAACGACTCCTCCCAGCAGATCTTCTTCATGATCCGGGCGTACGGCGCGTACGAGCACTTCAGCAGCGCCTTCTGGCTGATGATCGCGGCCGCGTCGACGAGCCACGCGATCACGCCGACGTCGCCCCACGTCTTCGTCGGGTAATGGAAGACGTTGTGGAACTTCGACTTGCCCGCTACGAGGTCGGCGAGGCACTGCTCGCGCGGCTTGCCGAGATCCTCGACGACGCGGTAGATCAGCTGCGCGTGGCCGACCTCGTCCTGCACCTTCGCGGTGAGCGCGAGCTTCCGCTGCAGGGTCGGTGCGCGGAGGATCCACTCGCGCTCGGGGAGCACGCCCATCAGCTCGGAGTTGCCGTGCATCTCGATGAACTTCACGAGCTTCGCGCGGTAGTCCTCGGGCAGCCAGTCGGTCGACTCGACCTGGCCGCCGGCCTGGACGTACGCGAGAAATGCCTGCTCGTCGTGGGGAATCTCAGCGGCGGCCATCGGGCGCTCCTTCCGAACGATCGTTAGGCTCCGCATTCTAGATGTCCGCCAGGCGCGCTGAGCTGACCCGGGCCGCGGCCCGCCTCTTCGCCGAGAAGGGCTACCACGGCACGTCGATCGGCGACCTCGCCGAGGCCCTCGGGATGCAGAAAGGCTCGCTCTACACGCACATCGACTCGAAGGCCGATCTCCTCTGGGAGGTCGCCCGCGAGGGGGCCGAGGCGTTCCACGCGGCGCTCGACGCGGTGCCGGAGGAGGGGCCGGTGCTCGAGCGGATCGCCGCCGTGCTGCGCGGGCATCTCCGGGTCGTCGCCGAGCAGCTCGACATCGCGACGGTCTTCGTCCGCGAGTGGCGCTACCTCGAGGGCGAGCGCCGGGCGGCGTTCGTCGCCGAGCGCCGCCGCTACGAGGAGCGCATCCGCGCCCTCTTCCGCGAGGGCCGCGAGCACGGCGAGCTGCGCACCGACCTCGACGACGCCACGGCTGCGCTGCTCGCGCTCTCGGCGGTGAACTGGGCGTACACGTGGCTCCGGCCGGGCGCCTACACCGACGCGCTCGCCGACCGCTTCACCGCGCTCTTGCTCGACGGCATGCGCGGCTACGCCTCCCGCTGAGCCGGGCCGTATCCGGATCGGCGACTCGCACGTTTTCGACGCGTACACGACCCGCTTCGAAAGGGAGACGACATGCTGCGGAAACACCGGCTGGCGCTGGGAGCGCTGGCGATCGCGACGGGGGCACTCCTTGGCGGAGCAACGGTGTTGCGGGCATCGACGCCGCCGACGCAGACGGTGGCCGTGCCTGCGGCCGGGCAGAGCGCCTCGGCCACGTGGACGGGGACGATCCCCGCCGGCTCGCACGCGACGAGCGACTGCACGGCGCTGCCGGCGCAGGATCCGACCGTCGACCACCACGGTTTCACCCTCACGGTGCCCGCAGCCGGGTACACGGGGCTGAAGTCGACGTTCACGTTCCAGATCAGCTGGACACCGGCGTCCGGCAACGAGACATCCAACGACGAGATCCTCACGATCGTCAGCCAGGAAGGCGACCAGGCCGACCAGTCGCAGACGCGCGAGATCGGGTCGAGCGACGGCTCGTCGACGACCGAGACGGTCGTCGCAACGAACCTCCCGCCGGGCAACTACGACGTGCTCGCGTGCGGCTTCGCGAATTCGCTGCCGCAGGCCTACACCGGCACGCTCACGGTCGACTCGCAGGCGCAGTCGGCGTCGCCGCAGCTCGCGTCCGCGGACCCGCAGGGGCTTGCGTTCTCGGCGGCCGTCCCCGCCGACCCGCAGCGTGACGAGGCGGAGCCGCTGATCGTCTCCGACAAGGCGGGCCTGCTCTACACGTGTGGCCCGACGGGCTTCTCGAACGCGTCGGACTACGCACAGGTGTCGACCGACGGCGGCGACCAGTTCCATCTGCTCGGCACCGCTCCGCGCGGCCAGCAGTCGGCAGGCGGCGGCGGCGACTGCGCGCTCGCGACCGGCGAGCAGCAGAACGCGCAGGGCAACTACCAGTACGCGTACGCGGGCCTCGGTGCGCTCACCGGCTTCGCGACGTCGACCTCCGCCGACAACGGGCACACGCTCTCGACCGGCGGACCGAGCGGCAACGGCCTGCCGGGTGCGACGTCGAACGGCGCGCTCGCCGACCGGCAGTGGCTCACGTTCCTCGACGCGAGCACGGTGCTGCTCTCGTACAACCAGCAGCAGCCGCGGAACGTCGTCGTGCAGACGTCGACGGACGGCGGGCTCACGTACTCGCCGATCTCGTCGATCGCCGCGCCGAACCCGGACTTCCCGGGCCCGATGCACTTCATCCCCTCACTCGGCGCGCAGGGGACCGTCGTGATGCCGTGGACGAAGGGCGAGCAGGTCAACCTCGCGATCTCGCAGGATCGCGGGCAGACCTGGACGGACTGCGCCGTCGGTCCCGCGTCCGGTGGTACGGCAGGGTTCGCGACCGCAGACGTCGACTCGGCCGGCAACGTCTACGTCGCGTGGGCCGACAAGACCGACTACCACACGTGGATGGCATCGCTGCCGGCGGCGGACGTCGCGGGCTGCAACCAGAGCGTCTCGGACGTCTCGAGCACGAGCGACGGCGAGCCGACGGTGCACCCGGGCTTCAGCGCACCGGTGCAGGTCGACCGCGGCGCGGTGAGCACGACCGTGTTCCCGTGGATCGCCGCCGGCGGCGCCCCCGGTCGCGTCGCCGTCGCGTTCTACGGCACGACGCAGGACGGCGACCCGAATACGAGCCAGTTCAAGGCAGCGTGGAACGTCTACGTCAGCCAGTCGCTCAACGCGCTCGACCCGAACGCGACGTTCGGTCAGGTGCAGGCGACGACGCATCCGTTCCACTACGACTCGATCTGCCTCAACGGCCTCGGCTGCGACATCAGCGGCGGCGACCGGTCGCTCGCCGACTTCTTCGCGATCACGTACGACCGCGTCGACGGACGACTGTCGGTCGTCTTCGACCGCACGAACAAGAAGCCGGACGACACCGGCGGCTACGTCGCGACGCCGCTCGTCGTCACGCAGATCGCAGGCCCGTCGAACGGCGGCGGCACGGTGTCGGTCAGCGGACGTGACGTCGTCCGCAGCTCGACGGCCGATCCGGCGGGCGACGCGCTCGCGCCGTACTCGAGCCTCGGCACGACGCCGTCTCCGGCGAACATCGCCGCGGGTGACTTCACCGGTGCGTCGATCGGCCCGGACGCGGCGACGCAGGGCTTCACCGTCACGCTGCACGTGGCCGATCTCTCGAACGCGGCGCTCGCGCAGGCCGCGGGCACCGGCTCGCTCGTCTGGATCTGGCGCTTCACGAACGGCTGGCAGGACACCGCGGCCGTCGCGAAGTGGAGCCAGGCGACCGGGTTCTCGTTCGGCTACGACCCGTACACGACCGACCCCGGCACCTGCGGCGGCTCGGGCCCCGGCGGCAAGTGCGAGATCTACCCCGGCGCGACGCCGATCGCAGGCTCGGTCGACCAGGCTGCGGGCACGATCACGCTCACCGTCCCGGCGACCGTGCTCCACCCGCTCGCCGGCACCGACGGCGACGGGCGGCCGACGCAGGGCGCGGCCGCGGTCGGCTCGCGCTTCTACGACGGCACCGCGTTCTCGTTCGAGAACGCCTCGGCCGACCCCGGCACGCAGGGCTGGATGACCCAGCTCGACAACACGCCGGCGTTCGACTTCCTCCTGCCGGCGGTCCCCGCCGCAGGCGGCTCGAGCGGCGGCGGCGGTTCCGGTGGCGGCGGTGGCGGAGGCGGCGGCGCCACGACGACGACCACGACCACGACCACGACTCCCGCACCGACGACGACGAGCACGACCCCGAGCTCGCCGGCTCCGGGCGGCGTCGCGGGCCGGACGAAGACGCAGCGCCGGTTCGTCCGCGGCACGGGCTCCGTGCACGCGCTCGGCCGGATCGGCACCGCGCGCTTCAGCATCGACCTCCGCAAGGGGCCGGGCCACAAGGTCACCTATGCCGATGCGCGGCTGCGGGTGAGCTTCCGCTCGCTGCGTCTGGCGTCGGTGCGGTTCGGCTCGAACAGTGCGACGCTGCGTGGCACCGGCGTCGTGAACGGACGGCGCGTGCCGTTCGTGGCGGTCGCGATCGACCGCGGGGCGCGCGGCGACGTGTTCCGCATCTCCTGGTCGGGCGGGCTCCCGCACGGAGGCACCCTCCTCTCCGGCGGGTTGACCGTCCGCTAGGCACGAGAGCGGAGAGGCCGTCCCCGTATCCGGGGCGGCCTCTCCGCCGTTACCGCTGCGCTCGGTTCCAGATCGAAGGGAGACGAATCATGAAGACCCCCATGCTCGCGGCGGCCGCTCTCGCCTCCGTCGCGCTCGCGGTGGCCGCTCCGGCAGCCGCTGCGCCACCGCAGGGCGAGGCGCTCTACCCGGAGACGGTGCCCGGCGCCGGGCTCGCCGGCGTCGCAGGCGCCCAGGCGACCCTCAGCCACATCGTGATCGGCACCGGCTCGGTCGGGACGGCGCGCTTCCACATCGACGTCGGCCGTGCGAACACGGTCGTCTACGTCGACCCCGCCGCCGGCCTGCGCTTCCGCGCGCTCCACGTCGGCTCGGTGAACTTCGTCGACAACACCGCGCGCGTCCGCGGGATCGGGCTGCTCAACCAGCGTCGCGTCGGCTTCACCGTCTACGCGGTGCACAACCTCCAGGCCGGCGTCGACGTGTTCCACATCGCCTGGCTCCGGGGGGCGAGCCACGGCGGCCGCGTCTTCGGCGGGAGCGTGTTCATTCGCTGATTTCTTGCGGGTCGGCTGCCTGCGTGGGCACTGTGGCCCTGTGCAGGCAGCCGTTCTCGTCGTCAACCCGTTCGCAACGCGCGTCAGCGACGGCAAGCTCGCCGCGGTGGAGGCGGCGCTCCGCCGCGTCGTCGACCTCCGGATCGTCCGGACCGAGCATCCGCGGCATGCGACCGAGCTCGTCACGGAGGCCTGCGCGGATGGCGTCGCGGCGATCGTCGTCTTCTCCGGCGACGGCGGCTTCAACGAGGCCCTGAACGGGATGCACGGCGAGGTGCCGATCGGCTTCCTGCCGGGCGGCGGCACGAGCGTGCTACCACGCGCCCTCGGCTTCCCGCTCGACCCGGTCGTCGCCGCTCACCGGCTCGCCGAGTCGATCGAGCTGCAGCAGACGAGGCGCATCACGCTCGGCCGCGTCAACGGGCGGCGGTTCGGCTTCAGCGCAGGTCTCGGCATCGACGCCGAAGCCGTGCGCCGCGTCGACGGCATGGGACGTCGCGACGACGGGAAGCGTCCCGGCGATTTCGCCTTCGCGCTCGCCGTGGTGCGCGCGCTCGCTGCGCGGCGCGGCCACCTCGACGCGGCGCTCGAGGTGAAGGGGCTCGGCCGTGCCGCGTTCGCCTTCGTCGCGAACGGCGCGCCGTACACCTACGCGAAGGGGATTCCGCTGCCGATCGTCCCCGAAGCCGACTTCGAGCTCGGGCTCGATCTCGTCGCGCCGCTCCGGGTGCGCCGGCGGTCGATCGTCGCGTTCTCGCTCGCGATCCTCTCCGGCCGGGCGCGGATGGGGCCGGTGCTCTACGGCCACGACCTCGACCGGGTGGAGATCGCCTGCGACCGGCCGATGCCGCTGCACGTCGACGGCGAGGACCTCGGCGACGTCGACGAGGCCGTCTTCGAGGCCGAGCGGGGCGCCGTCGCGGTGTTCGTCTGACGCAGACGCGCGGCCTTGTACCATCGTCGCCGAATGGCCCAGGTCGCGCACGGGGAGCACGAGTTGCGCAGCGTCATCGACGAGGATCGCGCCGTCGACGGGCTGGGCGAGCAGGAGCTGCTCGACCTGTACCGGTCGATGGTGCTGCTGCGCACCTACGACGAGCGCTCGCTCGTCTATCACCGGCAGGGCCGCATCGGCACGTACGCGATCTTCTGGAACCACGAGGCGATGCAGGCCGGATCCGTGCACGCGCTCGACGACGGCGACTGGATCTTCCCGAGCTACCGCGAGTCGGCCATCGGCCTGCTGCGCGGGATGCCGCCCGCGACGGTGTTGCACTGGTGGCGCGGGCATCCCGCCGGCTGGTGGAATCCGGCCGACTACAACCTCGGGTCGATCTGCGTTCCGATCGCGACGCAGGTGCCGCACGCAGCGGGGCTTGCGTGGGGGAAGAAGCTGAAGGGCGATCCGGCGTGCGCGGTCGTGTACTTCGGCGACGGCGCGACGAGCGAGGGCGCGTTCCACGAGGGCGCCAACTTCGCCGGCGTGATGCGCGCGCCGCTGATCCTCTTCTGCAACAACAACCAGTGGGCGATCTCGACACCCGTCTCGCAGCAGACGAAGGCCGAGGCGCTCGTCGACAAGGCCGCGGGTTACGGCATTCCCGGCGTGCGCGTCGACGGCGGCGACGTGCTCGCCGTGTTCGAGGCGACACGCGAGGCCGTCACGCGCGCGCGCGCCGGAGAGGGGCCGACGTTCATCGAAGCGGTGAGCTATCGCGCCGCACCGCACGCGACTGCAGACGACCCGCGCACGTACATCGACCTCGAGCGCGTCGAGGAGGAGAAGCGCAACGAATGCCTCGGGCGCTACGAGCGCTACCTGCGGCGCCGGTCGGTGCTCGACGACGAGCTCGAGGCGGAGATCAAGGCCGAGGCGCTCGAGGCGATGCGCGCAGGGATCGCCGAAGCAGAGGCCGAGCCCGACCCGGACATCGGCCTCGTCTTCGAGCATGCCTACGCGAACCCGCCCCCGTCGCTCGCACGCGACCTCGCCGACCTTCGGCGCGTCCTTGGAGGCGACGTTGGCTGAGCTCCTGATGATCGAGGCGATCAACGACTGCTTCCACACGGAGCTCGCACGCGACGACTCGGTGCTGGTGATGGGCGAGGACGTCGGCCGCTCGGGCGGCGTCTTCCGCGCGACCGCGGGCCTGCGCGAGCGCTTCGGCGTCGACCGCTGCGTCGACACGCCGCTCGCGGAGGCGGGGATTCTCGGCACCGCCGTCGGCCTGTGCATGGCCGGGTGGCGGCCCGTGTGCGAGATGCAGTACGACGCATTCTCGTATCCGTGCCTCGACCAGCTGATCACGCACGTCGGGCGCTACCACTGGCGCACGGGCGGTGCCATGGAGTTCCCGCTCGTCGTGCGCATGCCGTACGGCGGCGGCGTGCGCGCGCCCGAGCTGCACGACGACTCGCCGGAGACCTACTACGTGCACACGCCCGGCGTGAAGGTCGCGATCCCGTCGACGCCCGCCGACGCGAAGGGGCTGCTTGCCGCCGCGATCCGCGACCCGGATCCCGTCGTGATCCTCGAGCCGAAGCTGATCTACCGCACCGAGCGCGGCGACGTGCCGGAGGGCGACCACGTCGTGCCGCTCGGCAGGGCGCGGCTCGCGCGCGAGGGCGACGACGTGACGCTCGTCGCCTACGGCGCGATGGTGCCGTTGTGCGAGCGCGCCGCGGACGCGCTCGAAGGCGAGGCGTCGGTCGAGGTGCTCGACATCCGCACGCTCAAGCCGCTCGACGAGGACTCGCTCCTCGGCTCGGCGGCGAAGACGGGCCGCGTCGTGATCGTGCAGGAGGCGCCGCGAGTCGCGGGCTTCGGCGCGGAGCTCGCGGCCATCCTCGCCGAGAAGGCCATCCTCGACCTGCGCGGCCCCGTGCTGCGCGTCACGGGCTACGACGTGCCGTATCCGTACTGGAAGATCGAAGACGCGTACATGCCGTCGGTCGAGCGCGTCGTCGATGCCTGCCGGCAGCTGCTCGCGTTCTGACTGTGATTCACGACCTTCCGCTCACCGAGGAGACCGTTCACGGGTACTTCTCGTCCGCGCTCCCGCCCGCGCTCAGCGTCGAACCCGGAGACAGCGTGCGCTTCCAGTCCCTCAACGCACGCTGGCACTGGGATCCGGACGTGAGCCCGTTCGAGCGCGACGAGCAACTGCACAGTGGGCACGCGTTGAGCGGGCCGATCGAGGTGCGCGGCGCGCGCGCGGGCCAGACACTCGTCGTCGCGATCGATGAGGTGACGCCGCGCGGCTGGGGCGTGACGTTCGCGCACGGCGACCCGTTCCACTGGACGATCGACGGCGCTTCCGCGACCGACGCTCGCGGCGTCACCGTCGCGCTCGCGCCGTTCCTCGGCGTGATCGGGATGCCGCCCGCGGAGCCGGGGATCCATTCGACGATCCCGCCGCGGAAGACGGGCGGCAACATCGACTGCAAGCTGCTCGTCGCGGGGACGACGCTCTATCTCCCGATCGCCGTCGACGGCGCGCTCGTCTCCGCCGGCGACGGACACGGCGCGCAGGGGGACGGCGAGGTGTCCGGCACGGCGATCGAGTCGCCGCTCGAGCGCGCGCAACTGACGCTCGGCGTGCGCGACGACCTCGAGCTGCGGAGCCCGGTCGCTCGCACGCAGGATGCCTGGGTCGCGTTCGGGTTCGACGAGGATCTCGACCTCGCCGCCGAGCAGTGCATGGCGACGATGCTCGACCTGATGGAGCGGGAGCTCGGTCTCGACCGCACACATGCGCTCGCGCTCTCGAGCGTCGCGGTCGACCTCCACGTGACGCAGATCGTGAACGTCGCGAAGGGCGTCCACGCAGTGCTTCGCGACGGCGTGCTCGGGCGCTAGGCTGCCGCGCGGCATGGCGTACGAGTTCAAGCTCCCGGACCTCGGCGAGGGCCTCACCGAAGGCGAGATCGCCCGCTGGCTCGTCGCGGAAGGGCAGGAGATCGCCGAGGACGACCCTCTCGTCGAGATCGCGACCGACAAGACGACGGTGGAGATCCCGTCGCCCGCGGCCGGCACGGTGACGCAGATCCTCGCGCAGGAGGGCGACGTCGTCCCCGTCGGGACCGTGATCGTCGTGATCGGCGGCGACGGCGTGAAGACGGCCGCGAAGGCGGCGCCCGAACGTGTCGCTCCGGCGGCGGCGTCGGCACCGCCCGCGCGCGACCAGGTGCGCGCGACGCCGCTCGTGCGCCGGCTCGCGCAGGAGCTCGGCGTCGATCTCGCGACCGTCATCGGCACCGGGCCGCAGGGGCGTATCACCGAGCAGGACGTGCGCGGCGGCACGACGGCCGCAGCGCCGGCCGCCGCAGAGGGCCGGCGCGAGCCGATCCGCGGCATCCGCCGCCAGATGCTCGAGCACCTGACGCGCGCGCACGAGATCCCCGCCGTCACGTGGGTCGAGGAGGCCGACTTCTCGGACCTCGACCTCAAGCAGCTCCTTCCGCGCGCGCTGCAGGCCGTCGCGAGCGCGCTGCACGACTTCCCGGAGTTGAACGCGCGCATCGACGGCGGCGACCTCGTGCTGCTCGACCGCTACGACATCGGGATCGCGGTGCAGACCGAGCAGGGGCTCGTCGTCCCCGTCGTGCGCGGCTGCGACACGCATTCGCTCGAGGAGCTCGACGCCGAGGTGCGGCGGCTCGCAGAGGCGGCGCATGCGGGGAAGCTCGCACCCGAGGAGCTACGAGGCGGCACGTTCACCGTGACGAGCGCGGGCCGCGCGGCGGGGTTGTTCGTCACGCCGCTGATCAACCACCCCGAGGTCGCGATCCTCGGGATCCACCGCATCGAAGAGCGTGCGGTCGTGCGCGACGGCGAGGTCGTCGTGCGGCGCATGGGGAACGTGTCGGTCACGTTCGACCATCGAGTGATCGACGGCAAGCGCGCGGCCGACTTCGGCCTCGCGGTGATCGCGCAGCTCTCGAACTAAGCGGTCCGCAGATGCGAGTCGAGCATCGACTCGATCTTCGGTGCGGTCGCGCGACCTTCGAGTGTGGCGACGACGCGCTTGCCCTTCACGAGCGCGAGCGCGGGCACCTCGCCGACACGGAAGCGCTTCGCGATGTCCGGGCGCTCGTCCACGTCGACGCGCCTCACGGACAGGCCGTCGCGCTCCTTGCGTGCGATGTGCGCGAGCAGGCTCTCCATCCGGCGCGCCGGGCCCGACTTGTGCGACGTGAAGAAGACGAGCATCAGGCGGGTGTCGGTAGGCACGTTTCCTCCAAGAGGGCGCGGACGGACGGGTCGGGCTTTGCCCGCCTCGCTGACATAACGGCCGAACGGCGCGTGGAGGTACGCTCCTTCGCGATGGGCGCGTGGTACTGGATCGGTGTCTGCGCCGGGCTCGGAGCCGGCGCCGGCGTCCTGCTCGCCGGCGTCGCAGGCGCTGCACGCACAGCGCTCGTCGCGGCGGGGGTTGTCGCGCTCGCCGCCGGGGCAGGCCTCGGCTATGCGATCGACAGCTGGCAGCCGGGAAGCTGGGGCGACGTCGTCGCAGGCATCGCCGGCGGCGCTGCAGGCGCGTTCGGTGCGGCGCAGGTCGTCCGGGGCGCGCTTCGCCGCGGCGGCACGCGCGGGGGAACGGCCGCGCTCGTCGCCCTCGGCGCGGTCGTCGTTGCGGCGGTCGGGCTCGTCCCGGCGCTCGGCTACGTCGAGCTCGTCGCGCTGCCCGCGCTCGCAGTGCGTCTGCGCAAGCGCGCGCCCGAGCGGTACGCCGGGCTGCGCACCCTCGCCAAGGACTGACGGCCGGCCGTGAAGAAGCTCGTCCTGATCGTCGTGGACGGGCTGACGCCCGCGGGCTTCGAGCGCGCCGTCGCGAGCGGGCGCGCACCGGCGCTGGCGTTCCTCGCCGCGCACGGGACGTACACGCGCGCGACGTCCGTGTTCCCGTCGCTGACTCCCGTGTGCCTGTCGGCGATCGCGACGGGCTCCGGGCCGGGAACGCATCACATCCCGCACCTCGTGTGGTGGCACCGGGGCGAGCGGCGCATCGTCGAGTACGGCTCGTCGTTCGCGGCGCTCCGTGCGGCCGGGATGGCGCAGTCGATCACCGACACGATCTACAACATGAACCAGCAGCATCTCTCGCGCGATGCGGTCACCGTGTTCGAGGCGCTCGAGAACGCGGGGTATGTCACGGGCGCGGTGAACATCACCTGCTACCGCGGACGGCACCGGCACCAGCCGACGCTGCCGTGGGTGACGAAGCCGGCGTTCGGGCCGCAGCGGTTCTTCTTCTACAGCCTGTTCGAGTCCGACCCGACCGGCGCGCCGCTCGCGGTGCGCAACCGCTCGGGTGGCTCGATCGACGCGTACGCGGCCGCGGTCGGACGGTGGCTCGTCACGCGCGACGGCTTCGACTTCCTCGCCTACTACCTCTCGGACTTCGACTTCGCCTCGCACACCCACGGCCCCGTCGGCGCGGAGGACGTCGCGCTCGAACGCACCGACGCTGCGATCCAGGCGCTCCTCGACGCCGCGGGCGGCCCGGACGCGTTCCTCGATCGCTACGCCGTCGTGCTCCATTCCGATCACGGGCAGACGCTCGTCGACCAGGTCGCGCAGCTCGAGCTGCCGCTCTCACGGCACGCCGACGACATCGTGGTCTGCGCGTCGAACCGCGCCGGGCAGGTGTACCTCCTGCCGGATGCGCGGGTCGACGCGGCCGAGCTCGCACGGCTGCTCGACGGCGAGCAGTCCGTCGAGACGACGCTGCGGCTCGAAGGCGGCGAGGCGGTTGCGCGGCGCGAGGGCGAGGAGCTGCGGTTCCGTCCCACGGGCGACGGCTGGGAGACGAGCGGCGACGCCGCGATCCTCGATCATCCGGATGCGCTGAACCGCGTCTGGTCCGCGCTCGCGAACCCGAACGCGGGCGAGCTGCTCGTCTCGGCTGCGGAGGGATGGGAGCTGGCGGACATCGGCGGCCGCCACCACGCGGGAGGCGGGAGCCACGGCTCGCTCGTCGCCGGCGACTCGATCGTGCCGCTCCTGACGATCGGCGTCGACGCGGAGCCGGCGCGGATCACCGAGGTGACGCCCGCGGTGCTCGCACACTTCGGCGTCGAGCGGCCGCCGTCGATGAGCACCGCGGCGCTCGCGCATGCAGGCTGAGCGCACCTGGATGATCGAGCGCCAGTTGCTCGCGCGCGACATCGACGACGCGCGCGTGCTCGAGGCGATGGCTCGGGTGCAGCGCGAGCTGTTCGTGCCCGAGGGAGTGCGCTCGCGTGCCTACGAGGACGCCGCGCTGCCGATCGGCTTCGGACAGACGATCTCGCAGCCGTACATGGTCGCGCGGATCTGCAGCGAGCTCGCGCTGCGCGGCGGCGAGCGCGTGCTCGACGTCGGAACGGGGTCGGGCTATCAGGCGGCGGTGCTCGCGGAGCTCGCCGCCGAGGTGCATTCGATCGAGCGGCTGCCCGAGCTCGCCGAGCTTGCGCGCGCGACCCTCGCGGCGGCGGGCTACGCGGACCGCGTGCACGTGCACGTCGGCGATGGCACGCGCGGCCTCCCGGAGCACGCGCCGTTCGCCGCGATCGCCGTCGCGGCGGCCGCGCCGGAGATCCCGGCGTCGCTGTACGACCAGCTCGAGGAGCGCGGCCGGCTCGTCATCCCCGTCGGGGACCTGCTCGAGCAGCAGCTGCAGGTCGTCGTCCGCTCGCCCGAGGGGCCGGCCGTCCTCCGGACCGTTCCGTGCCGCTTCGTCCCGCTCGTCGGCGCCGAGGGCTTCGGCTAGCCGGCGTCGCGTTCCAGGGCGACGACCGGGATCACGCGGTCCGTCTTCTCCTGGTACTCCGCGAACTGCGGATAGCGCTCGGCCTGGGCCGCGTACTCGCGGTCGCGCTCGTCGCCCTCCAGCGGCGTCGCGATCGCCGGGTAGCGCTCGTCCCCGACCTCGACGACGACATGCGGGTCGGCGAGGATGTTCAGGAACCAGTCGGGATGGTCGGGCGCACCGGCCTGCGAGGCGTAGACGAGCAGTCGGTCGCCGTCGCGGGTGACCATGATCGGCGTCGTGAACTGCTTCCCGCTCTTGCGCCCGGTGGTCGTGAGGAGGAGCAGGTCGCGCCCCTCCCAGTTCCCGCCGACGCGCCCGGCGTTCGCGCGGAACTCCTCGATGATCTGGGTGTTGTAGTCGGTCATGCATGGGGACTTTACGGCGCAGGCCCTCGGCAAACCGCACGTCCAGATCCGCCCGGTCCGGCGCAGCCACTGTCCCGGGGCCTGACCCCGATCTTTGGGCCAGGTCCAACGCCGGGAGATCTTCCGACCTGTAGCCGCAGCGACCAGGTCGGTTGCCGTAGACGTGGCGCACCACCGCGCGGCACCGCGAAGTCGTCAGCAGCGCTCTCGGGGGAGAGCCGGCCTTCCGCGAAGGGCAGACCGCGCTCTGCCCCTAGCGTCAGAGCGGCCCCGCCACGCGCGCCGAAGGAGGGGGTCCGTGGGGGAACCCTGGGTTCCCCCACGAGAGTTTGCGCAGCGTCCGGTCGGACAGGAACGATGGGGCTATGGCTCTGGGGTCTCTTGCCGCCACGAAGGCGCTTCAACTTCCCGTGACCCTGCGCGGGATCCAGCTGGGGCGGCCCGTCGACCTGCTGCTCGACCGGGACTCCTGGCACGTGCTCGGCTTCGTCGTCCGCTGCGGCGACGAGTCGAAGCGGTTCCTCCCGCTCGCTGCGGCGCAGCTCGGCGGCGACGAGATCGCCGTCGGCTCGGCGCTGATGCTGCTCGAGGACGTCGGCTTCTACCGCACGCGCGGCACCTCATTCCGGCGGCTGCTCGGCGGCGAGGTGCGGCAGGGCGGACGTCCCGTCGGCAGGCTCCTCGATCTGATGCTCGTCGGAGGCGAGGTGGCCGAGCTCGAGCTGCAGCGCGGAGCCGACGGCGTCGCGCGCATGCCGGCGGAGGGTGCGACGGTCGTGCCGTCGCGCCGCGCGACGGCTGCCTGACCCGCGCTTGGTACCCTCGCGACCGATGCACGTCTCGGCCCGCGATCGCGCCGGAGCAGCGCTGCGGGCCCGCCGGAACTGGGAGCAGCTCGCGCAGTTCTGCGTCGTCGGAGCCGTCGGCTACGTCATCAACGTCTTCGGCGTCTACAAGCCGCTGATCGATGCCGGCGTCCACTATCTCGCCGCTGCGACGTGCTCGTTCTTCGTCGCCGTCACCTCGAACTATCTCCTCAACCGCTTCTGGACCTTCCGCGCCCACCGCGGCGGCGTCGCCGCGCAGGGGATGCGCTTCTTCGCCGTCTCGCTGGCGTCTCTCGGCGCGAACCTCGTCATGCTCGATCTCCTGATCAGGCTCGGAGTCGGCAAGCTCGTCGGGCAGGCGGTCGCGATCGTGCTCGTCACCCCGCTCAACTTCGTCGGCAACAAGCTCTGGTCGTTCCGGCACCGCCCCAAGCCGCCCGTCCTCTAGCCTTTGCCGACGGTGACGCGCCGTCTCCTTGCAGGTGTGATCTGCGCGCTCGCGTTCGCGGCGTCGGCGCACGCCGCAACGACGCCGACCGCGCCGGTCTTCGACGGCAAGGGGCATCTCGTCCAGACGCCGTTCGCGCCGTCACCGACGACGCCGCGTCTCGCGAAGCACCGCGCACTGGTGCTGTTCGAGGCGACGCCCAAGGTTGCGCACTGGCTCGCGCGCTACCCGTCGAAGGGCCTCGTCGACGAGGAGGACTACGACGCGAAGACGCTCAGCTGGACGGTGAAGATCTGGTGGGGCAAGGCGGGCGAGATCGCCGAGGGCCGCGTCGACGACGCGAGCGGCGTCGTCCTCGAAGCATGGACGGGCCCGCAGGTCGCGTGGAAGATGGGGCGCGGCTACAGCGGCGCATTCGGCGGCACGTGGATCAACAAGCCGTGGCTCTGGGGCGTCTTCTGCGGGATCTTCCTGCTCGGCCTCGGTGACTTCCGCCGCCCGCTCTCGCTGCGGAACCTCGATCTCCTCATGCTGCTCTCGCCGACGGCGTCGCTCTGGTTCTTCAATCACGGCGACATCTTCACGGCGGTGCCGCTCTTCTATCCCGCGCTCGCCTGGGTCGTGTTGCGCGGCGTGTGGATCGGCGCGACCGGTCGCGGTTCGCGCGCGCGACTGCTGTGGCCGGCGTGGGTGTTGCTCGCCGCCGCGGTGTTCCTCGCCGGCTTCCGCACGATGCAGAACATCGAGACGTCGAACGTGATCGACGTCGGCTACTCCGGTGTGATCGGCGCCGAGCGGATCGTGAAGGGCCAGGCGCCGTGGGGCAACTTCCCCGTGGAGGACAAGCTGAAGCCGTGCGGCCCGGCCGACGCGTCCGGCGAGATCCGCGAGCGCATCCAGACGAACGGCCGCTGCGAGTCGGCGAACCCGCAGGGCGACACCTACGGGCCGACCGCGTACGAGGCGTACATCCCGGGCTATCTCACGCTCGGGTGGAGCGGCCACTGGGACGACCTGCCTGCGGCGCACTTCACCTCGATTCTCTTCGACCTGCTCTCGATGGCAGGTCTCTGGCTCGTCGGACGGCGGTTCGGGGGCCTGCAGCTTGCGGCGGCGCTCGCGTTCGCGTGGGCCGCGTACCCGTTCACGCAGTACTCGTCGAGCTCGAACACGAACGACACCGTGATGCCGTGCCTCCTCATCTTCGGCTTCTGGCTCGTCTCGTCGCCGGCCGGCCGCGGTGCGTTCGCGGCGCTCTCGGGCTGGTCGAAGTTCGCCGCGCTCGTCGTCGCGCCGCTCTGGCTCACGTATCCGGGACGGCGGCCGTCGCGCCGGTTCGCCGGCGGCTTTGCCGCGGCGACGCTCGCGGCGTTCTCCGTCGTCCTCCTCGAGCCGAGCCCGCTGCACGAGCTTCGCGTCTTCTGGGACCGCACGGTGACCTGGCAGGTCGGACGCGACTCGCCGTTCTCGCTCTGGGACTGGAAGCAGTACTACGCACGCGGCCTTCCCGACCTCCACCTCGTGCAGCGCGTGCTTCAGGCGCTCCTCGTCGCCGGCGCGCTCGCGGCGGCGTTCGTGCCGCGGACGAAGTCTCCGCTCCAGCTCGCCGCGCTCACCGCGGCGCTGCTCGCCGGCTTCGAGCTCGTGCTGACGTACTGGCTCTACACGTACATTCCCTGGTTCTTCCCCTTCGCCGCGATCGCCGTCCTCGCCCCGCTTGCCGTCGTTCGCGCTTCCGCCGATGAGCAGACTCCGCAGCCCGAAGAGCCGCAGCTTCTTCCTTCCGCCGGCTGAGTACCGGCGGCCGCTCGCGGCCGGCGCGGGTCTCTTCGTCGCGTCCTGGGTGCTCTTGTCGTACGTGCCCGCGTTCTCGGTGTGGCTCTACGGCGACGTGCGCTTCTACGAGAACTGGGGCTCGATGATCGCGGCCCATCTCGTGCCGTACCGCGACTTTCGGATCGAGTACCCCCCGGGGGCCCTGATCACGTTCGTCGCGCCGACGTACCTCCGCAAGCTCGCGGGCTACCACGGAACGTACTACGAGTGGTTCCGCGTGCAGATCCTCGTGATCGGCCTGCTCGCCGAGCTTGCGATGGCGTGGACGCTCGCGTTCCTCGGCGCAACGCGCCGCCGCGCCTATGCAGCGCTCTGCCTCGCAGGCGTCGCGCCCGCGCTGCTGGGGCCGATCGCGTTGTCGCGCTTCGACTACTGGCCCGCGCTCGTCGCCGCCGCCGCGGTCTGCGCGCTCGCCGCCCGCAGGCCCGTGCTCGCCTGCGGCTTCGCGGCGGTCGGCGGCGTCGTGAAGGTGTACCCGCTCGTGCTCGTGCCGATCGCGCTGCTCGAGCTGTGGCGGCGCGGCGGGTCGCGCGCGGTCGCGCGCGGCGTCGCGCTCACCGTGGCCGTCGCTGCGGCGCTCGCCGGGCCGCTCACCGCCGCCGCGCCGCACGGTGTCGCGTGGGCGCTCCACCGCCAGAGCGTGCGGCCGCTGCAGGTCGAGAGCCTCGGCGCGATGTTCTTCGCAGTCGCACATGAGATCGCGAACGTCCATCTCCACGTCGTGAAGAGCGCGGGCTCCGACAACCTCGTCGGCAGCGGGCCGCACCTCGCCGTCACCCTGTCGAACGTCGCGACGGTGCTCGCGCTTCTTGCCGTCTACGCGCTGTACGCGCGGAGCGACCAGACCCGTGAGCAGGCCGTGATCGCGTGCGCCGCTGCGGTGACCGCGTACATCGCGTTCTCGAAGGTCTTCTCGCCGCAGTACCTCGTGTGGCTCGCGCCGCTCGTGCCGCTCGTCGGCGGGCGCCGCGGCGTGCGCGCAGGCGTCCTGCTCGCGGTCGTGCTCGGCATGACGCAGATCTGGGAGCCCTATCGTTACGGCGACTACTTCAAGCTCCACACGCCGTGGCTGACGTGGCTCGTCGTGACGCGCGACCTGCTCGTCGTCGCGCTCGTCGTCGTGCTCGTGCTGCCGCTCCTACGCAGGAATGCGGAGCAGCTCGATCCCGTGCGCGCGCCCGTCGTCTGAGCAGTCGATCACGACGCCCTCGAGCCGGACGCCGGCCTCGGCGGGTCGGAAACGCACCGGCAGCCGGGTGCGCATCCGCTGAATCGCAAGATTTGCCTCGACGCCGATCACCGAGTCGTGCGGGCCGGTCATGCCTGCGTCCGTGATCGCCGCCGTTCCGCCGGGCTCGATGCGCGCATCGTTCGTCTGCACGTGTGTATGCGTCCCGATCACCGCAGTGACCCGCCCGTCGAGCCACCGCGCCATCGCGACCTTCTCGCTCGTCGCCTCGGCATGAAAGTCGACGATCACGACCGGCGCGAGCGCGCGCGCCTCCTCGACGAGCCCGTCGACGACCTCCCAGGGCGAGACCGGGGTGTCGAGGAAGAGCGAGCCCAGGAGGTTGAGCACGGCGACCCTGACGCCGTTGCGCGCCTCGACGACGGCGAGACCGCGGCCCGGCGTGAGCGCGCCCTGGTTCGCGGGGCGGATCACACGCTCGCTCGACGCGAGGTAGCCCCCGATCCCGTCCCGGCGGTACGTGTGGTTGCCGAGCGTGATCACGTCGGCGCCGGCCGCAAGCAGCCGCTCGGCGAGCTTCGGCGTGATCCCCGCGCCGTCGGCGACGTTCTCGCCGTTGACGACGCACACGTCGACGGCGAGCTCCTCGCGCAGCGAGGGGAGGCGCTCGTCGACCGCCCGGCGTCCCGCGACGCCGAAGACGTCGGCGAGGAAGAGCGCTCTCAGTTGAGGACCAGCGCCGCGGCCGGGCGAAGCTCGACCGACACGTGGTTGCCCGCGTCGTTCGTGTAGCGCGCGAGCGCCTGCCGCTCGAACGGCGCAAGGTTGACGACTGCGCCGATCTTCGTCCGACCGCTGACGACGTTCGTGCCGACTGCGATCGCCGGGTCTGCACGTAGCTGCGTCAGCGTCACGACGAGCGACGGCGCGGCCTGCGGCTGGATGTCGATCCGCGAGCCGAAGCGGTGGCCGGCGACGACGTACGGCGCCACACCGACGACCGTTCCGTCGACAGGCGCGTACACGTCGGTTCCCGGCAGCGCGCCGACGTCGAGCGCAGAGAGCGCACCGCCGTCGAGCTGGTACCACACCGGATGCCCGCCGCTGCCGCCGAAGATCGCGTGGAACACGCGCTGGACGACGCCTTCGTTGCCCTGGCGCCCGAGCGGAGCGAGTGTGAGCGCCCCGTCGTCCGCCGAGTGGTAGCCGATCGCCGTCAGCACGTTCTGCGCGATCGGCATCTGCAGCCGCACCGGCCCACGCACCGCGACGATCTGGGGGAAGGGCTGCGTCTGCGACGAGACGATCGCGCGTGCGACGGAGATCCTCTGGAACCGCTGCACTCCGCCGCCGAAAGCGGTCAGCAAGAGGGCGATCACGAGCACGATCGCAAGCAGGGTCAGGAGCGCGAAGCGACGGGCACGACGCGCGGCGCGCACCTCCCGACGTTCGACGCGCCGCCTCCGTGTGGGGCGTGAGGACGGCATGTCGAGGGGCACCGTATCGAACGGCCGGGGCACCGGCAACCGTGGTTCCCCCGAACTTCGTGACACCCGGCGCAGGCTCTGCACCGGAGGTTCGACCCAGAGTTCGTGACGGTCGAGGGCCAGGCCGCCGTCCTCGAGGGCGGTCCAACCCCAGGAGTCATCCCGGATCCGGCGGATCGCCGCTGTACCATCGCTGCCATGCCGGGAGCCCCCGTCAAGCCGGCGAGCGCGAACCCGGCGCGGATCGAGATTCCGAGATGGATGCAGCTCGTCGGGCTGCCGCTCCTGCTCGTCCTGACGTGGGTGCTGGCGGGAGCCGTCCGTCACGTCGTCTTCCTCTTCCTCGTCGCGCTGCTGATCGCGCTGCTGCTCAATCCGCTCGTCCGCGGCCTCGGAAAGGTGTGGATCCCGCGCGGCCTCGCGGTCGCGATCGTGTATCTGACGTTCGCCGCTGCGGTGGCACTCGCCGTCATCGCTCTTGCGACCGTCGTGGTGCAGCAGACGCGCCACGCCAGTCACAGGGTCGACAACTACTTTACGGTCGACTCCGGACGCCTCCATCAGACGGGCGCCGCGCAGGACCTCACGCGCTTGCAGCACTGGCTCGACACGCATCACCTGAAGCGCATCCGCGTCGAGCGCCAGGGAACGAAGTTCCTGAACTCCGTCGGCACGAAGGACGTGCAGAAGTACACGACGAAGACGCTCACGTGGGCCGAAGGAGCGGGCCTCGCCGTCGTCGGCCTGCTGTTCAGCGTCGTGCTCGTGATCGTCGTCTCGGTGTACATGCTGCTCGACATGCACCGGCTCGCCGCCGCGGTCGACCGGCGCTTCCCGCCGCATCCGGCCAGCCCGCCGCTGATCGAGCGCATGGAGCGCGCGCTCGCGAGCTACGTGCGCGGGCAATTGCTGCTGTCGCTGATCATCGGCGCGAGCGCGGGCATCGGCCTGTGGGCGTTCGGCATGCTCGGGCTGATGCCGAACGGCGGCCGCTATGCGTTGATCTTCGGCGTGTGGGCCGGCATCACCGAGCTGATCCCGTACATCGGCCCGTGGCTCGGCGCCGCGCCGCCCGTCCTCTATTCCCTCGTCCAGCATCCGCTGTCGGCGGTGTGGGTCGCGCTGCTCTTCCTCGGCATCCAGCAGCTCGAGGGGCACATCGTCGTGCCGAAGGTGATGGGGCACTCGCTGCGCCTCCATCCTCTGCTCGTGATCTTCGGCCTGCTCGCGGGCGGCGAGATCTACGGCTTCCCCGGCATCCTCGTCGCGCTGCCGCTGCTCGCCGCGATGCGCGCCGCGTGGGAGTTCTTCGGAGAGCGCATCGAGCTCGCGCGCTGGACGTCGGATCAGCCTCTCGGAGACGCCGCGGGCGTCGATCTCGTACCGGCGGCACCCGAACGGCCCGCGGCCTCCGCGCAGTGACCGAGCCGCTCGTGCGCGCGCTCCGCGTCGCGCGCCGCTACGGCGAGCTCGAGGCGCTCGCTCCGACCGATCTCGACCTGCTGCCGGGCGAGACCGTCGCGCTCGTCGGCCCGAACGGCGCGGGCAAGTCGACCCTGCTCGCGATCCTCGCCGGCGCGCTCGACCCGAGCGAGGGCACGGTCGAGACGCGCGCGCGGCGCGGCTGGGTGCCCCAGCGCCCAGCCCAGTACGCGAAGCTCTCGCCGCGTGAGAACCTCGAGCTCTTCGCGCGGCTCGAGGGCGTCGACGACCCCGCCGGCGCGGCGGCCGAGCTGCTCGCGCGGTTCTCGCTGCCGGACGGCGCACGGCCTGCGGGCGAGCTGTCGGTCGGGAACCGCCAGCGCCTCAACGTCGCGCTCTCGCTGCTCGGCGGCCCGCGCGTGCTGCTTCTCGACGAGCCGACCGCGTCGCTCGACCCGATCCAGCGCACGCTCGTGTGGGACGTCGTCGGCGCGCTCCGCAGCGACGGCGGGGCGGTCTGCTTCGCGACGCAGAACGTGGAAGAGGTCGCGCACGCCGACCGCGTGCTCGCGCTGCAGGACGGCCGCGTCGTCGGCTCGAGTGTCGAGGCGGTGTTCGGGTGACGTCCGTCTGGCTGATCCTCCGCAAGGACCTGACGGTGCTGCGGCGATCGCCGCTGCTGCTCGGCGCACTGCTCGCATATCCGATCGTGATCGCGCTGCTCGTGGGTCTCGTCGCCGGCTATGCGAGCTCGAAGCCGCGCATCGCGTTCGTCGACGAGGACGGCATCCCGCCCGTCGTGACCGTCGGCGGCCACCACTTCCACATCCAGACGGTGATCGACGACGTCGCGAAGCAGGTGACGCTCGTGCGCATGGGCGCGGACGAAGCCGCGCGCGAGCTCTCGAGCGGGAAGGTCGTCGCGACGATCACCGTGCCCCCCGGCTTCCTCAGCGACCTCGTCACGACCGTGCATCCGCCGAGCCTCGAGCTGCGCACCGGCAGCGGCGGGCTCGCGCCGCGCGTGACACAGCAGGTGCAGGCCCTCGTCTACCAGCTGAACGGAAAGCTGCAGGCGGGTTACATCGCAGCGAACCTCCAGTACGTCCGCCTGATCCTGCACGGCGGCGACGCGAGCTTCATCGGCCGCCACTTCAAGGTGCTCGGGCTCGACCGGATGGATCAGCAGCTCGACGGGCTGCCGCAGACGCAGCGCGTCGCGACGATCCGCCGCTTCGTGCACATCGCACGCCTCGCGCTCGCGCAGACGGGAGGTGCGCTGCAGGCGACCGCGAACCCGATCCAGCTGGCGCAGCCGAAGGTGAAGGGGCGCACGTGGGTGCTGTCCGCGCAGGTGCAGTCGTACGGGATCGCGATCACCGTCACGTTCCTCGCGCTGCTGCTCGCCGCCGGCGCGGCGGCCGCGGAGCGCGACGAGGGGACGATCGGACGGCTGCGCCGCGGGCTCGCGTCGCTCGGCCAGCTCGTGTGGGCGAAGTCCGCGCTCGCGGCGGTGGTCGGGCTCGCGCTCGGCGGCTCGCTCGCGCTCGTGTTCGGCGTCGTCGTGGAGATCGGGGGCGTCACCGGCGGCGAGCCGTGGGCGCGGCTGCCGCTGCTCCTCGCCTGCGTGCTGCTCGCGGCGGGCGTCGCCGGCACGGTCGGGACGCTGCTCGGCGCGCTCGCACGGGAGGCCCGCACGGCGTCGCTGCTCGCCGTGCTCGTCGTGCTCCCGGTCGTCTTCCTCGGGCTCGTGCCGCGGGGCGCGGTGCCGCTCGCGTGGTGGGTCAGCGACTTCCTCCCGTTCGCGCACGCGGCACGGCTCTTCGGCGCCGCCCTCTACGACACGAGCCCCTGGCACGCCGTCGGGATCGAGGTCGCCTGGCTCGTCGGGCTCGGCGCGGCGTTCGGGGTGCTCGCCCGGCTTTCGATGCGCCGCCTCGCCGCCTGAGCCGTACTCTTTCCGCATGAGCTCGTATCCCGACGTCCGCCTCCGGCGCTTCCGGCGCACCGGCCCGCTCCGCGGCCTCGTCCGCGAGACGCGGCTCGACCTCGAGGCGTTCGTGATGCCGCTCTTCGTCGCTCCCGCGGCGCTCCGCAACGAAGCGCTGCCGGGGATGGCGCGCTTCGACGTCGACGGGGTCGTGCGCGAGGTCGAGGAGCTCGTCCGCGGCGGCGTCCAGGCCGTGATGCTCTTCGGCGTCCCCGAGGAGAAGGACGACCAGGCGACGGGTGCGTGGGAGGACGACGGGATCGTGCAGCAGGCGCTCCGAGCGCTGCGGCCGCGCTTCCCGGAGCTCGTGCTCATGACCGACGTCTGTCTGTGCGAGTACACGTCGCACGGCCACTGCGGCGTGATCGTCGACGGCGAGGTGCACAACGACCAGAGCCTCGAGCTGCTCGCGCGCGCCGCCGTGTCGCACGTCGAGGCGGGGGCCGACGTCGTCGCGCCGAGCGACATGATGGACGGCCGCGTCGGCGCGATCCGCGAGGCGCTCGACGCGCAGGGCTTCGAGTCGGCGCCGATCCTCGCCTACTCCGCGAAGTACGCGTCCGCGTTCTACGGCCCGTTCCGCGAGGCGGCGGACTCGACACCCGCGTTCGGCGACCGGCGCGGCTACCAGATGGATCCTGCGAACGTCCGCGAGGCGCTGCGCGAGTGCGAGCTCGACGTCGACGAAGGCGCCGACGCGATCATGATCAAGCCGGCGCTTCCCTATCTCGACGTGATCCGCGCCGCGCGCGAGGCATTCGACGTCCCGGTCGCCGCGTACAACGTCTCGGGCGAGTACGCGATGATCAAGGCCGCCGCACAGGCCGGCTGGATGGACGAGCGGCAGGCCGCACTCGAGTCGCTCGTCGCGATCAAGCGTGCCGGCGCAGATCTGATCGTCTCGTACTGGACGAAAGATCTCCCGCAGTGGCTCTGACCGCGCGATCCGACCTCTTTCGCCGTGCGCTCGAGCTGATTCCAGGCGGGGTCAACTCCCCGGTGCGCGCGATGCGCGCCGTCGGCCTCGACGAGCCGCTCTTCGCGCGGTCCGGCGACGGCGCCTATCTCGTCGACGTCAACGGCAACCGTTACGTCGACTGGGTCATGTCGTGGGGGCCGCTCGTCTTCGGGCACGCGGACACCGAGACCGTCGAGGCGGTGCGTGAAGCGGCGCTCCGCGGCACGACGTTCGGCGCGTCGACGGAGGCGGAGGTCGAGCTCGCCGCCGAGATCGCCGACGCGGTGCCGTCGGTGGAGAAGGTGCGGCTCGTGTCGTCGGGCACCGAGGCCGCGATGAGCGCGCTCCGGCTCGTGCGCGGGTTCACGAGCCGCGACCGCATCCTCAAGTTCGAAGGCGGCTATCACGGCCACTCCGATGCGCTGCTCGCGAGCGCCGGCTCGGGCGTTGCGACGCTCGCGATCCCGTCGTCCCCGGGCGTGCCGACCGCAGTCACGGCGGACACGATCGTCGTGCCGTACAACGATGTCGAGGCGGCGGCCGAGGCGGTGCTGCGGTTCGGCGAGGGGCTCGCGGCGGTCGTCGTCGAGCCCGTCGCGGGGAACATGGGCGTCGTTCCGCCCGCCGGCGGGTTCCTCGAGACGCTGCGGCAGCTCTGCGACGCCTCCGGTGCGCTGCTCGTGTTCGACGAGGTGATCACCGGCTTCCGCGTCGCACGCGGCGGCGCGCAGGAGCGCTACGGCGTGACGCCGGACCTCACCATCCTCGGCAAGATCGTCGGCGGCGGCCTGCCGCTCGCGGCCTTCGGCGGGCGCGCGGACGTGATGGACCGTCTCGCGCCGAGCGGTCCCGTGTACCAGGCGGGCACGCTCTCCGGCAATCCGCTCGCCACGGCTGCCGGGCTCTCGGTGCTGCGGCGCCTCCGCGACCCCGGCGTGTACGCGGAGCTCGAGCGCCGCGGCGCGAGGCTCGAGGCAGGGCTCGCCGCGTTCGGCACCGTGAACCGCGTCGGCGCGATGCTGACGCTCTTCGCCACGTCGGAGCCCGTGCGGAACTTCACCGACGCGCAGGCGTGCGACGGCGAGCGCTACGGCGCGCTCTTCAGGCATCTGCTCGAGCACGGCATCTATGTCGCGCCGTCGCAGTTCGAGGCGATGTTCGTGTCGGTCGCGCACGGCGATGACGAGATCGACCGTACGATCGACACCGTCCGCGCGTTCTTCGAGGGCTAGCGGATGTGGGATGCGATCGCACGCGAGGCTGCCGAGGAGAGCCGCCTCTGGGGCGCTGCGCTGCGTGTCGACGGCGAGCGTGAGCGCATCGCGGTGTTCTCGCCGCTCGCCGACGAGCGGTATGCGCTCGGGCTCGAGACGATCTACGAGGGCTATCTCGTGCACTACGGCACGCCCCGCCTCTTCGCGCCGGCGGACCCCGATACCGCGCTCCTGCTCGGCGACTACCTCTATGCGCATGGCCTCGTCCGGATCGCCGACTGTGGAGAGGTCGCCGCGGTCGCGGACCTCTCCGAGCTGATCTCGCTCTCGAGCCAGCTGCGCGCGGAGAACGCCGACGGCGACGGCGCGCTCTGGGCCGCGACGGCGTCGCTGCTCGGGCGCAACGGCGAGCTCGACCGCCCGCGCTCCGCGCTCCGGCTGCACGGGGACGCCGGGCCGCTCGACCGGGCCGCACGTGCGGCGGCGGGCGACGCCGCGGTCGAACGGGCACTCGCTGCACACGCCGGCCGCCTCGGGTAGATTCCCGCCGATGATCCGCCTCCTCGCCGAGACCGCCGCCCAGGAGGGTGCGAAGACCGTCGAGATGATGCTCGCCGTCGGCGGCGTCTTCCTTGCCGTGATCGCGCTCGGCGAGCTGTCGCACTGGCTCCGGCACCGGCGATAAGGACCGAGAGGCGCAGCCTCTCCGCATCCGACCTGGTCGCAACCCGTTGCGCCCAGGTCGAGAGCTCTCAGCGCGGCTCCGCCTCCACGCCCCAGGCGAAGCGCGCGAAGTACGTGCGCAGCTCGAGGTCGGCGTCCGCGTACGTACGCGTCTGGTTGTCCTCGAGCAGGGCGTTCTCCTGCTCCCGCTGCCAGAACACGTTGCTGCGCGCCCAGTCCGGCACGTCGTACGCGATCCCGTCGGCGCCCGCGACGAGCGGCCGTAGGCCGAGGTCGGTGATCTGCCGCGTGAGGCTGCGGTGCCCGCCCTCGACGACGAACGCGTCGAACTTCCGCTTGATCGGCGTCTGCTCGAGCGAGCGCATCAGCTCGCGCTCGATCAGGAACCCGTTCGTGCGCACGTGCGCCGCGGGGAACGCGCCGAACCGTCCGGCGAAGTAGGGCATCACACGCAGCGTGCCGAGCAGGTGCCGCAGCC
>DASYGK010000005.1:0-54718 GCA_035999905.1 Gaiellaceae bacterium | reverse complement strand
CGCGGCGGGAGGATGTCGACGCCCTTCGTCGCGAAGCTCAACACGACGTTCATCTGCAACAGGGAGTCGACGATCCGGTAGAGCTGGCGCGTGCCCGAGGTCGGCACGAGCCACGAGAGGAAGCCGCCGAAGCTGACGAGGCCGACACGGTCCTTGCGCTGCAGATAGCGGTGCGCGAGCGACGTCGCCGCACGCACGGTCAGGTCGAAGGTGCCGCGACCCTCCGCCTCGACGTCGGCGAACGTATCGAGAAACAGCACGACGTCGGTGTTGCGCTCGGGATGGTGCACGTTGACGTGCAGCTCGCCGCGGCGCGCGCTCGCGCGCCAGTTGATCGAGCGCACGCGATCGCCGGACGTCCACTCCCGGATGTCGGAGAACTCGATGCCCTCGCCCTGCGCGCGCGAGACCTGATTGCCGATGAAGACCTGCGTCTCGTACGGCGGCAGGAACCCGTGCAGCGTCTCGACGCTCGGGTACACGCGCAAGGGCTCACGCCCGCCGAGCCGTGCCTCCCACGAGGCGAAGCCGAGCCGGTCGCGCGCGCGGACGAGCACGGGCCCGGCCGCATACGCGCCCCAGCGCACGCAGCGGAGCGGCAGCTCGAGCGTCCGCTCCTCGCCCGCGGCGAGCTGCAGCGCCCGCGGGTTCGGCGCGCCGTCGGCGCGCAGCCCGCGCGGCAGCGGCAGCAGGACGTCGAGGCGATCGACGCCGCTCGCCGAGGAGAGGTCGAGCGTCGCCGTCACGATCTCGCCCTCGAGCGCCCGCTCCCGGTCGACCGAGAAGCCGAGGACGACCTCGGGCGTGCGGACGAGCGCCGCGCCGACGACGGCCGCGAGCGCGAACGGCGCGGCGAGCGCGATCAGCTCCACGCGGCCGAGGACGAGCCCCGCGAGCAGGCCGACGCCTGCGAGCCCGGCGTACGCGGCGAGCCGGGGCGAGACGAGCCGCGTCATCCCGCGGCTTCGAGCACGTCCTCGGCCGGCGGCGTCGGCACGCTCTCGAGCGCCTCGGCGACGATGTCCTCGCCGCGGATCCGCTGCACCCACAGCTCCGGCCGGAGCGTCAGGCGGTGCGCGAGCGCCGGCACGGCGATCGCCTTCACGTCCTCCGGCACGACGAAGTCGCGTCCGGCAACGGCGGCCTTCGCGCGCGCCAGCTTCATCACGGCGAGGCTTCCGCGCGGGCTCGCACCGACGGCGAGCCGCCGCGAAGCGCGCGTCGCGGCTGCGATGTCGACGATGTAGCCCTCGATCGACTCCGAGACGTGCACGAGCTCGAGCGCACGCTGCATCGCGACGAGCGTCGGCCCGTCGACGACGGTGTCGAGCGCGAGCTCGTCCTCGCCGCGCGCGAGCCGCCGGGCGAGCATCTCGATCTCGTGCTCGCGGCTCGGGTAGCCGACGCCGACGCGCATGAGGAACCGGTCGAGCTGCGCCTCGGGCAGCGGGTACGTCCCCTCGTACTCGAGCGGGTTCTGCGTCGCGAGCACGACGAACGGCGCCGGCAGCGGGCGCGTCTCGCCCTCGGTCGTGACCTGCCGCTCCTGCATCGCCTCGAGCAGAGCAGCCTGGGTCTTCGGCGGGGCGCGGTTGATCTCGTCGGCGAGGAGGAGGTTGGTGAAGATCGGGCCCGGGAGGAACCGGAAGTCGCCGCTGCGCTGGTCGAAGATCGACGAGCCCGTGACGTCCGACGGCATGAGGTCGGGCGTGAACTGGATGCGGGCGAACTCGAGCGACGTCGTCTGCGCGAACGAGCGCGCGATCAGCGTCTTTGCGAGTCCCGGGTAGTCCTCGAGGAGGACGTGCCCGTCGCAGAGCAACGCGAGCAGGATCAGCTCGAGCGCGTCGCGCTTGCCGACGATCGCACGCTCGACCTCGTCGAGGATGCGCCCCGCATGGTCGCGGAGCTGAACGAGATCCATCAGAGCGCCTCGAGCGTGTCGATCGTCGCGCGCAGGCGCTTCAGCGACACGCCCGGCGCATTGCGGTCGTCGGGCTGCGGGCGGTCGGGGCGCAGCAGCTCCCAGGCGTCCTCGCCGAGCACACTCCGGGCGGCGTCGGGGCGGCGGTCGAGGTCGACGTTGTGCGCGGCCATGAGACGCGCGGCTGCGGCGTCGCGAAGGATGGGGAGCAGCCGCGCCTGAAGGTGCCCCGCGCTCGCACTGCCGAGCATGATCTCCCGTTCGGTGCGCACCAGCTCCGGAGGCCGGAGCGCCTCGCCGGGACGAGCGCGCAGCGCCGCGTCGAAGAGGGAGGAGGGACGCTCTTCCGCGCTCCGCAGGAGCCGCGTCATGGCAGCCAGCGCGATTGCCGCGAGCACGAGCACGTAGGCGGCGATGATGCGCTCCTGCGCGATCGGCCCGGTCCCGAGCGCGATCAGGAGTGCGAGCGTCGCGGCGGCGACGCTCGTCGCGATGCGAACGCGCTCGCGCGTCACGCGACGGCCGCTTCCGCGGGACGCCGCAGCTCGTCGCGGAGCGCGACGAGAGCGTCGATCGCCTCGTCTCTCATCTCGGGCATCGGCTCATGGTGGCTGAACTTTGCCCATTCGAACAGATCCGTGAGGCGCCGCACGGCGTCGGCGCTCGTGTCGAGCTCGCGGAGGGCTCGCTCGAGATACTCGAGCGGCGCCTCCGACGGCAGCCGCGGGGTGCCTGCGTGGGCGAGCGCGCGCTCCATGCGCGCGTACGCGGCGATGATCGCGCGCCGCAGGTCGGGCTCGTTCCGGAGGTCGTCGAGCGACTCGTCGAGCGCGAGCGAGACCGCGTCGTGGGACCGGAGCCGCCGGCGCGGAGGGCGCCGCGTCGTCCGGGTAACGACGAGGAACACGACGGCCCCCGTGAGAAGCGCGACGATCACGGCCACCTCGTCCCAACGGACGCGTGCGTTCCGAGCGTGTCCGTTGTGCCCGCCGGCCGACCCGGCGCCGCGCTGCGGCGCCCGCGGGTGGAACACGGCCTGCTCGAGCTTGCGCAGCCGTTCGAGGTACCCGTGCCGAATCAGGTACATCGCGACTCCCGCGAAGAGCGCGAAGAGCAACAGCGTCGTGAAGAGATGCCAGCGGTTGCGCTGCGGGCGCCGTCCCGTCGCGCGTGTCGTGAGCAGCGCGTAGACCGCCACCACGACGATGCCGAGCATCACGAGCACGATCGTCGTGTACGCGTAGTCGAAGAACGTCGAGGTCGGTCCGCCGGCGGCGCCGCGACTCGAGAGTGGGCGGCCGTGGCTCGCGATCGCCGCGAGCACGAGGAGCACGGTGACGCCGGCGGCGAGACCGGCCACGCGGCTCCGCCGGCTCATGCGCGTGCCGCTTCGAGCTCCCGTTCCACTTCGTCGAGCACCTCGTCGGCGGTCCCGGGCCGCTCGTCCACCTCGCCCCAGTTCCAGGCCTCGAGGTACGCGCCGCTCTCCACGAGCCCCTGCGCCATCGCGCGCCGGTCGATCTCCTGCTGGAACCACGTCCCGAGCTGGCGCGACACCGGGGTGCCGTCCTCGCCGAACGCCTTCACGAGCGACGGGACGTCCTGCCAGTAGAGGACCTGGTAGCGCGCCATCGCTACGGCCGGTTCTGGACGAACGCGTAGCCGAAGCGGCCCTTCACGCAGAGATTCCCCTGCGTGACGCTGTGGTCGTCGGGCGAGCTGACCTTCACGATCGCGTCGTCCTGCACGTGCAGTGTGAGGTTGCAGCCGACACCGCAGTACGGGCAGATCGTGTCGACCTCGCTCTGGCGCGACTCGTCCCACGTGCCGTCGCGGCGCATCTCGAACTCGCTCACGGGCATCAGCGCGCCGGTGGGGCAGACAGCGATGCAGTTGCCGCAGTAGACGCACGCGGACTCCGGCAGCTCGACGTCGTGCTCGGTGGAGATGTGCGACGCGAAGCCGCGGCCGGCGACCGCGATCGCGAACGTGTTCTGGTGGTCGTCGCCGCACGCCTCGACGCACTTGTAACAGAGGATGCACTTGGAGTAGTCGCGCACGTAGAGGTCGTTGTCGACCTTCACGGCCTGGGCGACGGTCAGCGAGTCGGGACCGAAGCGATCGGGCTCCGCGTCGTACTCCTCGATGTAACGGAGAGCGTCCGGCGCGGTCGAGAGGTCGACGGCGGAGCCGAGCAGCTCGAGCACGAGCCTGCGGCTCGTCTGCACGCGCTCGGAGTCCGTGTGCACGACCATGCCGTCCTCCACCTTCCGCGAGCAGGACGGGACGAGCGTGCGTGCGCCTTCGACCTCCACGACGCAAACGCGGCACACGTTGACGGGGTGCAGCGTGTCGCCGTAGCAGAGCGTCGGCGTCTCGATGCCGGCGCGGCGGCAGGCGTCGAGGATCGTCGAGCCCTCGGTGACGCGCACGCTCCCGCCGTCGACGGTGAGCTCGACGAGGCGCCTCGGCGCGGCGACGCTGACGACGGTCATGGCGATAGCACTCCGAGGTTCATCATCGCCGACTGGACGGCGCTCGCGGCGGTCTGGCCGAGGCCGCAGATCGACGCGTCGCGCATCACCTGGCTCAGGTCGGCGAGCACGGCGAGCTCGTTCCCGTTGCGCTTGCCGGAGGCGAGCCGGTGGAGCGCCTCCTCCTGGCGGACGGTGCCGACGCGGCACGGGACGCACTGGCCGCACGACTCGTCGCGGAAGAACTCGGCGATCCGCAGCACGGCGTCGACAAGATCGGCGTTCTCGTCGTAGACGATCACCACGCCGGAGCCGAGTGTGGCGCCGGCGGCGCGCGCGTCCTCGAACGTGAGCGGCAGGTCGAGCTGATCCGGGCGCAGGAACGTGCCTGCCGCGCCGCCGAGCAGCACGGCCTTCGCAGGCCGCGCGCCTGCGCGCTCGAGCAGGTCGCTCAGCCTCGTCCCGAAGGGCACCTCGTAGAGCCCCGGCCGCTCGACGTGCCCCGAGAGGCAGAAGAGCCGCGTGCCGGTCGACGCCTCCGTGCCGGTCTGGGCGTACTCCGCACCGGTCTCGGCGACGACGTCGAGGACGTTGAAGAGCGTCTCGACGTTGTTCACGACGGTCGGCTTGCCGAAGAGGCCGACCTCGACGGGGAACGGCGGCTTGTTGCGCGGCTCGCCGCGGAACCCCTCGATCGACTGGAACAGCGCTGTCTCCTCGCCGCACACGTACGCGCCCGCGCCGATGCGGAGCTCGAGATCGAACGCGAAGCCGGCGCCCATCACGTCGTCGCCGAGCAGGCCGCGCGCACGCGCCTGTGCGAACGCGTTCTCGAGCCGTTCGTGCGCGAGCGGATACTCGGCGCGCACGTAGACGAAGCCGTGCTCGCAGCCGGTCGCGTACGCGGCGATCGTCATCGCCTCGACGAGCGCGAACGGGTCGCCCTCCATCAGCACGCGGTCCTTGAACGTCCCCGGCTCCGACTCGTCGGCGTTGCAGACGAGATAGTGCGGCGTGACCGGCTGGCGCGACACGGCCTCCCACTTCGAGCCGGTCGGGAAGGCGGCGCCGCCGCGGCCGAGCAGCTTCGAGTCGGCGACCTCGCGGAGCACGCCCGCCGGGCCGAGCTCGAGCGCGCGCCGCAGCGACGCGTAGCCGCCCGCGGCGCGATACGCGTCGAGCGAGTCCGGGTCGACGCCCGCAGCGATGCGCTTGAGCAGCCGGAGACCCTCTTCGCCGTACTGCGGCAGGGCCGGGCCGAACGCGGGGATCTGCTCCTCGCGCGGCTCCTCGCCGGCGATCGTGCGCAGCGACGCCGGTGCGCGCTCGCAGAGCCCGAGGCACGCGCACGGCTGCGCACCTTCGGGCACCTCGGCGCCGGCGAGCCGGCACGCGAGGTCGGTGCAGACGTGGAGCACCTCCGGCGGCCGCTCCTCGAGCGCGATCAACGCGTAGAACGTCGCGACGCCGTACGCCTCCGCGGGCGGCACCTCGAGGCGGCGGCATGCGTACCCGAGGGCGCCCTCGCTGACCCAGCCTGCGCGGCGCTGGGCCGCACGAAGCGCGGGGAGCAGGAGATGGCGGCGCGTCCGGTCGCTGCGCACGACGCGCCCGTCGCCGGGCTCCGCCTCGCCGACGACGACGTCGATCGCCGCGCGCTCGGCGTCGCTCGGCTCCGCGGACAGCAGGCGGAGGTCGGGCACTAGAGGGCCTCCACGCGGATCGCCGTCGCCTTGAACTCCGCGGTTCCGGACTGCGGATCCTGCGCGTCGATCGTGAGGACGTTCGTCTCGACGAGGTCGGGGAAGTGGAGGTTCATGAACGCGAGGCCGGGGCGGAGATTCTCGTCGAAGCGGACGGGCGCCTCGACCGAGCCGCGCCGCGAGACGACGCGCGCGCGTCCGCCGTCGGCGATCCCGTAGCGTGCGCCGTCGGCGGGCGCGAGCCGCAGCGCCTCGCCGTCACGGTGGAGCGGCGAGTCGAAGCCGCCGGACTGCACGCCCGTGTTGAACGACTCGAGCCTGCGGCCCGTCGTGAGGCGGATCGGGAACTCGTCGTCGAGCACGTCGACCGGCGGAGCGTGCATCACGGCGTGGAACGGCGCGCGAATCTCCACCTCGGGCTCCCAGAGCCGCGCGTGGAGGAACTGCTCGCCCGGGTGCGTCTCGTCCCAGCATGGCCACTGGATGCCTCCGAGCTCCTCGAGATGCGCGTAGCTCATGCCCGCGTGCATCGGCGAGAGCGAGCGGAGCTCGTCCCAGATGTCCTCCGCGCGCGGCGAGCCGAGATCGACGTCGAGGCGCTTGCCGAGCTCCGAGACGATCCAGAGGTCGTCGCGCGCCTCGCCGGGCGGGTCGAGCGCCTTGCGGACGCGCTGCACGCGGCGCTCCGAGCTCGTCACCGTGCCTTCGGTCTCCGCCCAGCCTGCGGCGGCGGGCAGGACGACGTCCGCGAGCTGCGCGGTGGCCGTGAGGAAGATGTCCTGCACCACGAGGTGGTCGAGCCCCTCGAGCAGCGCGACCGCGTGCTTCTGGTCGGCCTCCGACTGCGCGGGGTTCTCGCCGATCACGTAGAGCGTGCGCAGCGTTCCCGCTTCCATCGCATGGAACATGTCGGAGAGATGCATCCCGGGCTCGGCGGGGATCGCCGCGCCCCAGGTCGCCTCGAAGCGCGCGCGTGCGGCGTCGTCGGTGACGTCCTGGAAGCCGGGGAGCTTGTTCGGCAGCGCACCCATGTCGCCGCCGCCCTGCACGTTGTTCTGGCCGCGCAGCGGCGAGAGCCCCGAGCCGTAGCGGCCGACGTGCCCGGTGAGGAGCGACAGGTCGATCAGCGCGAAGACGTTGTCGACGGCGTTGTGGTGCTCGGTGATGCCGAGCGTCCAGCAGAGTTGCGCGCGGTCGGCACACGCGTACGCGTGTGCGAGCTCGCGGATCGCCTCGGCCGGCACGCCCGTGACGCGCTCGCCTTCCTCGAGCGTCCACGGCTCGACGGATGCGCGGTACTCCTCGTAGCCGGTCGTCGCGCGCGCGACGAACTCCTCGTTCACGAGCCCGGCGGCGATGATCTCGCGGCCGACGGCATTCGCGAGCGGGATGTCGGTGCCGACGTCGATGCCGAGCCAGAGGTCGGCCCACTGTGCGGACGCGGTGCGGCGCGGGTCGACGACGATCAGCTTCGCGCCGCGGTTCACGGCCTTCAGCACGTGGTGGAAGTAGATCGGGTGTGCGTCGCGCGCGTTCGATCCCCACAGGACGATCAGGTCCGTGTTTCGAGTCTCCTCGTAGGAGCTCGTGCCTCCGCCTGCACCGAACACTGTCGCCAGACCGACGACGCTGGGCGCGTGTCAGGTTCGGTTACAGCTGTCGATGTTGTTGGAGCGCAGGGCGACCCGGGCGAACTTCTGTGCCGCGAAGTTCAGCTCGTTCGTCGTCTTGGAGCAGCTGAAGATGCCCGTCGAGGTTCCCTCGTCGAGCGCCTTCCGGAAGCCGGCCGCGGCGCGGTCGAGCGCCTCGTCCCAGCTTGCGGTGCGCAGCTCTCCACCGTCGCGAACGAGCGGGTGGGTCAGCCTGGGGTATCGCATGGCCATGGGCCGAGTCTAGATGCGGGGCGGGGAGGCGGCCATCGGCGCACCGGCGGCGAGCCAGGCCGTCGTCCGGCGGCGGTGCACGTCGTCGTCGGTGCGAGCCCACTCGTGCGTGCGCGCGTACAGCCCCTGCGCGCGCAGGTCGGGGCGGCCGGCGACGAGCGGCTCGAGGAGCGAGGCGTCATCGGCAGCCGGCGCGAGCACCTCGAGCGCGAGCGACCCGTACAGATGCAGGAGATGGTTGCGGGTCTTCGTGTCGATCTCGTCCGGCCAGGCGAGCCGTTCGAGGCCGGTCGCGCCGGGCAGCGGCCGTGGGCGCTTCGACAGGCCACGCACACCGGCCTGGTCGAGCGCGTCGAGTGCGATGCGCCGGTACGTCGTCAGCTTGCCGCCGGCGACGCTGAGCATGCCCGTCGGCCCCGTCGAGTAGACGGTCTCCCGGCGCGCGCTCGCCGTACCGCCGTCGCCGCCGGGCAGCACGCGCAGCCCGCAGAACGTCGCGCGCGGCGGCCCGAGCCCAGCGAGGCCGACAGAAGCCTCCGCGAGCACCTGTGCGACGTCGTCGTCGGTGACGCGTGCGGTCTCGGGCTCGCCGTCGTGGAGCGTGTCGGTCGTTCCCAGCAGCAGCATCCCCTCCCACGGCACCGCGAAGCTGACGCGCACCTTGTCGTGCGAGATCGTGAGCGCCGCGTCCCAGTCCTCCGCGCCGTCGACGAGCACGTGCACGCCCTTGCTCAGCCGCACCGACCGCTTCGCGGCAGGAGCTTCGAGCCGTCGCACGTGGTCGACCCACGGCCCGCTCGCGTTCACGACCTTCGCAGCGCTCACCTGCACCGTACGGCCGTCGACGACGACATCCGCGCCTTCGCGGCCGCGGACGGACACGACCTCGGCGTAGTTGACGACCGTGGCGCCGGCGTCTGCGGCCGCGCGGATGTTCGCCAGGGCGAGCCGCCCGTCGTTCGTCCAGGCGTCGGCGTAGAGCGCGCACGAGCGCAGCCGCTCGGTGCGCAGCTCCGGCACCATCCGCTGTGCACGCTCGACGGAGACGAGCCCGTTCAGCCGCGCACGCGCGAGCGTCGAGTACAGCAGGATGCCGCTCTGCACGAACCACGGGCGGTACGGGCCGTCCTCGTACAGCGGCAGCAGGAACGGAAGCCGGCGCACGAGATGCGGCGCGACGACGTTCATCAGGATGCGGCGCTCGTGATGCGCCTCGCGCACGAGCCCGACGTCGCCGAGGCGCAGGTAGCGGAGGCCGCCGTGGATGAGCTTCGACGACGCGCTCGAAGTCGCTCCGCCGAAGTCGCCCTTGTCGACGAGCGCGACGTCGAGCCCATGCGCGGTCGCCGCCTCCGCGATGCCGGCGCCGACGATCCCGCCGCCGACGACGAGCAGGTCGAACCGGCGCGATCCGAGCCGCTCGATCGCCGCTACGCGATCCACAGTGCGTTCGTCCAGGCCTTCCGGCCGGCGGGGTCGGCGAGCTCGATGCGGCCGTACGGCGTGTTCCACTGCCGTTCGAGGCGGCACGAGGTGATGAGCCCCGCGGAGTCGCGCTCGAGGATCTCGGAGGCGTTCGGATAGCCGAGCCTGCCGGCGTTCGCGCGCGAGCCGCGGCGGCGGCCGGTGAGGAGCGTGACGCTCGCGACGGGGCTGCAGCGCACGACGATCTCGTTGTCCGAGACCTCGACGCTTTCGATCGCGGGCCCGGCCGATCCGTAGAACGAGCCGGCGCGCAGCGCGGTGAGCACCGCTTCCTGCGATCTCTCGGCGGCACGCACCATCGTCCAGGCGAAACCGCTGTCGTAACCGGGATGGTGCGAATCGTCGGTCGCGAGCGCGTACAGGTTGCGCCCGCGCTCGAGCGCCTCGTCCCAGTGGAGGGCGGAGTCGCCGCGGCCGACCTCGAGCTCGCAGCCGGCGTTCCAGACCTCGATCCCGACGAGCCCGTCGCACGTCTCCCACTGGTCGGTGCGGAGGCCGCTCCAGTACGTGTGCGCGAGATACGGGACGCCGCCGTTGTCGTCGATCCACGACACGACGTCCTGCAGCGGGGCGAACTCGCCCTCGGGGATCACGGGGTCGGCCTCGACGCCGAGTGCGAGCACATGTGCATCGTGTTCCGGCCCACCTGCCTGGGCGTTCAGCTCGGTCGACGGGATCACGAGCAGCTTCCGCGTCGAGGGTTCCTGCGTCCGCACCCAGTGATCGGTGATCGCGAGCACGTCGAAGCCCGCCCACTCGTAGTGGCGGACGAGCATGTCGGGCGCCATCTCTCCGTCGGAATTCGTCGTATGCGCGTGCAGCGCGCAGCGGAGCCAGACGCCGTCGCCCTCGAACGGGGTCATGCGCCGAGCCTATCTCGCAGATGCGTTCATGGCGCAGGCCGGTCCACGATCTGGAACAGAGCGGCGAGTCCCATTGCGCGGCCTGCCCAGAAGTGCTTCGATCACCCAACGGCACACACACGCGGACCGGGAGGATCGGATGGAGGATCACGAGGCGCAAGAGCTCGAGTTCTGGCGGAAGCTCGAAGAGTCGGAGATGAGCCGCTCGCAGATGCTGAAGCGCAGCGTCGCAGCGGCGGCGGGTCTCACCGTGCTCGGCACCGGTGGGAGCGCCCTTGCGGGCATCAGGGCTGCGGGCGCGAACCCGCCGCTGAAGGGCAAGTCGATCACGATGAAAGAGCTGATCGCCGAGGCCAAGAAGGAAGGTCACATCAACACGATCGCGCTCCCGCCGGACTGGGCGAACTACGGCGAGATCATGTCGACGTTCACGAAGAAGTACGGGCTGGGAATCACCAACGACAACCCGGACGGCAGTTCGGCCCAGGAGAACCAGGCGATCACGTCGCTGAAGGGCGACTCCCGCGCTCCTGATGTCGTCGACGTCGGTCCCTCGTTCGCGGTCTCCGGTGCTGCGTCGGGCCTGTACGGCAAGTACTTCCCGACGACGTTCTCGACCATTCCGCGCGCGATGAAGGACACGCGGGGCTACTGGTACGGCGACTACTGGGGCGCGATCTCGATCGGCTACAACCAGAACCTGATCAGCAACCCGCCCACGACGTGGAAGGATCTGCTGAAGCCCGAGTACAAGGGCAAGGTCGCGATGAACGGAAGCCCGCTCACGTCGAACTCCGCCGTGTCGGGCGTCCTCGCAGCGTCGATCGCGAACGGCGGCTCGGTCGCGAACGTCGGCCCTGGAATCGACTTCTTCGCGACGATGAAGAAGTCGGGCAACTTCATCCCGGTGCAGACGACCTCGTCGACGGTCGCTTCCGGTCAGACGCCGATCTCGATCGACTGGGACTACAACAACCTCGCGTACGTGTCGGAGTTCCCGGCGGCGCGGTGGAAGGTCACGATCCCGGCCGACGGCGTCTACGGCGGCTACTACGCGCAGGCGATCAACGCATCCGCGCCGCACCCGTGGACCGCGCGACTCTGGGAGGAGTTCATCTACTCCGACCAGGGGCAGCTTCTGTACCTCAAGGGCTTCGCGCATCCAGCCCGGTTCAACGACCTGGCGAACCGCAAGAAGATCCCGGCATCCCTGCTGTCGGCGCTCCCGTCGCCCGCGCTCTATGCGAAGGCGAAGTTCGCGAGCCTCGGCCAGCAGACCACCGCGAAGGCGACGATCGCGACGGACTGGCCTGCGAAGGTCGGAGCCTGAGCCATCGCGGTCGATGCAGCATCTGACGCACTCCGGCCGGGCCAAAAGCCCGGCCGGAGACGTCTATCGCTGGCGTGGGTCGCGACGCTCCCGTTCTTCGCGTACACGCTCCTGTTTCTCTTCCTGCCGGCCGCGTCGGTGCTCGTCGGCGCGTTCCAGAAGGACAAGAGCGGCTACACGATCGACAACATTCGCCTGCTGTTCCACCACCCGTACGTGGACGCGTACTGGGGGAGCATCAAACTCAGCTTCGTGACCGCCGCGCTCGGCGGCATCTTCGGCCTTTTCATCGCCTATGCCGCTCTGCGCGAGGGCACGCCGAAGTGGATTCGCAACACGCTGACGACGTTCTCCGGCGTCGCGGCCAACTTCGGCGGTATTCCGCTGGCACTCGCATTCATAGCCACTCTCGGGCCGTTGGGTGTGCTGACGCTCTTTCTCAAGAATCAGTTGCACATCGACATCGGCGCACACGGCTTCAGCCTGTTCAGCATGACGGGCATCGGACTCGCATACATGTACTTCCAGCTCCCGCTGATGATCCTCGTGATCGCTCCCGCGATCGACGGCTTGCGAAGGGAGTGGCGCGAGGCCGCGGCCAATCTCGGCGCTTCGCAGCTGCAGTTCTGGCGCTACGTCGGTGTGCCCGTGTTGATGCCGTCGATCCTCGGCGCGATCATCCTGCTGTTCGGCAACGCCTTTGCCGCGTACGCGACTGCCTATGGCATCAACACGGGCGCGAATCTCATCACGATCTTCATCGGCGCGTACTACAGCGGAAACGTGTTGAACAACCCGCATCTCGCACAGGCGATGGCCTTCGGCATGTTCGTCGTGCTCGCCGCGATGATGGTCGTCTATATCCCGCTGCAGCGGCGTGCCGCACGGTGGTCGAAGTGAAGCCCAGGCGCAGAATGGCCCCGTCGGCCGTGTTCTGGCTCGTGCTCGGCGGCCTCTACTTCTTGATCCCTCTGCTCACGACGCTGCTCTTCAGCCTCAAGAGCAACCAGACGGGGAAGTGCTGCACCGCGGCGAACTACACGTGGGTGATCCACAACGGCGAGTTCTGGCACTCGCTGAAGATCTCGTTCCTGCTCGCGCTCGAAACGATCGTCGTCAGTCTCATCATCTACGTGCCCACGATCTACTGGGTGCACTTGAAGGTGCCGAAGCTCCGGCCGGTGCTCGGGTTCCTCGCGCTGATCCCGTTCGTCGTGCCGCCGATCGTGATGGTCGTCGGGCTCCTCAAGTTCTACAAGGGGGCGCCGAACTGGTTCTACGGCCAGCCGTGGGGCTTCCTCGCCGGTGCGTACGTGATCCTCGCGTTCCCGTACATGTTCTTCTCGCTCGACGCCGGTTTCCGTTCGATCGACGTCCACACGTTGACGGAGGCCTCACAGAGTCTCGGCGCGAGCTGGGGAACGACGCTCTTCAAGGTGATCCTCCCGAACATCCGCGCGGCGGCGCTCGCCGGGTCGTTCCTCGCGCTCGCGATCGTGATGGGCGAGTACACGATCGCGAACCTCTCCGCTTTCCACACCTTCCCGATCTTCCTGCAGTACGTGAACGAGACGCAGGGCTTCCCGGCCGGTGCGCTCACCCTCATGAGCTTCGGCATCACCTGGGCGGCGATGGGATCTCTGCTGCTGGTCGGACGTAAACGCGGCCAACGCGCCGCCGTCGTGGCAGGAGCGCGCTAATGGCGTATCTCGAGTTGCAGGACCTCCACCGTGACTTCGGCACCGTGAAGGCGCTCGACGGGATCCAGATCGAGCTGGGGGAGGGCGAGTTCCTGTCGCTGCTCGGGCCGTCGGGCTGCGGCAAGACGACGGCGCTGCGCCTCGTCGCCGGCTTCGACCGGCCCGACGGCGGCCGGATCCTCGTCGACGGCAAGGACATCACGCACGCTGCACCCAACAAGCGCGACATGGGGATGGTGTTCCAGGCGTACTCGCTGTTCCCGAACATGACTGCCCGCCAGAACGTCGACTTCGGCCTGAAGATCCGCGGCAAGCACAAGCAGGACCGCGCCAAGCGCGTGGGCGAGCTGCTCGAGCTCGTCGGTCTCGGCCATGCGGGCGACCGCTACCCGCATCAGCTCTCGGGCGGCATGCAGCAGCGCGTCGCGCTCGCGCGCGCGCTTGCGATCGAGCCGCGCGTGCTGCTGCTCGACGAGCCGCTCTCCGCGCTCGACGCAAAGGTGCGCGTGCAGCTGCGCGAGGAGATCCGCCGCATCCAGCTCGAGCTCGGCATCACGACGTTGTACGTGACGCACGACCAGGAGGAGGCGCTGTCGGTCTCCGACCACGTGGCGGTGATGTACCGCGGTCGGATCGAGCAGATGGGTGCCCCGGCCGAGATGTACAGCGCACCGGCGACGCCGTTCGTGGCTGAGTTCATCGGGACGATGAACCGGCTCGAGGCGACGGTCGTCGACAGTGGGAGTGGTGCGGTGGAGCACGGCGGCGTCCGGTTGACGGTCGAGGCCGCGCGCGGAAGACGGAACGGCGACCATGTGCTCGTGCTGATTCGCCCCGAGACGGTCGACGTCGTGCCGGCGAACGGCGGCGGCGGCGACAACTCCCTCAACGGCGAGGTTCTGACGCAGACGTTCCTCGGCCCCGTGACACGCCTGAAGGTCGTGGGGCCCGGCACCGATCTGATCGCCGACGTCTCGACCGCGAAGGCGGCCTCGCTGCCGGTCGGGACGCGTGTGACGGCAACGCTGCCGGTGAGCGACGCCCGCGTGCTCGAGCTCAGCGAGCCGCTGCCCGAAATAGGCGAAGAGCCAGGTCCGGCCGGTCGGTGAAGATCCCGGCGGCGCCGAGACGGGAGAGCTCCGTCATGCGCGCCGCCTCGTTCACCGTGTAGACGAGCGCCTCGAGACCGAGCGCGCGCGCGGCCGCGATCCCGCGGCGCGTCGTGCGCGGGTCGAAGAAGCCGGCCGCCCACGCGCCCTTCGCGGCGCGGATCGACGTGCCGAACCCGACGTGCTGCACCGTGCGGAGGCCCGGGCGCACCGCGCGTGCCTCGACGAGGGCCGCGCGCTGGAAGCACACGAGCACGTCGTCATCGCCGAGTAGTTCCACGGTGCGCGTGACGATCGCGTGGCGGCGATAGCGGCTCGGCGTCTTCAGCTCGGCCATGACGCCGATGCGTCCGCGCATGAGGTCGAGCGCCTCGTCGAGCGACGGGTACGTCGCGCCCGGCCGAGGCCGGTCGTGCGTGACGACGAGCTTGCCGTCGGCGTCCGCGTGCACGTCCAGCTCGACGTAGTCGGCGCCGAGCTCGATCGCGCGCTCGAACGCGGGGAGCGTGTTCTCCGGGCGCTCCGCCGACGCGCCGCGATGTGCGATGACGAGCATCAGCCGAGCAGTCGCTGCATCAGCTCGACGTCGATGCGGTCGATCAGCTCGTCCGCCTCGGCGAGCCGGTGCGGGTCGAGGGTGCCCTGTTTCGCGAAGACGAGGAGGCCTGCGGCCTTCGCCGACGCGACGCCCGCTTCCGTGTCGTCGATGCCCAATACCTCCCCGGGCGCGGCGCCGTCGAGCAGGTCGAGCGCCTTCAGGTAGCCCTCCGGGTGCGGCTTGCCGTCGACGACGTCGTCCGAGGAGACGATGCCGCGGAAGAGCGACGCGAGACCTGCCGCCGCGATCACCGGCACGATCTCCGCGCGTGCGGCACCCGAGCAGATCGCGAGCGGCACGCGCTCCGCGGCGTAGCGCACCGCCTCGCGTACGTGCTCGTGGATCGACGAGCCGTCGGAGACGGCGGCGCGGTAGCGGCCGACACGCTCGGCGACGATGTCATCGACGTCTGGGTGGTCGCGGCCGAGCCAGGTCATCACGATCTCCGGGTCGGAGAGCCCGGCGAGCTCGTCGTAGTACTCCTGTGCCGACAGCGGCCGGCCGTGCCCGGCGAAGAGCTCGCGGAAGATCTCGCAGAGGATCGGCTCGTCGTCGGAGAGCGTGCCGTTGAAGTCGAAGACGATGCCGCGAACGCTGGTCACGCGCTCGTCAGTATCTCCGAGTCCCACACGACCCGCGTGCGGTCGCCGCGGAAGACGTCGTGCGAGCGCTCGACCGGCCGGCCCGACGCGGTGTACGCGGTGCGCTCGACGAGCATCACGGGCGCGCCGGTCTCGATGCCGAGCGCGGCGGCCTCGCCTGCGCGGGCGAGTCCCGGCTCGAGGCGCTCGCGCGCGCGCACCGGCACGTCGGCGTAGCGCGCGCGGATCAGCTCGTAGAGCGAGCCGTCGAGCGGCCCGTCCAGCAGGCCGGGGAAGGCGTCGGCCGCGTACGAGCCGCGCTCGAGCGCGACGGGCTCGCCGTTCGCGAGCCGCACGCGCTCGATCGCGAAGATGCGGCGTCCGAGGATCGCCTCGTCCGGGGCCGCCGCGCGCTCCACCGCGGAGAGCACGCGCGCGCCGGCGGCGACGCCGAGGCCGCGGAGCTGGTCGGAGAGGGCGGAGGTGCCGGCGAGCTCGAGCTTCGGCTCCGCGACGAACGTGCCGCCGTAGCGTCCCTGCCGGCGGACGAGCCGGCCCTGGAGCTCGAGGGCGCCGAGCGCCTGGCGCAGCGTCATGCGGCTCACGTCGTAGCGCTCGGCGAGCTCGCGCTCCGACGGCAGGCGGTCGCCCGGCGCGAGGCGGCCGCGGTCGATCGCACGCTCGAGCGCCGCCTCGATCTGCGCGTGGGCCGGCCCTCGCCCGGGTTTGACAGGGGCTCTCGGCAGCGACATTATGGTCTAGACGTTAGCATGGACGTGACGCAGCTCCATCCCCTCTGGCTCCGCGACAACTGTCCGTGCCCCGAGTGCCGCCACGAGAGCGGGCAGAGATTGCTCGACACGCGCGCGATCCCGGACGACCTCGCGATCGCATCACATGTGGTCACACGCCCACGTCACATGGGCTCACATGGGACGTCGGGCGATGTCGTCGAGATCATCTTCTCGGACGGTCACGCGAGCAGGTTCGATCTGGGCTGGCTCGCGGCAAACACAGGCCCGGGCGGCCCGCGGCCGCGGCGACTCTGGGACGCGTCCATCCAGGACTCGCTTCCACTGGCGTACCACGACGACGTCGCCGCCGGCGGCGCGGCGCTCGGTGATTGGCTGCGGTACGTCGACGAGCTCGGCTTCGCGATCCTCGGCCGCTGCCCGACCGAGCCCGGGACGGTCACGCGCGTCGCGGAGCTCTTCGGCTTCGTGCGCGAGACGAACTACGGCCGCCTCTTCGACGTGAAGACCGTCGTCAATCCGACGAACCTCGCGTACACCGGCCTCGGGCTCGGCGCACACAGCGACAATCCGTACCGCGACCCGACGCCGACCCTGCAGCTGCTGCACTGCCTCGCGTCGAGCGCCGACGGGGGCGAGAACACGCTCGTCGACGCCTTCCGCGTGGTGGAGGATCTTCCGCGCGACGACGTCGAGCTGCTCGCGACGCGGCCGGTGCGCTTCCGCTACACCGATGCCGAGACCGACCTCGAGACCGAGACGACCGTGATCTCGCTCGACGCGCGCGGCGACGTGCAGGCGGTTCGCTACAACACGCGATCGGCGCAGCCGTTCCGGCTGCCTACGGGCGACGTCCGCCGCTTCTACGCTGCGTATCAGCGCTTCGGCCGGCTGCTCGAGGAGCCGCGCTACCGCATCCAGTTCAAGCTCGACGCGGGCGGCCTCTTCATCGTCGACAACCTCCGCGTCCTCCACGGTCGCACCGGCTACAGCTCGTCCGGTGGCGAGCGCCACCTCCAGGGCTGCTACGCCGACCGGGACGGGCTCCGCAGCACGCTCGCGGTGCTGTCGCGGTGAGTGCCGCGCTGATCGACGAGATCTTCCGCGTCTTTCGCGAGCGGGGCGCAGGCGCGTACCTCGGCGAGCCGGTCTCGATGACCGAGCACATGCTCCAGTCGGCCTACGCTGCGGAGCAGGACGGCGCCCCCTCGCGCCTCGTCGCTGCGGCGCTGCTCCACGACTACGGCCACTTCATCCACGACCACGACGAAGATGCCGCGGAGCACGGCATCGACACACAGCACGAAGAGGTCGCGCACGCGTTCCTGTCGGAGCACTTCGGGCCGGAGGTCGCGGAGCCGGTCCGCATGCATGTCGCGGCGAAGCGGTACCTCTGCGCGACCGACCCGTCGTACGCGGGAGAGTTGTCGCCGGCGTCGATCCTGAGCCTCGAGCTCCAGGGGGGCCCGTACTCGCCCGCCGAGGTCGCGGAGTTCGACCGCTCGCCGTTTGCCCCAGACGCCGTGCGGCTTCGCCGCTACGACGACGTCGGCAAGGTCGCCGGGCTCGAGACGCCCGGCCTCGAGCACTACCGGCCGGTGCTCGAGGCCGCGCTGCGAAGGTAAACGCTGCCTGCCGAGGCACTCGCGCTCGCGCTCACCGCGGCCGTCATCCACGCGGTCTGGAACATGCTGCTCGCCGGCGCACGCGACTCGCAGGCGTTCGCCGCCGTCGTGCTGCTCGTCGGCGCGGTCGTCGGCGCGCCGGTCGCCGCGCTGTACTGGCGGCTCGACGACGGCGTCTGGCCGTTTCTCGCGGCAACGTCGGCGCTCGAGCTCGCGTACTTCGCGCTGCTCGCGTTCGCGTACACGCGCGCCGAGCTGTCGGTCGTGTACCCGCTCGCGCGCGGCCTCGCTCCGGTGCTCGTCCTCGCCGGTGCCGTGGCATTCACGGAGGTGGGGACGACGTCGCGCCAGGTCGTAGGCGTGCTGACGGTCGCGGCCGGGATCGTGCTCGTGCGCGGCGTGGGGCGGGGGCGCGGGGCGCTACTCGCGGTGACGATCGCCTGCGCGATCGCGTCGTACACCGTCGTCGACAAGCACGGCGTCGTCCACGCGTCGCCCGTCGCCTATCTCGAGCTGATGAGCGTCGTCGTCGGCGTCGCGTACACCGGCTGGATCGTCGCCCGTCGCGGCGTCGCGCCGCTGCGCGCGGAGCTCGGATGGCGGTCGGTCGCGGCCGGCATCGGTACGTTCGCCGCCTACGCGTGCGTGCTCGGCGCGCTCCAGCTCGCGTCCGCCGCATCGGTCGCCGCGGTGCGGGAGAGCGGTGTACTCGTGGCAACGGCGCTCGCCGCGATCGTGCTCCGCGAGAGCGTCACCAAATGGCGGGCTGCGGGTGCCGTGCTCGTCGTCGCAGGCATCGTGCTCCTAAGCATCTGAGCCGTCCGAAGGCATTGACACGATCGCCTCGAACGTGGATCAATCGGATCTTCCAACCAGGGAGGGCTAGAGCGATGACCGACGTCTCCCGCGACGAGCAAGACCTCGCGCGGTTCGGCTACAAGCAGGAGCTGAAGCGGAGTCTCGGCGTCTTCAGCTCGTTCGCGGTGGCCTTCAGCTACATCTCGCCGTCGACCGGGATCTTCACGCTGTTCGCGCTCGGGTTGACGACGATCGGGGGCGTGTTCATCTGGAGCTGGCCGATCGTGGCCATCGGGCAGTTCTGCATCGCGCTCGGGTTCGCCGAGCTCGCGAGCCACTACCCCGTTGCGGGGTCCGTCTTCCAGTGGACGAAGTACCTCTCCGGGAAGACGTACTCGTGGTTCGCCGGCTGGATCTACATGTTCGCGGGGATCATCACCGTGACGGCCGTCTGCGTGACGCTGCCGCTCGCGCTGATCCCGGCGTTCAACAACATGGGCTGGAACATGGCGAACTCGCTGCACAACCAGCGGATCATGGCGATCGTCACGCTCGTGATCATCACGGTGATGAACGTCTTCGGTGTGCGCCTCGTGGCGCTCGTGAACAACACCGGTGTGGTGTTCGAGATCCTCGGCATGGTCGTGTTCGCGTTCGTGCTGGCCCTGTTTCACCATCACCAGTCCGCCGGCGTGATCTTCCACACGGGCGGCACCTCGTTGACGACGGGGACGTTCCTCGTCGCGATGTTCATGTCGTTGTTCGTGATCTACGGCTTCGACACGGCAGGGACACTCGCCGAAGAGACGAAAGACCCGCGACGCGAAGCGCCGAAGGCGATCCTCGGGTCGATCGTCGGGGCGTTCGTCATCGGGGGCATCTTCCTCTACGCGATGCTGCTGGCGATCCCGAACATGAAGGACGCGATCAAGGGCGGCTTCGGGCCGGCGGCGATCATCGACGCAAACTTCGGCAACGCCTTCTCGACGGTGTTCCTGCTCGTCGTGTCCGCGGCGATCTTCGTCTGCTGTCTCTCGATCCAGACGTCGACGATCCGCCTCTGCTTCGGCATGGCGCGGGACGACCGGCTGCCGGGCTCGAAATGGCTGAAGCAGGTCAACCACGACCTGCACACGCCGGTGTGGACGTGCATTGCGATCGGCGTGCTCGCGTTCATCCCGATGCTCCAGTACGCAGGCGCCGGCATCATCGCTATCGCCGCCACCGGGATGATCTACCTTGCCTACTTCATCGGCAACCTCGCGCTGATGCGTGCGAGGCTGCGCGGCTGGCCGAAGACGAAGGCCCCGTTCTCGCTCGGCCGGTGGGGGGTGCCGCTGAACGTCGTCGCGCTTGCGTGGGGCGGCGGCATGCTGGTGAACTTCGCGTGGCCGCGCGCTGCGACGAACCCGACGCCGAAGCAGACGGGTCTCGGGCTCAACTTCCACTGGGGCTGGCTCAACGACCGTCCGGTGTTCTGGACCGTCGTGATCGTGATCACGCTCGTCGGCGGTGTCTACTACACGCTCGTCCAGAGCAAGAAGCCGGCGCACATGCAGGCGCCGGAAGGCGAGCTGCCCGACTCGCCTGCGGTTCCGACCCCGGGCTAGGCGATCGGCAAGGGCGGGGCGCCGCGCGGCGCCCCGCCCCGCGCCTCAGTCGTAGCTCAGCTCCGGGTGCCAGCCGCCGCGGCCGTTCGGCCCGCGGTCGAGCAGGTGCCACAGCGGCCACATGAAGTCGACGTGGCGCGGATCCTGGCCTTCGTCGCGCGGCGCCCACCAGAGCTCGCTCGTCCAGAAGTGGTGGATCTTCCCGTCGCGCCGGACGAAGACGGTCAGCAGCGGGAACTGGCTCTCCTGCTCGTCCTCCGCACCGTAGTCGCGGTTGTACGTCGAGCCGCGCGAAGAGAGCAGGCGCGCATGCTGCCAGCCCCGGACGCCCGCGTGCGCGCGAAGGCGCTCGACCGGTGCCTTGGCCGAGATCGCGAAGCTCACCTGCTGCGTCAGATGGGGAACGGCGCCGTCCACCGCGTCGATGATCGACGTGCATGACGGGCACGGCGCGTCGGTCGGGCCGCCGGCTGCGCCAGGAACGAACATGAAGCTGTAGAGGAGGAGGGTGTCCTGGCCGTCCGCGAAGAGCTCGGAGAGCCGCACCGGCCGCACCTCGGCGGTTGCGGCGTCCCACTCCTCGAAGACGTAATCGTCGGGGATCTCGCCGCCCAGCGGGAGTGCACGACGCTGCGCGGCGACGGCCTCGGTGCGACGGCGCAGCTCGACTTCGGCGTCGCGAAGCTCGTCGCGCGCCTGTCGGTATTCGGGGCTCTCATTCGGGAAACGCAGGTCGGTGCTCATTGCTGCATCCTCCTCTCGAGGCTGTCGAGACAGCCGGTCCAGCCGCGCTCGTGACTCGTGCGCGACTCCTCCGATCTGAAGCCGGTGTGCGTCAGGGTGACGAGCGTCCCGTCACCGTCGGGTGTGAACTCCACCTCGACGAGCGTGCCGTTGCCGTCGACGGCGTCCGCATGGCTCTCCTCCCAGCTCCACGTGAACGCAAGGCGCTCCGGCCTGCTCACGGTGACGTATTCGCCGAACGCGACGTGCTCCACGCCGTCGGCGTCGACCATGGTGAGCCGGTAGCGGCCACCGACCCGGAGATCGACCTCGATCGAGCCGGGACGTAGCTCGGGGGATGCCGACCACCAGTCGCGGAGGACGTCGGGATGGGTCCAGGCGTCGAAGACGGCCTCGGGCGGTGCGGCGATGCGGCGCTGCACTCGCAGCACGGGGGGTGTCATGTCGTCGGTCCCTTCCTCAGGTGGCGCTCGACGGCGTCGAGCTTCGCCTCCCAGAGGGTGCGATGCAACTCCAGCCATTGCTCTGCGTCGGCGAGCGGGCGGGGCCTGAGGCTGAGCACGTGCGTGCGCCCCTCGACCCGCCGGAGGATCACCCCGGCCTCCTCGAGCACCTTCAGATGCTTGGTCACGGCCGGCTTCGACACCGTCGCGTCCCGGGCGGCCTCGCCGACGGTCGCGGGACCTGCGGCGAGCCGTCGGACGATCGCGCGGCGCACCGGATGGGAGAGTGCGAGGAAGCTGCGGTCGAGCTGCGCTGAACGGTTCACCTAAAGGTGAACGATAACACGATCAGTCGTCCGTGCGAACCTCGTGGAGGAGGCGCTCGAAGTCGGGCGAGTCGAACTCCGCGACCGCCCGGTCGTACTTCTCCAGGCCCCACGCCCAGAAGTCGAAGTCGAGCTCGGAGACGCCGTCCTGGATCGACGCCCAGAGCATCCAGCCGTACTTCGCGACGAGCCCCCACAGCCGCGCCCGCGCGACCTTGCTGCGCAGCGGCGCGCCCCAGTAGCACGCGACGAGCTCGTCGAGCTGCGCGAGCGACAGGTTCGACTCGCTCCAGATGTTCCCGAGCTCGAACGACGGCTCGTTGTTCCCGGAGTACTCGTAGTCGATCAGCTTCAACTCGCCGCCGCCCTCGATGAAGTTCTCCGCGAGCAGGTCGTTGTTGCACGGCCGCTTCTCCTCAGGACGAGCCGCGAGCGCGTGCTCGACTGCGCGCAGTTGCGGCTCGAACTCGAGATACCGGCGCGGCAGCTGGAACTCGCGCTCCCGCACGACGCCGAGGTATCGCCGCTGGATCTCGAACATGTCGAAGCTCTCGAGGAAAGGACGCGCCGCGTGCAGCCGCCGGCAGGCGTCGGCGACGAGCGGGATCAGCTCGTTGCGCTCGCGGAGATCGTCCGGTGTCAGCGCTCGCCCTTCGAGGAAGCCGATCACGAGCGCGTCGTGCTCGGGCAACGCGGCGACGAACGGCGCGCCGACGCCGGCTTCGGCTGCCGCGATCGTGTTGTGCAGCTCGTTCTCCCGGTCGATCGCCAGGAGGCTCGAGTCCTTGTGCGAGATCCGGATCACGTACGAGCCGTTCGGCGTCACGACCTTGTAGTTCTGATTCGTCAGCCCCCCCGGCAGCGGCTCGACGTGCTGCGCGTTGCGCAGCTCGGGGACGGTCTCGAGCACGGGCTGAAGGGACACAGGCCGATCCTACGAGCGTGGGATACTCGACGCGGTGATGCCGGAGCGCGCACGGGCGGTGGTGATCGGCGGCGGCGTCATCGGCTGCTCGACCCTGTACCACCTCGCGAAGCTCGGCTGGACGGACTCGCTGCTCGTCGAGCAGTACCAGCTGACGCACGGCTCGACGTGGCACTCGGCCGGTCTCGTCGGACAGCTGCGCTCGTCACTCTCGCTGACGAAGCTGATGCAGTACTCCGTCGGGCTCTACGCCGAGCTGAAGGAGCTGACCGGGAACGACCCCGGGTGGCACCAGCTCGGCGGCCTACGGCTCGCGTCGTCGCAGGCGCGCCTCGAGGAGATTCGCCGGCAGGCGTCGTGGGCGAAGACGTTCGGGCTGCCGATGGAGATCGTCTCGCCGGAGGAGGCACAGGCGCTCTTCCCGCCGATGAGCACGGACGGCGTCGTCGCCGCTGCGTTCATCCCCGACGACGGCTACCTCGACCCGTCGCAGCTCACGTTCTCGCTCGCCGACGCGGCACGCCGCCTCGGCGCCCGGATCGAGACGCGGACGACCGTGACGGGCATCGAGACGCGCGACGGGCGCGTCGTCGCCGTCGAGACCGACAAGGGCCGCATCGAGTGCGAGGTCGTCGTCAACGCATCGGGCATGTACGCGCCCGAGGTCGCGCGGCTCGTCGGCGTCGACCTGCCGATCATCCCCTTCGGTCACCAGTACCTGATCACCGAGCCGTTCGCGCCCGCGCTCGAGCCGCTGCCGACCCTTCGCGATCCCGACAATCTCATCTACTTCCGCACCGAGGTCGGGGGCCTCGTGATGGGCGGCTACGAGCGCAAGCCCGCGGCGTGGGCGCTCGAGGGGATCCCACCCGGCTTCGAGGCGAAGCTGCTGCCCGAGGAGTGGGAGCGGATGGAGGAGCTCTTCACGAACGCGATTCGCCGCGTCCCGGCGATGGAGACCGCCGAGGTGAAGATGTTCTTCAACGGGCCGGAGGCGTTCACGCCCGACGCCGACTTCCTGCTCGGCGAGACCGACGTCCCCGGGTTCTGGGTCGCTGCGGGCGGTTGCGCGCACGGGCTCGCCGGTGCAGGCGGCATCGGCAAGGTGATGGGGGAGTGGATCGTCGACGGCAAGCCGGAGTGGGACGTGTGGCCGCTCGACGTGCGCCGCTTCGGGCGGCAGTACCGAAGCCAGGCGTACACGCTCGCGCGCTCGTACGAGTCGCTCTCGCAGTACTACGACATCAAGTACCCCGGCGAGGAGAAGCAGGCAGGCCGGCCGCTGCGCGTCTCGCCGGCGTACGCGCGGCACAAGGAGCTCGGCGCGGCCTTCGGCGAGAAGGGCGGCTGGGAGCGCGTCAACTGGTACGAGTCGAATGCGTCCGGCGGCGACCCGTCGCTGCGTCCGCGCGGGTGGGCCGGTGAGAACTGGTCGCCGGCGATCGAGGTCGAGGCGCGCGCCGCACGCGAGTCGGTGGCGCTCTTCGACCAGTCAAGCTTCTCGAAGCTGGAGGTCGCCGGCCCCGGCGCTCTCGCGTTCCTCGAGCGGATGTGTGCGAATCGCATCGACCGTCCGGTCGGGACGATCGTCTACACGCAGCTTCTGAACGCGAGCGGCGGGATCGAGGCGGATCTCTCGGTGACGCGGCGCGACGACGAGCGTTTCCTGCTCGTCACGGGCACGGCATTCGGCACGCACGACCGCGCATGGCTCGTGAAGCACGCGCCGCGGGACGGCTCGGTGCACGTGAACGACGTGACGTCCGCGTACGCGTGCTTCTGCCTCTGGGGGCCGAAGGTGCGCGATGTACTCGACCTCGACTTCCCGTACATGCAGTCGCGCGAGGTGTCGATCGGGCCCGTGCAGGCGATCGCGTCACGCGTCACGTATGTCGGCGAGCTCGGCTGGGAGCTCTACTGCCCAACCGAGTACGGGCTCGCGCTGTGGGACCGGCTGTGCGTCGACGGCGTGACGCCGGGCGGCTACCGCGCGATCGACTCGCTGCGGCTCGAGAAGGGCTACCGCGCGTGGGGGAGCGACCTCAACTCGGAGACGACGCCGGCGGAGGCGGGGCTCGCGTTCGCGGTGAAGCCCGACAAGGGCGAGTTCGTCGGACGCGACGCGCTCGGCGGCGAGCCGGCGCAGAAGCTCGTCTGTCTCGTGCTCGCCGACCCGCGCGCAATCGCGCTCGGGTCGGAGCCGGTGCGCACCGCTGCGGGCGAGATCGTCGGCCGCGTGACGAGCGGCGGCTACGGCTATGCAGTCGGTGCGAGCATCGCGCTCGCATACGTCCCCGCCGCGCACGCCGAGCCCGGCACACAGGTCGCGGTCGACATCTTCGGCGAGTGGATCCCGGCAGAGGTGCGCGCGGAGCCGCTGTACGACCCCAAGGGCGAGCGCGTCCGCGCGTAGCGCTAGTGGAAGACGAGCGCGCCGAGCTCGAGCAGCTCGCGCATCAGCTCCAGCGACTCCTGGCGCAGCTCCGCCGCCTGCTTCTCGGAGAGGCCGAGCTTCTCCGCGACGCCGGCCACGACGTCGGAGAGCTTCGTCCCGCCGTCGAGCGCGGCCACGACGTCGAGCACGTGCGTCGACGCCTCGACCGTCGGGTTCGTCCCCTCGGACATCTCGACCTCGGCGACCGAGACGCCGGGGCGACCGCCGCCCGGCTCGAGCTCGCGCTCGAGGCGGATCGGGGCGCCGATCGCGAGGCGTGCGTCGAGCAGCTCCCCCGCCTTCCCGAGCTCCGAGAGCCGCGCCCGTGCGGCGAACGCACGCTGGATCTGGTCGCCCGCATGGTCGAGCGCGTCGTCGTCGATCGCGTCGACGCGCGCCGAGTGCCCCGTGCCGGGACGCTTGTGCAGCAGCACCGCGCCCTCGCTCACCATCTCGACGCCGAGCCCCTCGAGGTAGTCCGTCCAGTCGTCGAGCGCGGCGTGGAACGCATCGTCGTCGGCGCCGGCCAGATGGTTGTTCCAGCGCGCCGCATGCCCGAGCGGATCGAGCCCGAAGATCGGGAGGATCCAGGCGTCGCAGCCGGTGTCAGCGACCCATGCGAGGGGCCGCTCCTCCGGGTCGTTCGCGTCGCGCGCGATCCAGCTCACGAGCAGCGTCGCGTACCCGCCCTCGGCGAGATGCTCCGCGGCAGCCGCGACGATCCGCTCCGACACCTCGTCCGCCGGCAGGCCGCTGTCGCGGTACGCCCACTTGTTCTCCGGCGACACGACGAACGGCGCGTTGCAGGTGATCAGGTCGAACGTCTCGCCCTCGACGGGCTCGAACATGCTGCCCGCGCGGCAGTCGATGTTCGTGAAGCCGTTGAGCGCCGCGTTCAGCTCGGTGTAGGCGAGCGCGCGCGGGTTCACGTCCGTCGCGACGACCTCGCGTGCGTGGCGCGCCGCGAGCAGCGCCTGGACGCCGCTGCCCGTGCCGACATCGAGCGCGCGCTCGACGCGGGGGCGCGGGCTCAGCGAGTCGCACAGCTTCGACGTGGGGGTGTAGGCGGAGACGTAGTCCGGGGGATCGTCGCCCTGGTAGCTCGTGTCGCCGTCCGAGGCGACGAGCAGGTCGCCGACGGGGAGGATCCGCACGCGCGAGAGGATTTCGTCGTCTCCGACCTCGGCGAGCGCCGTGGCCTCGAGCGCCTCGACCCCGCGCCGGCCGATCGCATGCGCGAGCGCCTCGGCCGGGACCGGGAGCTGGAGGAAGAAGGTGCGGACGACGATCCCGAGCCGCGAGTCGGGCAGCCGGCGGTCGCGGACGCCCGCGTCGTCCGCGTCGATCGAGTACGCGTCCTCGCCGAGCAGCCGGCAGACGCCGTCCTCGGAGTAGTCGACGCGGCGCAGCGCCTCGCCCAGTGCGCGCGCTGCAGACGTGTCGACGATCGGGTGCGTTGTCGTCATCGCGCGCATTCTGCCGACACGACGCGGGACAGCGAGTGACAACCGGGCGACGGAGGGGCCGCGGCACTAAACTGGGCCTCCGCATGAACATCGTCGTGACGAATCTCAAGGGTGGTGTCGGCAAGACGACGACCGCCGTCTACCTCTCCGCCGTCGCGGCCTCGCGCGGCTACGACCCGGTGCTGCTGATCGACGCCGACCGTCAGGCGTCCTCGGCGGAGTGGCTCGAGGAGCGCCCCATCGACGGCGTGACCGTCGTCGAGGCGCCGTCCGAGCGGACGCTGACCCGGGCGATGAGCCGCCACGAGGGCATGGGAGTCGTCGACACGCCGCCCGGCGACGAGCGGCTCGTGCAGTCCGCGATCGACTCGGCCGACGCGGTCGTCATCCCGACGCGGGCCGGCGGCGTCGAGTACGCGCGGGTCGCCGTCACGCTCGAGATGATCCCCGCACGCACGCCGCGCGGCGTCGTGATCGCCGCAGCGCGACTCGGGACGAACGACCTCGAGGAGGCGGTCGCCTGGTGGAAGGCTGAGAAGGTCGCCGTCTGGGGCGTCATCCCCGAGCGCGTCGGCATTGCCGCGGGTCCCGAAGCGCGCCTGTACCGGGACGGCCTCGACGAGTACGACGCCGTGATGCGGCGGATCCTCCGCAGCGCCTGACGCGGAGCGATGAGTTTTGGCGTCCGCGGGCGTCGTAGTTGAACACCACGACGAGCAGGAGGCTCCGATGTCCAAGCTCAACCTCGCGCAGGTCGGACGCGTATGCGTCACGGTCGCCGACACCGATCGCGCAATCGACTTCTACGTCGGCAAGCTCGGCTTCGAGAAGGTCGTCGACACGCCCATGGGCGAAGGGATGCGCTGGGTCGAGGTCGCGCTGCAGGGCACCCCGACGACGATCGCCCTCGCGCCGCCGCCTCCCGGAACGGACGCCGGTGGAAGCCAGACCGGCATCTGCCTCGACACCTCCGACGTCGACTCCGACCACGCCACGCTGAAGGCAGCAGGCGTCGACGTCGACGACGACGTCACGCGCTGGGGCGGCCCGGTGCCGCCGATGTTCTGGCTGCGTGACCCGGACGGCAACTCGCTCATCGTCGTCGAGCCGGCGTCGTAGCCGCGATGCCGAAGCTGACGCCGTTCCTCTGGTTCGACACGCAGGGCGAAGATGCCGCGGCGTTCTACGCGTCGATCTTCCCGAGCTCGAAGATCACGCACGTCGCCCGCTACGGCCCAGCCGGGCCCGGGCCGGAAGGCGCCGCGATGACGGTGTCGTTCGAGCTCGAAGGGCAGCAGTTCGTCGCGCTGAACGGCGGCCCGGCGCACACGCCGTTCACCGAGGCGATCTCGTTCGTGATCGACTGCGACGACCAGGCCGAGGTCGACCATTACTGGCACGCCCTCACCGACGGCGGCGAAGAAGGCCCGTGCGGCTGGCTCAAGGATCGCTTCGGCCTCTCGTGGCAGGTCGTGCCGCGCCGGCTGAAGGAGCTGCTCGGCGACCCGGACCGGGGAAGGGCGCAGCGCGCGATGGAGGCGATGCTGCAGATGAAGAAGATCGAGATCGACGTGCTCGAGCAGGCGGCGGACCGGGCGTAACGCTCAGTCGAGCCGCGGCTCGGCCTCGAGGAAGAGGCAGACGCGCCGGTCGCGCGGGAACGGCGACCGGCCCGCCCTCTGCACGCGGAAGCAACCGTGCTCGAGCAGGATCAGCTGCCCGACGTGCGGTGGGTCGTCGTCGGCCTCGATCACCTCGTAGCCGTCGGCCGTCGGGAGGAAGAGCACGTGGCCCGGCGGCCGCGCCGGCTGCGCGCCGCGCGCGAGCCGGGCGACGAGCTCGGCGACCTCGTCCTCGAGCTGCGAGATGTGCTCGACGAGCGACTCGATGTCGAGGCTGCGCGCGCGCCGGTCGAACAGGATCTCCTCGAGCCGGCGGCGGCGAGGGCGACCCCGCAGATGTCCGATGAACCAGTTGTCCACGATCTCCACCGCATGACGTTCGGCACGCGCGCGCGAACCCCTCGGCGGAAAGACGGAGGGGCGGCACGACGGCCGCCCCTCCGGAACACAACGGCGCGCAGCGCCGCTTACTTACCGAGCCACTTGTTGACCTTCGCCTTGTTCGCGGCGATCCACGCCTTCGCGGCCTTGTCCGGGTCGACGTGCTTCCCGGCGATCGCTCCGGCGACGGAGTTCTGGTCGGCGTTCGACCAGCTGAACCGCTTCAGCACACCCACGGCGGGCGAGCCGCTCTTCGCGAACTTCGCGCTGAAGAACTTCTCGAGCGTGTAGCTCGGATACGAGCACGCGTACTTCGCGGGATTGCCGCCCTGCTTCTCGTCGTCCTGGCAGCCCTTGAAGCGCGGCGGAAGCTGAACCTGCGAGAGCTTGTACTGCGCGTTCAGGTACTGCGGGTCGTACCAGTAGAAGATCACCGGCTTGCCCTGCTTGTAGAGCTGCGTCCACCGTGCGACCTGTGCCGGCTCGGCGCCGACGCTCACGAACTTGAAGTTCAGGTGGAGCGCCGTGATCAGCGTCTTGTCCTTCTGCTGATACGACGGGTCGCCGCCGAGGAACATCCCCTGCGAGCCGGACTCGGGGCTCTTGAAGAGCGTCTCCTTGCCCTTCAGGCCCTTCCACGTCTTGAACTCCGGATGCTGCTTCATCAGATACGTCGGGATGAACCAGCCGATGATCCCGGTGACGCCGTTCGGCCCTTCGGCGACGACGGTCTTCTGCTTGGCGACGTACTGCTGCTGCTGCGGCACGTGGCCCCAGTCCTCGAGCACCGCGTCCGTCTTGCCGTCGGCCATCGCCTGGTAGACGGGCACCTCTGCGATGTTCGAGATCTTCACCGTGCAGCCGATCGACTCGAGCACGTTCTTCGCGACGTAGGTGTTCGCCTCCGAGCCCGCCCACGCCTGCTGGTTCAGCGTCACGGTCCCACAGGCCGCCTGATGCTTCGCGGCGGCGCTGCCGACACCCACCACGGCCGCGACGGCGATCGCCATCACGGCCAGCCCTCCTGCACGCACCTTCATCCTGCCTCCCTTTCGTCTCCACTCGTTGTTCATCTCTATGTGACTCCGTCGAGCCGTTTCGGTCTGCGGCCCTGCGTGACGCGGTCGAGCGCGATCCCGAGTGCGAGGATCGCGAGCGACGCGAGGACGCCTTGCCCGAACAGGCTCTGCTGCAGCCCCTGTGCCACGTCGTAGCCGAGCGCGCCGGAGCCGACGAGCCCTGCGATCACGACGACCGCGAGCACCATGATGATCCCCTGGTTGACGCCGAGCATGATCGCGTCGCGCGCCATCGGGATCTTGACCTTGAGCAGGATCTGAAGCCGCGTCGCGCCGAACGCGCCGGCCGCCTCGACCGGGTGCGGCGAGACCTCGCGGATCCCCGCCTCCACGAGGCGGATCACGACGGGTGCGGCGTACAGCACCGACGCGAGCACGCCCGGCACGATCGACACGGGCATCAGATAGATGAACGGGATGATGTAGACGAGCTGCGGCAGCGTCTGCAGCACGTCGAGCACGGGCCGCATCACCTGCCGCGCGCGTCCGCTCTCAGCGGCCCAGACGCCGAGCGGGATGCCGACGATCAGCGTGAACACCGTCGCCACGAGCACCTGCGACAGCGTGTCCATCGCGTTCGTCCACTCGTTCGACACGCCGATGGTCGCGAGCATCGCGAGCGTCACGATCGCCGGGCGCAGGCCGGAGAGGAAGTACGCGATCACCGCCAGCCCGAACGTCATCGCGGGCCACGGGGTCTCGACGAAGAAGGTGCGCAGCGGCCCGAGCCCGTACTGCACGAGGAAGTTCCCGATCGGGCTCGTGATGTGGAACACGAACGTGCCCGGGTTCTGGACGTAGTCGAGCGCGCTCTGCACCTGGCGGAGCAGCCAGTCCTGGATCGTCCAGCGCGTCCACGAGCTCGCCGCCCCGAACGCGTAACCGAGCCCGACAGTGACCCCGACCGCCGCCGCGCACACCGCGGTGTAGAGCCGCAGCCGCCGTTTCTTGCCTTCGGTGAGATGCCGGTGTGCGGGATCGGTGCGGTTCGCCATCGCCTCCGTCGCACGGTCGAGCGCGATCGCCATGATCACGATCGCGAAGCCCGCGACGAGCGCGAGTGCGGGGCTCGAGTAGAGGCCGCTCGTGACGACGTTGCCGAGGCCCTCGCCGCCGATCAGCCCGGCGATCACGACCATCGACAGCGCGAAGAGGATCGTCTGGTTCACGGAGAGCAGCAGCAGCCGCCGCGCGAGCGGAAGCTGCACCTTCAGCAGCGTCTGCATGCGCGTCGCGCCGAGCGCCTCCGCCGCCTCGACCGTGTTCGTCGGCACGCTGCGGATGCCGAGCGCCGTGATCCGGATCGCGGGCGGGACGGCGTAGATGAGCGTCGTCGCCACGGCGGCGCCGGGACCGACGGAGAAGAGAATCACGATCGGCATGAGGTACGCGAACGCCGGGATGATCTGCATCGCGTCGAGCACCGGCGTGACGACGCGTTGGAAGCGGTCGGAGCGCCCCGCCCAGATGCCGAGCGGGATCCCGATCGCGAGTGACAGGCCGACCGAGGCGAACGTGAGCGCGAACGTCCGCACGACCGGGTCCCACAGTCCCGCGGCGGCGAAGGCGACGAACGCGGCGAGCACGATCGCCGCCGCGCGCCTGCCGCCGAAGCGGAGCACCACGAGCGTCCCGAATGCGACGGTTCCGGCCCACGTAAGCTTGAAGAGAAGCGACGTCAGCCAGCCGACGAGGTTGTCGAGGAAGCTCGCGATCCAGTTGAAGAGGCGGAAGACGATGCTCGGGTGCGGCACGTTGCGGTTGTTGGAGAGCCACGCCTGGAAGTTGTCGAGGTCGTGCGAGAGCGAGTTCCACGTCAGCGCGGCCGGCCACGGCAGCGTGTTCTTCCAGATGAAGTACGCGACGACGATGGCAATCGCGACGCCGACGGCGGCACCCGTGCGACCGCGCCACCAGACCGCCGGCGCAGGTGCCGCGAGCGAGCCGGCTGCCTGCGCTGCGCTCACTAGCTCTCGCCCGCGATGGCGGTGAGGACGCAGTCGTTGTCGACGACGCCGACGATCTTGTCCCCCTCGACCGCGCAGACGGGGCGCTCGCTCGCGACGATCGCCGGGATCGCGTTCCGCACGGTCGTGCGTACGTCGAGCTTCGGGCCGTCCTCTTCGCCCGGCTTCGGCGCGCGCATGATCCAGCGCAGCGTCAGCACGTGGCTGCGCGGGATGTCGCGCACGAAATTCTCGACGTACTCGTCCGCCGGCGAGCCGACGAGCTCCTCCGGCGTCCCGAGCTGGACGATCGCACCGTCTCGCATGATCGCGATGCGGTCGCCGAGGCGAAGGGCCTCCGGCAGGTCGTGGGTGATGAAGACCATCGTCTTGCCGGTCTCGTACTGCAGGCGGATCACCTCGTCCTGCATGTCGCGGCGGATCAGCGGGTCGAGCGCGCTGAACGGCTCGTCGTAGAGCATCACCTTCGGCTCGACCGCGAACGCGCGCGCGAGGCCGACGCGCTGCTGCATGCCGCCCGAGAGCTGGTCGGGGAACTGGTTGCCGGAGTCCTCGAGGCCGACGAGCCGCAGCACCTGCTCCGCCCTCTTCAGGCGCTCCGCCTTGGGCACGCCCTGGATCTCGAGGCCGAACGCGACGTTGTCGACGACGCGTCGGTGCGCGAGCAGGCCGAAGTGCTGGAAGACCATCGACGACGTGTGACGCCGCATCTGGCGCAGCTCGTCGGCGCTCGCCGCCGTCACGTCCTTCCCGGCGATCTCGATGCGCCCGGCGGTCGGCTCGATCAGGCGGATGAGCGTGCGCACGAGCGTCGACTTGCCGGAGCCGGAGAGGCCCATGACGACGAACACCTCGCGCGGCCACACCTCGAACGAGACGTTGCGCACGGCGGCGACGCAGCCGTGCTTCTCGCGCAGCTCGGCGCGGGGGAGATCGGCGTCGGGCGTGCCGATGACGCGATCGGCGTTGCGCCCGAAGATCTTCCAGACGCCTTCGACGCGGATCAGAGGCTCGCCGCTGCGATCGACCTCGTGGCCGAAGGCCGCGGCGGTGTCGGCCACCGCTGTCACCGCTCCACCGTACCCCTGAATCCCGCCGCCGCCAAGATCAGAAGAGCCCCACCGTCGTGCCGTCCTCGTCGATGTCGACGTTGAAGGCTGCTGGGCTCGAGCCGTAGCCCGGCATCGTCTGCATGTCGCCGCAGAGAGCGACGATCCAGCCGGCGCCCGTGTAGGCGCGCAGGTCGCGGACCGTGACCGTGAAGCCGGTCGGCGCGTTCGTCAACGCGGCGTCGTGCGAGAGCGAGAGGTGCGTCTTCGCCATGCAGATCGGCAGCTTGTCGAGGCCCGCCTTGTTGAACTGCTGGATCTTGTCCTTCGCCGTCTTCAGCAGGTAGATGCCGTCGGCGCCGTAGACGCGCTTCGCGATCGCCTCGATCTTCTGCTCGATCGGCGCGTCGAGCGGATAGAGAAAGTCGAACTTCGAGGGCTCGTTCGCCGCGGCGACGACCGCCTCCGCGAGGGCCGATGCGCCGGCGCCGCCCTGCGAGAAGCCGTCGTTCACCTCGGCGGCGTACGCGCCGGCCTCGAGCGCGAGCGTGCGCACGCGGTCGATGTCCTCCTCGGAGTCATTCGGGAAGCGGTTCACCGCGACGACCGGGTTGATGCCGAACTCGCGCACGATGCCGATGTGGCGCGCGAGGTTCGCCGCGCCGGCCTCGATCGCCTCGACGCCGCCATCCGGGTCCCCCGCGTGATGCTTGAGCGCCTTCACCGTCGCGACGAGCACGACCGCGTCGGGGCGGAGCTTCCCGGCGCGGCAGACGATGTGGAAGAACTTCTCCATGCCCATGTCCGAGCCGAAGCCGCTCTCGGTGACGACGTAGTCGCCGAGCTTCAGCGCCACGCGGTCGGCGACGAGCGAGCTGTTGCCGTGCGCGATGTTCGCGAACGGCCCGCAGTGGATGAGCGCAGGCTGGCCCTCGAGGGTCTGCACGAGGTTCGGCTTGATCGTGTCCTTCAGCAGCACGGTCATCGCGCCGGCCGCCTGCAGCTGCTCCGCCGTGACGGGCTCGCCGTCGAAGTTCTGCGCGACGGTGATCGCGCCGAGCCGCTGCCGCAGGTCCTGGAGGTCGGAGGCGACGGCGACGATCGCCATCACCTCGGACGCGGCGGTGATGTCGAAGCCGGTCTGCCTGACGTAGCCGTTCGCGCGGCCGCCGAGCCCGATCGCGACGTCGCGGAGCGCGCGGTCGTTGATGTCGAGGCAGCGGCGCCAGCTGATCGAGAGCGCGTCGATCCCGAGCTTGTTGCCGTGGAGGATGTGCGCCTCGAGCAGAGCGGCGAGCAGGTTGTTCGCGGCGCCGATCGCGTGGATGTCGCCGGTGAAATGGAGGTTCATGTCCTCCATCGGGACGACCTGCGTGTAGCCGCCGCCGGCCGCGCCGCCCTTGATCCCGAAGACGGGGCCGAGCGACGCCTCGCGCAGGCAGAGCACGGGGTTCTTGCCGATGTGCCCGAGGCCCTGCGTGAGCGACACCGACGTCGTCGTCTTCCCCTCGCCGGCCTTCGTCGGCGTGATCGCGGTGACGTCGATCAGCTTGCCGTCGGCCTTGCCGGCGAGCCGCTCGAGCACACCGAGGTCGATCTTCGCCTTGTAGCGGCCGTACGGCTCGATCTCCTCCGGGAGAAGGCCGGCGGCCGCGGCGATCTCGCCGATCGGGCGGAGCTCCGCCTCCTGCGCGATCTCGAGGGAGGAGGGCATCTGCGTCGCCACGATTCAGTCCTTTCGGTGATCTACATCAAGAATATGACTAGTATATGTCAATGCCTCGAACGATCCAACCGGTCTCGCTCGCGGACAAGGCATATCAGGCGATCCGGGAGCTGATCGTCTCGCTCGAGCTCGCGCCGGGCGCCGTGATCGAGGAGCCGGAGCTGATGGAGCGGCTCGGGATCGGCCGGACGCCGGTCCGGGAGGCGCTCCGCCGGCTCGCGCACGAGCGGCTCGTCGAGGTCTACCCGCGGCGCGGGATGTTCGTGACGGGCGTCGACGTGCGGGAGCTCGCCCGCCTCTCCGAGGTGCGGCTCGTGCTCGAGCCGGAGGCCGCGCGGCTCGCCGCCGAGCGGGCCACGGACGCCGACCGGGCGGAGATCGAGGAGCTGCTCGAGGACCTCGCACGGCACGGTCGCGACGACCGCGAGCTGATGGCCCTCGACGAGCGGATCCACGGCGCCGTCTACCGCGCAGCGCACAACGAGCTGCTCGCGGCGACGCTCTCGCAGTACTACGTGCTCGCGCTCCGCATCTGGTCGATGGCACTCGACCATGCGACCGAGCTCGAGGAGGCCGTCGACGCGCACCGCGCGCTGCTCGAGGCGATCCGCGACGGCGACGGCGGGCGCGCCGCCGAGACGATGCGCGCCCATGTCCAGGACTTCGAGCAGGCGATGACCCGCGTGCTCCTGACCGTGTGAGGAACCCAACGTGAGCGATTTCCCGAGCACCGCCCGCGCCGTCGTGATCGGCGGCGGCATCGTCGGCAACAGCCTGATCGGCCATCTCGCAGAGCTCGGCTGGCGCGACCTCGTCCAGCTCGACAAGGGGCCGTTCCCGAATCCGGGCGGCTCCACCGGGCACGCCTCGAACTTCATCTTTCCGGTCGACCACTCGAAGGAGATGACGCAGCTGACGCTCGACTCGATGCGCCAGTACCGCGACGCCGGCACGCTGATCGAGAGCGGCGGCATCGAGGTCGCGCGCACGGAGGAGCGGATGGAGGAGCTCCGCCGCCGCATGGGGTCGGCGAAGTCGTGGGGGATCGACGACGTGAAGCTCGTGACGCCGGCCGAGATCAAGGAGCTCGTCCCGTTCATCGACGAGTCGGTGCTCGTCGGCGGCTTCTACACGAAGTCGGTCGCGGTCGTCGACTCGCTGCGGTTCGGCACGATCATGCGCGAGCGTGCGCAGGAGCTCGGCGCGGTGCAGATCTTCCCGAACACAGAGGTGCTCGGCATCGACGTCGAGGACGGGCGCGTCAAGCGCGTGCGCACGTCCCGCGGCGACGTCGCGGCGGATGTCGTCGTGATCGCGTGCGGCGTGTGGAGCCCGCGCATCGCGCGCATGGCCGGTGCCTCGATCCCGCTCACGCCGGCGGTGCACCAGATGATCGACGTCGGCCCCGTGCCGCGGTTTCTCTCGTCGACGAGCGCGATCGAGTTCCCGATCGTGCGCGACATGGACACGAACATGTACGAGCGCCAGGACGGGCAGGGCCTCGAGGTCGGCTCGTACGCCCACCGGCCGATCCTCCACGACCCCGACGAGATCCCGTCGATCGAGGAGGCGTCGCTCACGCCGACCGAGCTGCCGTTCACACAGGAGGACTTCGAGCTGCAGCTCGAGCACGCGCTGCAGCTCGTGCCGGAGGTGCTCGGCGACGAGTCGGTCGGGATCAAGTACGCGATCAACGGCCTGCTCTCGCTGACGCCGGACGGTCTGCCGCTGCTCGGCGAGACGCCCGAGGTGAAGGGCCTCTGGTCGGCCGCGGCGGTCTGGGTGAAGGAGGGGCCCGGCGTCGGGCGCGCCGTCGCCGAGTGGATGACGAACGGCGAGTCGGAGATCGACCTGCAGTCGTCCGACATCGCGCGCTTCTACGACGAGCAGCGCACGCAGGCGAATATCGACGCGCGCGCATCGGAGGGCTTCAACAAGACGTACGGGATCGTGCACCCCTCGGAGCAGTGGGCTTCGAATCGCGGCGTGCGCGTCTCGCCGTTCCACGCGCGGGAGGAGGCGCTCGGCGCGGTCTTCTACGAGGCGGCGGCCTGGGAGCGGCCACACTGGTACGAGTCGAACGCGCACCTCGTCGACGAGTACGGCGTCGCCCCGCGCGAGCACGAGTGGGACGCGCGCTGGTGGTCGCCGATCATCAACGCCGAGCATCTCGCGATGCGCGACCGCGCCGCGATGTTCGACCTCACCGCGTTCTGCATCTTCGACGTGAAGGGCCCGGGCGCGCTCGACGCAGTGCAGAAAGTGTCCGCGCGGCAGATGAACGTGCCGGCCGGCCGCGTGATCTACACGCCGGTGCTGACGCCGAGCGGCGGCTTCAAGAGTGACCTGACGATCATGAAGATGGACGACGAGACGTTCCGCGTCGTCACCGGCGGCGCGCACGGCATGGCCGACAAGAAATGGTTTGCCGACCATCTGCCCGCCGACGGCTCCGCGACGATCGACGACCTCACCTCGACGTGGTGCACCGTCGGGCTCTGGGGGCCGCGGGCGCGCGACATCCTCTCGTCGCTCACGAGCGACGACGTCTCGAACGACGGCTTCCCGTTCAGCACCTGGAAGGACCTCGACGTGGGCGGCCTGACGGTGCTCGCATCGCGCATCTCGTACGTCGGCGACCTCGGCTGGGAGCTCTACGTGCCGATGGAGAACGGCGCGCGCCTCTGGGACGCGGTGTGGGAGGCGGGGCAGCCGCACGGCATCGTCCCCGCCGGCATCGGCGTCTACGGCACGACCGGTCGCCTGGAGAAGGCGTACCGCGCGTTCGGTGCCGAGCTCGACGCCGACTACAACGTCGTCGAGGCGGACATGGCGTGGTGGAAGGTGAAGGGCGAGGACTTCGTCGGCAAGGAGGCGCACGTCGCGCACCGTGCGTCGGAGCCCGTCGCACGGCTCTGCACGCTGACGATCGACGACCACGTGTCGAAGTCAGGCGTGAAGCGCTATCCGCTCGGCCGCGAGCCGGTGACGACGCCCGACGGCAGGCCGATCGTCGACGCGCACGGCCGCCGCTCGTACGTCACCTCCGCGGGCGCGGGGCCGTCGCTCGGCAAGCACATCCTGATGACGTACCTGCCGCCCGAGCACGCCGTCGAGGGCAAGACGCTCGCCGTGCAGTACATGGACGAGCTGTATCCCGTCACGGTCGACATCGTCGGCTCGCGTGCGCCGTTCGACCCGGAGAACGCGAGGATCCGCTCGTGAGAGTGCTCGTCTGTGTCAAGCGGGTGCCGATTACCGGCGGGCGCATGGTGCTGACGGCCGACGCGCAGGCGCTCGAGACGAAGCACCTCGGCTTCACGATCTCCCCGCACGAGGAGTGCGCCGTCGAGGAGTCCGTCCGGATCGTCGAGGCAGAGGGAGGGGAGACCGTCGTGCTCACCCTCGGCCCGGCCGAGGCGGAGGAGCAGCTGCGCGACTGCATGGCGACCGGCGCCGACCGCGGCATCCTGATCAAGACCGACGGCACCGAGTGGGACGCGCAGGCGACCGCGGCGGCGATCGTCGACGCCGTACGCGCCGAAGAGCCGTTCGACCTGATCCTCTTCGGCAACGAGTCGGCCGACTCCGGCAACTATCAGGTCGGGATCCGCGTCGCCTACGCGCTCGGCCTCCCGGTCGTGACGGGGCTGAAGAAGATCGAGCTGCAGGGCGAGCTCGTTCGCTGCGAGCGCGACGCCGGCGGCGCACGCGACGTGTACGTCGTGCCGCGTCCCGCGGTGCTGACCGTGCTCGAGGGCCTGAACCTCCCGCGCTACCCGTCGGTGCCGGGTCGCCTGCGTGCGAAGGGCAAGCCGCTCGCGGTGCTCGAGCCCGCGCGCCCCGAGCCGAAGCTCGAGAAGCTGCGCCTCGTCGTGCCCGAGGGCCAGGGCAAGCAGGCCGAGATCCTCGGGCGCGGCCCGGAGGCCGCACCCAGGGTCGTCGAGCTGATGCAGTCGCTCGGGGTTGCATGAGCGTCGTCCTGTTCATGGAGAGCGGGGGCGACGAGCTCTCGCTCCAGGCCTTGACGCTTGCACAGACGCTCGGCGACGTGCGTGCCGTCTCCCTCGACGGCTCGTACGCGCCGGCGGCGTGGGCCGCTGCGCTCGTCGAAGCGGCGCTGGGCGCGGACGCAATCGTCGCGGCCGGCTCCGACCGCGGCAACGAGCTGCTCGCGCACGTCGCCGCGCGGCTCGACCAGCCCTTCGCGGCGAACGTCAGCGCGATCGACGGCGACACGGTGACCCGCATCCGCTGGGGCGGCAGCCTGCTCGAGGAGGCGCGCCTCCACGGCTCGCCAAAGATCCTCAGCGTCGCACCGCACACGCAGCCCGCCGCCGGCGAGGTTCCGGTCGAGACGCTCGCGCTGCCCACGGACGCCGACACGTCGGTACGCGTGCTCGAGACGGTCGCCGAGTCGTCGGGCGGCGTCTCGCTCCGCGACGCGAAGGTCGTCGTCAGCGGCGGCCGCGGCGTGGGCTCGGCGGAGGGTTTCGCGATCATCGAAGAGCTCGCCGGTCTGCTCGGCGGCGCCGTCGGCTGCTCGCGCGTCGTCACGAGCGCCGGCTGGCGCCCGCACGCCGACCAGGTGGGGCAGACGGGCACGAAGATCTCCGCCGACCTCTACATCGCGTGTGGGATCAGCGGCGCGACACAGCACATCGCGGGCGCGAAGGGCGCGAAGAAGATCCTCGCGATCAACGACGACGCCGAGGCACCGATCTTCGCGAGCGCCGACTACGCCGTGATCGGCGACCTGCACGAGATCGTGCCGGCGATCAGCGCCGAGCTGCGGAAGGTGCGCTCATAGGCGCCGTCGTCCTCGCGGTGCTGCTCCTCGTCGTCGGCAGCGCCACCTGGCGGCGCGGGAAGTTCCTCGTCGACCAGGTGCGGCGGGCGAGGCCGAACGACCGTCCCGCGGACGTCGTCGTCCGCGTGAAGAACGAGGTCGAGCTCGTGCTCGGCCAGCGCAAGCTGTTGAAGCGCCTCGTGCCGGGCGTCGCGCACGCATTCGTCTTCTACGGGTTCGTCGTCTTGCTCCCGACGATCCTCATGGCGATGATCGCCGCGGTCGACAAGCACGCGGAGCTGCCGTGGCTCGGCCGCCAGACGTGGTTCGGCTGGCTCGTCGACCTGCTCGTGGTGCTGGTGCTGGCAGGGGTCGCCGTCGCCGTCGTGATCCGCACGGTCGTGCGGCCGAAGCGCTTCGCGGGCTCGCATGCCGGCGACGCCTACTTCATCCTCTTCATGATCGCCGGCGTCGTCGTGACGCTCCTCTGCTGGCACGCGGCAGCGCACGCGCAGGGGTTGAACGACCACGTCGGGCCGCTGTCGGCGCTCCTCGCGAAGGCGTTCCCGAGCCACGGGCTTGCCGAGCGCGCGTTCGTGTGGGCGCATCTCACGTTCATCCTCGGCTTCATGCGCTACCTGCCGTCGTCGAAGCACCTGCACATCGCGACGGCGGCGGTGAACGTGTGGATGGGGAGGACCCGCGCGCCGGGTCGGCTCGAGCCACTGCGCTTCGACGTGCCGGACGACGAGTTGCGCTTCGGCGTCGCGACGATCTTCGACCTCACGAAGAAAGAGGTCATGGACGGCTTCTCCTGCACGGAGTGCGGCCGCTGCCAGGACGCGTGCCCCGCGCACGCGACGGGGAAGCTCCTGAACCCGAAGCTCGTGATCATGGGTGTGCGCGACGCGATCTTCGCGCAGAGCGGCGAGGCGATCCTCGGTTCGACGGTGCCGGAGGAGATGATCTGGGACTGCGTCACGTGCGGCGCGTGCGTCGAGGCGTGCCCCGTGTCGATCGAGCACATCGACCACATCGTCGACCTGCGCCGGTCGCGCGTGATGGTCGACTCGCAGTTCCCCGCGGAAGCGGAGCCGATGCTGCGCGACGTCGAGCGCTCGGCGAACCCGTGGGGCAAGCCACAGACCGAACGTGCTGCATGGGCGGCCGAGCTCGGTGTGAAGGTGCTCGAGCCGGGCGACCCTGCGCCGGAGTACCTGTACTGGGTCGGCTGCGCGGCGTCGTTCGACGAGCGCGCGAAGAAGTCCGCCGAGTCGACGGCGAAGCTGTTGCAGGCGGCGGGCGTCGACTTCGCGATCCTCGGTCCGCGCGAGGCGTGCACGGGCGACCCCGCCCGGAGAATGGGCAACGAGTACGTCTTCCAGGAGTACGCGCAGCAGAACGTGGCGACGCTGAACGAGGCGCGTGTGCGCAAGATCGTCGCGAGTTGCCCGCATTGCTTCAACACGCTTGCGAACGAGTACGGCGACTTCGGCGGGAACTATCAGGTGATGCACCACACGGAGCTGCTGTCGCAGCTCGTCGAGGAAGGCCGGCTGCAGCCCGCGAACGGCGGCGGGTCGATCACGTACCACGACTCCTGCTACCTCGCGCGGCACAACGACGTGCGCATCGAGCCGCGGAAGCTGCTCAACGTGATCGGCCGGCCGGTCGAGATGGCGCGCAGCGGCAAGCAGACGTTCTGTTGCGGCGCCGGCGGCGCGCACATGTGGATGGAGGAGCGCGGCCGCCCCATCAACGAGGAGCGCGCGCGCGAAGCGACGCAGACCGGCGCGGAGACGCTCGCCGTTGCGTGCCCGTTCTGCACGGTGATGCTCGACGACGGCGTGAAGAGCGTCGGCTCGGGGCTCCGGGTCGCCGACGTCGCGACGCTGCTCGCCGAGTCGCTCGAGACCTGATCAGTCCGTGTAGGGGCGCACCGGGTTCACGGCGATCGCACCGCCGTCGACGGAGTACACGCTGCCGTTCACGAACGACGCGTCGTCGCTCAGCAGGAACGCGACGACGTTCGCGATCTCCTCGGGCTCGCCGGGACGCCGGAGCGGAGCGAGCAGAGCGCGTGCGTTCGTTCCGGCGCTCCCGGTCGTCGCCACAGCAGGTGTCCCGAGCAGGTTCGTGGGCACGATCCCCGGTGCGACCGCATTGACGCGGATGCCGATGGGGCCGCCGAGGACCGCGGCCGAGCGCGTTAGCCCGAGCAGCGCGTGCTTGCTCGTGTGGTAAGCGACGAGGTCGGCGCCGCCGCCGAAGGAGCAGATCGACGCTGTCGTCACGATCGAGCCGGTGCTCGACTGCGTCGCGTAGCGGCGGAACGCCGCACGAAGGCCGAGGAAGACGCCCCGGACGTTGACCCCGAGCACGCGGTCGAAGTCCTCGACGGACGCGTCCATCAGCGAGACGGGGTCCCCGGCGATGCCCGCGTTCAGATGGTAGAGGTCGACTCGCCCGTATCGCTCGACCGCCTCCTGCATGTACCGCTCGACGTCGTCCTCGAGGGAGACGTCCGCCTGTACCGGATGCACATCGCCGCCTGCCCGTCTCGCGAGCTCCTCCGCTGCCGGTCCGTTCGCATCGACCAGAACGACGCGTGCACCGTCCGCCGCCAACCGCTCGACGGTCGCCGCGCCGATCCCGCTCGCACCGCCCGTGACGAGCGCCACCTTCCCTTCGAACCTCATCGCTTCGCCTCCGTCGCGACGCGGTCGCAGGCTCTTGACTTTGCCGATGCGACCGGCGTAGTTTTGTCCGACGATCAGTCAAACGTACGACATGGTCATCCTACGACACGGAGGGCGGGTCGCAATGGAGCACAAAACGGGTGGTGCGTGACGGTCGACGGCCTCGATCTCTCCGGCCAGGTCGAGCGGGTAGCCGCCCCGGTGCGGCAGCAGGTCTCCGACCTGCTGCGGAAGGAGATCATCGCGATGCGCCTCCGCCCCGGGCAGCGGCTCGTCGAGCGCGAGCTCGTCGAGCGGATCGGCGTCTCCCGGACGACGATCCGGGAGGCACTGCGGGAGCTCGCCGCCGAGGGCCTGGTCACGACGATCCCCCAGAAGGGCGCGATCGTCGCCGTGCCGTCATGGACGGAGGCCGCGGAAGTGTACGAGGTGCGTGCGCTCCTCGAGGGTGCCGCCGCACGCGAGTTCGCAGAGCGAGCCGACGACCTGCAGGTCGCCGCGCTGCGTCAAGCGTGGCTGCAGATGAAAACGGACGCCGCGTCGGACGTCGGCGACGACCATCTGGGGCTGCTCGCTGCGAAGAACCATTTCTACGAGGTGCTGCTCGACGGGGCGGCCAACGCGACGATCCGCCAGATCATCGAGGGACTTCAGGCGCGCGTCGCCGTCCTGCGGAACGAGTCTCTGCGCGCGCCGGGCAGGCCGGAGCAGTCGATCCACGAGATCGGCGTCATCGTCGATGCGATGGAGCGTCGCGATCCGGGCGCTGCGGCGGCAGCGGCGTCGTTCCACGTCCGCCAGGCAGCCGCAGCTGCGTTCACGCAGCTCGGCGGCGCGATGGACTCCACGAACGGAGCATTCGATGGCTGACAACGAGAACTACGAGACCGGCCTGCGCGTCCGCAGCCAGGTGCTCGGCGCCGACCACGTCGAGCGGTCCCTGGCGAACGCGAGCGAGTTCATGCGGCCGATCCAGGAGTTCGTGACGGAGTACTGCTGGGGAGTCGTCTGGTCTCGGCCAGGTCTTGGCCTGCGCGAGCGAAGCCTTCTGAACCTGGGGATGCTGACGGCGCTCAACCGGTCGCACGAGCTCGGAGTTCACGTGCGTGGAGCGCTCCGGAACGGCTGCACCGTCGAGGAGATCCAGGAGGCGCTGATCCAGGCGGCGGTCTATTGCGGGGTCCCCGCGGCGATGGAGGCGTTCCGCGTTGCGGAAGAGGTCGTGAAACGCTACGAGTCGGAGACCGAGAGCGCGTGACCGAGCGCGGCCCGATCGGATTCGTCGGTCTCGGCGCGATGGGCACGCCCATCGTCGAGGCGCTCGCCGACGCGGGCCATGAGCTCGTCGTCTACGACGTCGATCCGGCAGCCGTCGAGCGCGCAACGACGTACGGCGCTCTTCGCGCGGCGTCGCCGGCCGCCGTCGCGGACGCTGCGGAGACTGTCTTCGTCAGCCTGCCGAAGCCTGAGGTCGTGCGCGAGGTCGCGACGGGAGCATCGGGCCTCGTCGAGGGTGGCGCGATTCGCGCCTACGTCGATCTGTCGACGACCGGAGCCGTCGTGGCCGGCGAGGTCGCAGCCGCACTCTCGGAGCGGGAGATCGAGGTTCTCGACGCGCCGGTGAGCGGGGGCGTCGCGGGCGCGTTGGCCCGAACGCTCGCGGTTATGGCCGCCGGCGACGCTGTGCTCTTCGAGCGCGTGCGGCCGCTGTTCGAGTCGTTCGCGAAGAACGTCTTCCTCGTCGGTCCGACTCCGGGTCAGGGTCAGACGGTGAAGCTCCTCAACAACCTTCTTTCGGCGTCCGCTCTCGCGATCACCTCGGAAGCGATCACGTTCGGCGCGACGGCGGGTCTCGATCCCGTGGTGCTCCTGGATGTGTTCAACGCCGGGAGCGGACGCAACACCGCGACCGCTGCGAAGTTCCCCGAGCACGTGCTCACGCGACGGTTTGAGTCGGGCTTCAAGCTCGAGCTGATGGCGAAGGACGTCGAGCTGTGCGTCGCCGAGGCACGGGGACGCCGCTTCCCGATGATCCTCAGCGGCCTCGTGCAGCAGCTCTGGACGCTCGCGGCGTCACAGGCCGAGCCGGGCGCGGACCACACCGAGATCGTCCGCCTCTTCGAACGGTGGGCCGGCGTCGAGATCGGAACGCGCGAAAGCGTCGGCCGGTGACCGCGGCTGAGCATCAGGAGGCTTCGTCCGCGCGCGCCGTCCGGCCGTGGGAGGTACACGCGGTCCGGTACGCCACGCTCGCCGCGCGGAAGAGCGACCTCTTCTACCGCTACGAGGCGTATGGCGAGCCGGACGCTGACGTCGAGATGGCGTACTACTTCTGGATCCTTCGCCGCGACGGCGAGACGATCGTGGTCGACACTGGGTTCGACCCGGCGGTGGGCGCGAGGCGAGGCAGAACGTGCGTCTGCCCGCCGGTCGAGGCGCTCGAGCGTCTCGGCGTCGACACGACCACGGTGTCGACCGTCGTGATCACCCACTTCCACTACGACCACGTCGGGAATCTCGACGCGTTTCCCGTCGCGGAATTCATCGTGCCGAAGCGCGAACTTGAATTCTGGACGAGCCCGCTCGCATCGCGGCTGCAATTCGCCTCGCACGTCGAGGCGGAGGAGATCGCATCGCTCCGACAGCTGGCGGCGGAAGGACGCGTCCGGGTGACTGAGGGGACGGAGGAGGTGCTCGACGGCGTGACGGCGGTTGCCGTCGGGGGCCACTCCGCGGGGCAACAACTCACGATCGTGAGCAGCGGCGGCGGCGACATCGTCCTCGCGTCCGACGCGGTGCATTTCTACGAAGAGCTCGAGCTCGAGCGGCCCTTCGCGGTGATGCACGACCTCGAGCGGATGTACGCGGCGTACGAGGTCTTACGGGGCCTGGCACGCGACGGAGCAACCGTGATTCCCGGCCACGACCCGGAGGTGGCGCGGCGGTATGCCGCGACCGGCCCCGGGCCGGACGGGATCTCGGTGGTGATCGCGTGACGGTTCGGGCCGGCAACGCATTCAAGACAACGGGAGGAAACATGTCATTCCGCATCACAGTTCGTACCGCGGTAGTGGGGGCGATCGTGGCTGCACTGGTCGCTGCCTCTGCGTCCCTCGCCGCTACCACGCACGCCTCGCGAACATCGGGCGGCACGATCTTGATCGGGTCGATTGCCGGCACGACCGGCGCGTACGGCAGCACTGGCGTCGCCATGGTGAACGGAGCGAAGATGGCCGTCGCCGACCTCAACGCGAAGGGCGGCGCACTCGGCAAGAAGTTCTCGCTCCAGTCGTACAACGACCAGGCATCCGCAACGCTCTCGTCGCAGCTCTTCCAGCGGCTCGTGAGCGCGGGCGCTGTCGCCGTCGCCGGCTCCGGTGACACCGGCCCTGCAACATCGGCGATGGCCCAGCGGCTGCACGTCCCGAACATCGGCGCGGTCGACGATGCCGGGATCACGATCTACCCGAAGGGCCCGAGCCAGCCGCCGTTCGACTACGTCTGGAGCTGGGGCCTCAACACGTTCGCCTGGGGAGCGATCGACGCGCACTACGCCATGAAGAGCTGCAAGGCGCTCGCCGTGCTCCACGATCCGTCGACGTACGGGGGTGGCGGTGACGCTGCGATCAAGCTCGCGTACTCGCAGGCGCACAAGAAGCTGGCCCTCGACGACGCGATCAGCGAGGACTGGTCGACCGGTGCGACCATCGGCCTGACGAACGAGATCAACAAGATCAAGGCGTCCGGAGCGGACTGTGTCGTCGTGTGGCTGACTCCGCAGGACACGGCACGCTTCATGCAGACACTCAAGACGACGAGCGTGAAGCTGACGGTGCTCGGGAACGACGAGATCAACGCCGACCCGACGTTCTCGTCTCTCGCGAAGTCGGCAGGCAACGGCGCGATCGGCGCGGAGCTCACGACGCAGCTCCATCCGACGGCTGCGCTCCTGTCGTTCGAGAAGCGCTACAAGGCGCAGTTCCACATCGCAGCAACGCCGTTCGCGGTGGCGAACTATGACGCGATCATGATGCTCGGCCAGGTGATCAAGACGGTCGGCTCGACCGACTCGTCGAAGCTGAAGGACGGCTTGAACAGCGTCTCGAACTTCCATGGGCTGCAGGGAACGGTGTCGTTCAGCAAGCAGAACCACGCGACGATCACCGAAAAGCAGCTGACGCTCGTGAAGTACAACGCGGCCAAGAACGCCTGGCTGCCCCTGAAGTAGGACCCTGCGCGCCGGGCGGGCAGCGATGCCCGCCCGGCGTTCGTGTGAGAGGAGAGCCATGAGCGCAGAGTTGACGGAACGAAAGAGGAAGTTGCGCGACGATTTCATCGACGCGCGCGGCTACTGGAACGGGATGTGGGACAGCCTGCTCGACCTCGACGAGGACTTCTTCGAGGCGTACACGCAGTTCTCGTCGGTCCCGTGGCGGAGCGGCCCGCTCGATCCGAAGACCAAGGAGTTCGTCTACATCGCCGTCGACGCTGCGGCGACGCATCTCTTCGTGCCCGGCATCCGGCAGCACATCAAGCTTGCGCTCTCCCACGGTGCGACAGCCGGCGAGATCATGGAGGTGCTCGAGCTGACCGCCACGCTCGGGATCCACGCGTGCAACATCGGCGTTCCGATCCTGATCGAGGAGCTCGAGGCGGCCGGGAAGCCGATCGCGCGCGACCTGTCGGAGCGCCAGGAGACTCTGAAGGCCGACTTCACGGAGAAGCGCGGGTACTGGCATCAGTTCTGGGACGAGGTGCTGCTGCTCGACCCCGACTTCTTCGAGGCGTACACGAGCTTCTCGTCCGTCCCATGGGTCAGCGGCACGCTCGAGCCGAAGGTGAAAGAGCTGATCTACACCGCGTTCGACGTGTCCGCCACGCATCTCTACGCGCCGGGCCTGCGGCTGCACATCAAGAACGCGATCGGCTACGGCGCGACGAAGGAGGAGATCCTCGAGGTGATCGAGCTCGCGAGCGTGATCGGCATCCATTCCTGCGCGCTCGGTGTCCCGATTCTCGTCGAAGAGCTCGCGGCCGCGGCCGGTAGCGCCGGATGAGCGTCGCGGCCTCAGCGAGTACCGCCGAGCGCGAGCTGAGCGACCTCTACGGGCGGTACAAGGCGCTCGTGCTCGCGGTAGCTGCGGCCGTCATGCTCGACCGGCCGTTCGCCGACGTCACGCACGAGGCGATCCTGCTGCTCGACGACTGCCGGACGGCGGCCGCATCTGCGACGGACTTTGACGAGCAGTTCGGAGCGTGCACGGCCGCGGCAGCCCAACTCTCGCGCGTGCTCGATGCCGCCGGCGGCCGCCTGTCGGAGGCTCAGCTCGAGGAGGTGCGGACCTCGCACCGCCGGGTCCGCCGTGACGTCTGGAACGTCCTTCCCTGCGAATACGTGCCGTGCTGCGCCCGGGCGCACACGCACGCCCACCGATAGGAGAGATTCAGTGGCCGACTATTCGATCTGGGTCGTCGAGTACGCACGCGTGGTTGAGTTCGCCCGCGGGATCCTCGCCTACGGCCAGTGGAACACCGGCACGATCGTCGCGCCTTATTGCTATGCGGTCGTCAAGGGTGAGGGGCATATCGCCGTCATCGACACCGGGTACAACCACGTCGAGCTCGGCAAGACGCTCGCGGAGGGCTACGGCGTCAGCGACTGGCAGCCCGCCGACGTCGTCCTCAAGCGGATCGGCGTCGATCCCGCCGACGTAGACATGGTCGTCCTCACACACAACCACTTCGACCATGCCGGCGGCGTCGAGTTCTTCCCGAACGCCGACGTCTACATCCAGGAGCGCGAGGTGTCGAAGTACCTGTGGGCCTCGACGCTTCCCGACCGGCTTCAGTGGCTGACGTCGGCCACGGATCCGGATCTCATGCTCTGGCTCGTCAACCGCCTGAAGCACGGGAAGCTCAAGCTGCTCTCGGGAGACACCGAGATCCTGCCGGGTGTCCGCGCAATCGCCGCGCACGACACCCACACGTCGGGATCGCAATACGTCACGATCGAGAACGACCGCGACGGCCGCTGGGTGATGGCGGGCGACAACTGCTACATCTACGAGAACTTCACCGGCGCGTACGGAGATGGCCGCTTCACGCCGATCGGGCTCGTCTTCGGGAGCGTCGAGCGCTGCGTCCTCACGATGGAGGACATGTGGCAGTACGTCAGCGAGGACGTGACGCGCATCGTGCCCTTCCACGAGCAGAAGATCTGGGACACCTTCCCAACGCGCCAGTTCGACGACACGCTGCACGTCGCGGAGCTCTCGCTCGCGGCCGGAGAGGAGAGCAGGGTCGGAGGGGCGCTCGCGACGTCATGACGGACGGCGCTGCGATGACGAGCGGCATGATCGGCCTCGGCAACATGGGTGGCCGGATCGCCCGCCGTATCCATGCTGCCGGGCTTCCCGTCGTCGGGTTCGACGTGAATCGCGCGCAGCTCGAGGCGTCGGGCGTTCCGCCGGCGGAGTCGATCGAGACGCTTGCCGGGCAGGTCGACGTCGTCTTCCTCTCGCTGCCCGACAGCAGTGTGGTCGAGAAGGTCGTCTACGGAGAGGGCGGCCTGCTCGGCTGCAGCCGCTCAGGGCAGATCGTCGTCGATCTGAGCACGGCGGCACCGAGCTCGACGCAGCGCATTCACGCGGCGCTGCAGGAGCGTGCGACCGAGTTCGTCGACGCCGGCATCTCTGGCGGCGCCGCAGCTGCGGAGAAGGGGACGCTCTCGATCATGGCGGGCGGCTCGAAGGTTGCGCTCGACGCTGTCATGCCCGTCCTCGACACGTTCAGTGCGCGGGTGTACCACATGGGCGACTCGGGGTCCGGGCACGTCGCGAAGCTCCTCAACAACTTCCTCAACGGAATCAGCCTCGCGGCGACGGCAGAGGTGATGGTGGCGGCGAAGGTCGCGAACCTCGACGTGCAGCAGTTGCTCGACGTCGTGAACAACTCGAGCGGCGTCAACTTCGCGACGCTCAACCGGTTCCCGAAGATCGTCGAGGGCGACTATCTCGAGGGCGGCCTGACGAGCAACCTCATGGCGAAGGACATCAGGCTCTATCTCGATCTCGTGCGACAGCTCGAGGTTACGAGCCTCGCGGGGCCGTCGTGTCTCGGCGCGTTCGACCTTGCTGCGGCGCTCGGCTACGGCGAGGAGATCAGCAACCGGGTCGTCGACGCGCTGGGCGACCTGTCCGGCGGCGTCCGCATCCAATCCGGCGCGAGCGAGCGAAAGGAGCACGAATGAGGATCACGAGAGGTCGCGCGGGTACTCCGTCGGAGGAGCGCGGGCCGACGTTCACCGGCCGGGTGTGGGCGGACCCGGTACTGCCGGCGGAGGACGGCGTGACCGTCAACTCCGTCTTCTTCGAGCCCGGTGCACGCACGCACTGGCACACGCATACCGAGGGCCAGGTGCTCTACGTGACCCACGGCCAGGGGTACGCGCAAACGCGTGACGGTGCGGGCGGGCCGCTGACGCCGGGCGACGTGGTGCACTTCGCGCCGAACGAGGAGCACTGGCACGGCGCGGCACCCGGCTCCTATCTCCTGCACGTCGCGATCTCGCTCGGCGGCCACGAGTGGCTCGACCCGGTGTCGGACGAGGACTACGCGAAGGCGTTCGCCGGGTAGTGCTGCAGGTTCTGCTCAGCGGGCTCGCGATCGGCGCGATCTACGGCCTCGTCGGGATGGGCTTCGCGATCGCGTTCTACGTCACGCGCGTCATCAACTTCGCCGAGGGCCAGCTGCTGATGGTCGGCGTGATGGTGACCGCGTGGATCGCACGGACAGGCGCGGCGCCCGTCTGGGCGATCGCCGGCGGGATCGCCGCCTCGGCCGCCGTCGGTGCGGCGACGTATCTGATCGCGGTGAGGCCGGTGCTCGCGTTCGACCGCTTCAGCTTCGCGTGGCTGGTGAGCACGCTGGGCGTCGCCCTCATCCTCCAGAACGGCGCCGCGCTCATCTGGGGCCCGACCTCGCGTTCGTTCCCGGCGTTCCTCACGGGGAGGAGTGTGCACTTCGGCAGTGCGACGCTGACCCTGCTCGAGGTGATCACCGTGCCGGTCGCGATCGGCCTCGCGGTCGCGTTCGAGCTCTTCCGCCGGAAGACGCTGTTCGGGAAGCTCGGCATGGCGATCGCGTACGACCCCGAGATGGCGTCCGCCGTAGGTGCGAACACGACCCTGATCGCGACCGCCGCGTTCGCGCTCGCCGGTGCGTTCGCAGGCGTCGCGGGCGTCCTCATCGGGCCGATCACGTACTCGAACCCGTATCTCGGCGACACCTACGGCATCGCAGGCTTCGTGGCTCTCATGATCGGCGGCACGCGCAAGCCAGTGGCCGCGATGGTGGGAGGTCTCATCCTCGGCGTCCTCGGTGAGGGCGCGAACCACCTCATCAACACGCAGGCATCGGACTGGTTCCCGTTCGTCGTCGTCGTGCTGATCCTGCTGCTGCTGCCGGAAGGCCTGTTCTCGCTTCGCAGCGGACTCCGGCTGTCGCGCCGTCCCGCCGAAGTGGCCGGATGATCCGCGCACGCGCACTGCCGTGGCGTGAGCCGGCGTTCCTCGCCGGGCTCCTTTGCTACGCGGGGTTCACCTACTGGGCCGCGCACGGGACGCTGTACATACAAGGGCTCGTGCTCGTCGCGGCAGTGTTCGGGATGCTTGCCGTGAGCCTCGACATGGTTGCCGGAATGGCCGGTCTCTACTCGCTCGGACATGCGGGCCTCTTCGCACTCGGCGCGTACGCGACGGCGCTTCTCTACAACGACCGGCACTGGAACCTCTTCGTGATCCTGCCCGTGTGCGTCGCCGGCGTCGGTGTCGTCGGCCTGCTGCTCGGCGCGATCTCGTTGCGTGTGAGCGGCCTCTACTTCGCGATCACGACGTTCGTCTTCACCCTCGTGCTGACGGTGTTCGCGAGCGACCTGAAGTTCACCGGCGGCTATGGGGGCGTGATCGGCCCGATCTTCCCGGAGTTTCCCCACTGGCTCGCCTGGGCCGGCCAGTCGCTCATCTGGTGCTGCTTGATCGGCCTGCTCCTGACGCTGCTCGTCACGCTCGCGATCCGCCGCTCGCCGCTCTACCCGCTGCTGCTCGCGATTCGCGATGCGGAGCCGTTCGCCGCCGCCGCCGGCGCGAACGTGTCGGCGGTGAAGGTCGGCCTCTTCGGCCTGTCGGCTGCAATCGCCGGCGCCGCCGGCTGGATCTTCGCCTTCCAGGGGATCGTGTCGCCGAGCCAGTTCAACTGGGCGGTGTCCGTGAACATCCTCGTGATGGTGATCCTCGGCGGGATGAACACGACGATCGGCCCCGTGCTCGGCGCCGCGTTCATCACGATCTTCCCGGCCCAGGTGAACATCAACCCGTTCTGGCAGGAGGTGCTCTTCGGGGGGTTGTTCGTCGGCGTCATCGTCCTCTTCCCCGCCGGGTTCATGGGCCTCGTGCACCTGCTCGTACGGCTCGTCGACCGGCGGAAGCCGGCGCTGGCCCGGCGGGTCACCGCCGCCGCTGCACCGATCGACCAATCGGCCGTCGAGGCGGCGGCGGTGGCGGGGGCGGAGCATCCGGAGAACGTCCCGGCCGCGATCGCCGGTGCCGACGACGACGGCGATGCCCGTGAGCCCGCGATCTCGTGCCGCGGCATCGTCTTCCGGTACCCCGACGGGCCAGCGGTGCTGCACGACGTCGACTTCACCGTGCGCAAGGGAACGATCCACGGCCTGATCGGGCCCAACGGGTCGGGCAAGAGCACGCTCGTCGATCTCATCAGCGGCCGCTTGCGGCCGCAGGCGGGATCCATCGCCATCGACGGTGCGCGCGTCGAGCGGTATGGCGCGGCGACGCGTGCGCAGCACGGCGTCGCGAGGACGTTCCAGTCGGCTGTGCTCGTCCAGGAGCTTCCGGCTCGTCAGAACGTGACGGTTGGGCTGTACACGCGCATCCCACATCTCGCTCTGCGCGCACCGTTCTGGCCCGCGCTTCCGTCTGCGCGCCGCGAGTCACGGCGCGTGCGCTCTGCGGTGCTCGACGCGCTCGAGTTCGTCGGCGCGCGCCAGTGGGCCGACGCGCGGGTCGCGGACATCCCGCACGGAATCGAGCAGCTGACGCAGCTCGCCGCGGCGTGCGCGTCCGGACCGAGCACTCTGATCCTCGACGAGCCGCTCGCTGGCCTCTCGCCGAGCGAGGTCGAGCACGCTGCAACGATCCTCGCGGAGCTGAAGAGCGCGGGAGTCAGTATCGTCCTAATCGAGCACCAGCCCCGATTCGTCTTTGCTCTCTCCGACGAGGTGACGGTGCTCGCAGCGGGCGCCGTGGTCGCGACGGGCCCCGCAGCTGCGGTGCGTGCGAACGAGCAGGTGCGCGAGGTGTACCTCGGGCAATGAGCGCTGCAGCGACACCGGCGCTCGACATCGTGGGACTGCGCGCCGGCTACGGGCGGTACGACGTCCTTCGGGATGTTGCGTTGCGGATCGAGCGCGGGGAGGCGGTTGCGCTGCTCGGGCCGAACGGAGCGGGGAAGACGACCGTGCTCCGCGCGATCATGGGGCTCGTCAAGCATCGTACGGGCCGCATCGGCGTCGCGGGTGTCGACGTCGTCCGGCTGCCGACGCGGAAGGTCGCCCGCGGCCATGCGGCGCTCGTGCCGGAGGGCCGGCGGCTCTTTCTCGATCAGTCGATCGAGGACAACCTCCTCCTCGGCGCGTTTCACCTGCGCCGGAATCGTACGCGCATCGAAGAGCTGCTCGAGAGCGTGTACGCGTTGTTCCCGGTGCTTCGGGATGTCCGCGGTCGCGAGGCGGCGGCGTTGAGCGGCGGGCAGCAGCAGATGGTCGCGATCGGGCGCATGCTGATGAGCGATCCGGAGCTGCTCCTGCTCGACGAGCCGTCGCTCGGCCTGGCGCCGCTCGCGATCGACGATGTCGCGCGGGCGCTCCTGACGTTGCGCGAGCACGGGCGGTCGATCCTGCTCGTCGAGCAGCGAGTCGATCTCGCTCTGCGTGTCTGCGACCGCGTCTACGTTCTTGCGGGCGGCGAGGTCGTGCTCGAGGAGCCCGTCGCAGCCCTGAAGGGAGACGGCCGCTCGCTCATCGACGCTTATCTCGGCTAGGCATGTGCGTACAGTTAGGGCCATGGAAGGCTCCGGCACCCGCGAGACCGGCTTCGTCGCGCTCGGCCACCCCGGCTCCAGCACCTACGGGGGCCTCGAGACGTTCCCGAACCCGGGCGTCACGCACGTCGACCTGACGAGCGACGAGCTGACCGCGATGTGCCCCGTCACCGGGCAGCCCGACCTGTACATCGCGCAGATCGAGTACTGGCCGGGCGCGCTCTGCATCGAGTCGAAGTCGCTCAAGCTCTACCTGATGGCGTTCCGGAACGAGGGCGCCTTCGCCGAGGCGCTCGCGGTGCAGATCCGCGACGACGTCGCGGCCGCGGTCCAGCTCCCGGCCGACAAGGTGCGCGTGACGCTCGAGCAGAAGAGCCGCGGCGGCATCACGATCACCGCCACGGCCTAGTTCGAATCTTCTGCTCCGAAGCCGGCGCTACGCGGCCTCCAGCACCGCCTCTGCGTCGATCCTCTCGACGTAGGCCGGCGCCGTGACCGCACGCGACTCGGTCAGCGCCGCTGCGAGCACCGCGCCTGCGGCCGCGATCCCGGCGAGCGCGTAGAACGTCACCTGGAAGCCGTGCGTCAGTGCGCCGCCGCTGAGCGACGAGACGCCCGGGTGCGCGTTGACGTAGTGGCTCGTGAACGTCGTCGCGATCGTCGTGGCCGCGGCGACGCCGATCGCACCGCCGATCTGCTGGCTCGTGTTGATCAGCCCGGATGCGATGCCCGCGTCGGACTGCTCGACGCCGGTGAGCCCGCCGATCGACATGGGTACGAACGCGAGCGCGAGCCCGATGCCGCTGAGCAGGAACGCCGGGAAGAGATCCCAGAAGTAGTGCCCGTGCACCGGGAGCTGCGCGTAGAGCACGAGCCCGCCGGCCGACAGCGCGAGCCCTGCGGTGAGCACCGGCCGGATGCCGATCCTCGTCGCGAGCGCCTGCGCGACGCCCGAGAACGCGATGATCGAGAGCGTCAGCCCGACGTACGCGACGCCGGTCTTCAGCGCGGAGTAGTGCAGCACCTGCTGCATGTAGAGGGTGAGCAGGAAGAACTGGGAGAAGATCGCCCCGCCCATCAGCAGCCCGGCGCTGTTGGAGGCGGTCAGGGTCCGCAGCCGGAAGATCCGCATCGGCAGCAGCGGGGCGGTGGAGCGGAACTCGATCGCCACGAACGCCGCGATCAGCCCCGCCGACCCGGTCAGCAGCCCGATCGTCTCGGCGGTGCCCCAGCCGTGCTGGGCGGCCCGGGTCATCGCATAGACCAGCAGCATCAACCCACCGGTGATCGAGGCGGCGCCGGCGAAGTCGAAGTGCCGGTGGCCCAGATCGGCGCGGCTTTCGGCCAGCAGCCACGGGCTCACCGCCAGCACCAGGATCCCGGCCGGCACGTTGATGAAAAAGATCCAGGACCAGCTGAACGCACTGGTCAGCGCGCCACCCAGCAACACGCCCGCCGCGCCGCCGCTACCCGAGGCCGCGCCCCAGATCCCGAGCGCCAGGTTGCGCTCCCGGCCCT
>DASYGK010000010.1:0-27460 GCA_035999905.1 Gaiellaceae bacterium | reverse complement strand
ACACCGTTCGCGGCACGGGCTACGTGCTGCGCGAGCCATGACGTTCCGGCTACGGCTCGCGCTCGCTGCGGCGCTGGCCGTGGCGACGACCGTCGCGGTCGCCTCCGGGGTCGTGTACATCCTGATGCGCAACCAGCTGCGAGCGAGCGTCGACCAGCAGCTGGAACAGCAGTCCCAGCAAGTGCAGCACAGCGACTACCTGCGGCACGCGTTCGCGTCGGGGCCGGACTCGATCGGCACGCCTCCGCGGGGGCCGAGCGTCACGGCTCCGTACCTGCAGCTCGTGCTCGACGACGGCCACTCGTTCCTCGCCGCGGGCGAGGTGTACAAGGTGCCGGTCAGCAAGGCGACGCTCGAGGTCGCCCAGGGGAAGCAGACGAAGTTCTTCACGGATGCGACTGTCGGCGGCAAGATCGCGCGCATCTACACGGTCGGCGGCCAGACCGGAACCGGCCAGGGCGTCGCGCTCCAGTTCGTCCGTCCGATCGACGACATCCATCACACGCTCGACCACCTACGGCTGATCCTGCTGTTGATCGTTGCGGGAGGCCTGGCCGTCGGCGCCGGTGCCGGCGCGCTCGTGTCGCGCGCCGCGCTCGTGCCGGTGCGACGGCTCACCGGTGCGGCGGAGCGCATCGCGCGCACGGGCGAGCCGAGCGAGCGCGTCCCGGTGACGGGCCGCGACGAGCTGTCGAGGCTCGGCACGTCGTTCAACACGATGCTCTCCGCGCTCGAGGAGTCGCTCGACACGCAGAAGCGCTTCGTCGCCGACGCGTCGCACGAGCTGCGCACGCCGCTCACGAGCCTGCAGACGAACATCGAGGTGCTGAAACAGCAGGAGCGCCTCGACCCCGAAGGCCGCAGCCGGCTGTTCGCCGACCTCGAGCGCGAGGCGCACGAGATGCGCGACCTGATCGCGGGCCTGCTCGAGCTGGCCCGCGACGGCTCGCAGCTCGAGCGCAGCGAGGTGCACGTCGACGAGCTCGTGGAGAACTCCGTCGCGCGCGCCCGCGCGAGGTACCCGCACCTCACGTGGGCGACGAGGCTCGAGCCGACGACGATCGAGGGCTACCCGGAACGGCTGGAGCGCGCCGTCTGGAACCTGCTCGAGAACGCGGGCAAGTGGAGCCACGACGGCTCGTCGGTCGACGTGATCCTCGAAGACGGGGAGCTGCGCGTCCGCGACCACGGCCCCGGGATCGCGCCGGAGGACCGCGAGCACGTCTTCGACCGCTTCTACCGCGCGACCGCCGCGCGCTCGCTGCCCGGGTCGGGCCTCGGCCTCGCGATCGTGCGCGAAGTCGCGGAGGCGCACGGCGGCTCGGTGAGCGCCGACGAGGCGCCCGGCGGCGGCGCGCTCCTGCGCCTGCGCCTGCGGCCGGGCTGAGCCCGGTCAGAGGAAGTTCAGCAAGCCTTTACATCGTCTTAGGCCCGCCTCATCTGGCGGTGCTTCACTACGTGAGCTGCATCGTTCCCTCCCTGAGAACGACCGGCTCCACCTTCCGCCTGGTGTCTCCCTCGCCCCTGGGGGAGGCGCCGGGCAAGCCGGTCAGCGCCAGGACTGCAGCAGGGCGAGCGCCTCGTCGAACGTGTGGACGATCGCGCCGCCGCTCGCGCGGATGCAGCCCTCGACGAAGAGGTTGACGCCGCTGCCCTCGCCGCGCGTGCCGCGCAGGTCGGTGAGCAGGCCGACGACGCCTTTCTTCGACGGATCCGACTGCATCAAGCCGTAGAAGGCGCCGATCTCGCACGCCGTGCCGTCGTCGATCGCCGCGCCGTCGAGGAGCGCGAGCACCGCGTTCGCCGGCTCGAGCCCGTCGACGTCCTTCGCGAAGATCCACTCCGGGGTCGTGTCGGTCTGTGCCAGCGCGTGCTCGTGCGGGACGAACACCTCGAAGCCCTCGGCGCGAAGGCTCGCCGCGCACTCGTCGATGTAGTCCCGCTCGTACGGCGTGAAGAGCGGCCCGGCGAAGTAGACGCGCATGCGCGCAGCCTACGGAGTCGAACGAGGCGGCGCGGTTACAGCGTCTGTCGCACCCCGGCTTCCTGCGCGACGCCGCGGAGCTGGTCCGTCAGGGTCCCTTCGATCGACTCCTTCGAGCTACCACGCCGGAAGACGGGCAGTACCGTTTCCTGGCGCACATCCTCGAGTAGAAACGCGAGACCGCCGTAGACCGCGATCGCGAAGATCGAGAGCGCGAGCCAGCCGGACACCGTGTAGAGCGTCCTCGAGGCGCCCCACTCGTAGCTGCCGGCGAGCCCCGCCCGCGTCGCAGCAATCAGCAGAATCGTGCCGATGAGCGGCTTGCCGAGCATCGCGGCGATCGCGAGCGCCGCGACCGTGAACGCGAAGCCAAACTCGTAGAGGCCGACCGCGTGACTCAGTGCGCCTGGCCGTCCGGTGAAGTCGACGAGGCCGAGGGTCAGCCACGAGCTGCTGAAGAGTCCGAGGCCCGTCGCACCGAACGTGTCGCGTGCAAGGAACGCGACCACCGTCGCGATCGTCTGCAGGGGAAACACGAACGCCGAGAGCATCAGGCCGACCGTGTGCTGGTCGCCGTTCGCGAGCCAGCCGATCGCGGATCCGGCGAGGAGCAGCATGCCGGTCCCGAATGCGAAGAAGCCGAGCGGCAACGCGCTCGCGATCGGCCGTACGGTGATGCGCACGTGCTCCTCGGGCGTGATCATCGTCCGCGGGTTCCCGCAGGAACGCGTCGGGAAACTAGCGGCGGCGGCGGCGGAAGAGACCGCCGCGGCCGGCGAGCTCGGGCTCCGGATCGACGACGTCGCCGTCGTCGGCGGCACCCTCTTCCCACGGGTCGACAACGTCGGCTCCACCCTGCTCGAGCTCGGCGCGTGCGGCGACGATCGTCATCGCCTCCGGCTCGGTGTCCTCGTCGGGCTCGAGCGCGCCGCCCCAGCCGGGTGCGGGTGCCTCGACGTACGGCGCAGGCTCGCCGGCGGGCGCGGCCGGGAGGAACAGCGCGGCGGGAGGCACGAACCTGCTGCGCGAGGCGAGCCATTCCGCGAGAGCGACGATCACGAACGCAACCGCCATCAGTGCGACGATCACGACGGGGCGTAGATGCGAGACGCCGGCGACCACCGCGACGGCGACGATCAACGCCGCCTCGGCCGCGAGCCGGAACACGGCGGGCGGCACCTCGGCACGACGTCGCGTCTCGTAGCGGTCGACGTTCCACGACGGCTCCGACCAGCCGCCGCCGAAGCCGAGCGAGCGCAGCGCGCGCAGGTCGTTCCGGAGGGCGTCGGCGTCGCGGCGGAAGACCTCGACCGCCTCGAGCGCGCGCAAGGACGCGTCGAGCTGGGCCGCGTGGCGGTAGAAGGAGTCGAAGGCGGCGCGCACGGACTCCAGGTCGTAGCCCTGCTCGGCGAGCGGCAGGTCCTCGATCCGCGGCAGCGGCCCGGAGGAGTCGGGGGAAGGCCAGGCGTCGGGCGTCATGGGCTCACCCGGAAGTTCACCACAGCGGGCGCCGTTCCTGGGGGAAATGGCTCGAACCTGCCCACGACCGGGCGGGATGATGCCCGCCCGCAGCGATACGACACCTAGAGGCGCCGGAGCAGCATGAGCGAGCGATCCTCGAGCTCGACGCTCGCCCGCGCGCCGAGGCTCTCGGCGGACACCTCGCCCGTGGCGAGCTCGACCGCCCACCGCGCACCGAAGCGGCGCGTCGGGAGCGTGAACGTCACCGGCTCGAAGTGAGCGTTGAAGAGGAGCAGGAACGAGTCGTCGACGATCTCCTCCCCGGTCTCGAGCCGCGACGGGATCTCCGCGCCGTTCAGGAACACCCCGAGCGCGCGTGCATCCTCGCGCCGCCAGTCACGCTGGGTCATCCGGCGGCCGTCTGGACGGAACCACCAGACGTCAGGCAGGCCGGAGCCGCGCACCTCGTGACCGGTGAGGAACGCCGAGCGCCGGAAGACGGGATGGTCGCGGCGCACGCGGATCAGCCGCTGGACGAACGCGAGCAGGTCGCCGTCGGCGCTCTCCCAGTCGAACCACGAGAGCTCGTTGTCCTGGCACCACGCGTTGTTGTTGCCGTCCTGCGTGCGACCCCACTCGTCCCCGCCGACGAGCATCGGCACGCCCTGCGAGAGCAGCAGCGTCGCGAGGAAGTTCCGCTGCTGGCGTGCGCGCAGCGCGTTGATCGCGTCGTCGTCCGTCACGCCTTCGACGCCGCAGTTCCATGAGCGGTTGTCGTCGGTTCCGTCCTTGTTCTCCTCGCCGTTCGCCTCGTTGTGCTTGTCGTTGTACGAGACGAGGTCGCGCAGCGTGAAGCCGTCGTGCGCGGTGATGAAGTTGATCGACGCCGACGGTGTCCGGCCGTCGCCCTGGTAGAGGTCACTCGAGCCCGTGAAGCGCGACGCGAACTCGGCGACGTTCGCCTGCGCGCGCCAGAAGTCGCGCATCGTGTCGCGGTAGATGCCGTTCCACTCGGCCCAGAGCACGGGGAAGTTGCCGACCTGGTAGCCGCCCGGGCCGACGTCCCACGGCTCCGCAATCAGCTTCACCTGCGAGAGCACCGGATCCTGGTGGATGGTGTCGAAGAACGCCGACAGGCGATCGACCTCGTAGAACTCGCGCGCGAGCGCGGACGCGAGATCGAAGCGGAAGCCGTCGACGTGGCAGTCGATCACGAAGTAGCGCAGCGAGTCCATGATCAGCCGCAGCACCGAGGGGTGCACCGGGTTGAGCGAGTTGCCGGTGCCGGTGAAGTCCATGTAGAAGCGCGGCTCGTCCGGCATCAGCCGGTAGTAGCTCGCGTTGTCGACGCCCTTGAACGAAAGCATCGGGCCGAGGTGGTTGCCCTCGGCGGTGTGGTTGTAGACGACGTCGAGGATCACCTCGATGCCTGCGCCGTGCAGCGCCTTGACCATGCCCTTGAACTCGCGCACCTGCTCGCCGTGCATCCCCGTCGCGGCATACAGCGCGTGCGGGGTGAGATAGCCGATCGACGAGTACCCCCAGTAGTTCGTCAACCCGCGTTCGTGGAGGAACCCTTCGTCCGCGATGTGGTGGATCGGAAGCACCTCGACTGCGGTGACACCGAGCTCGCGGAAGTACTCGAGCGCAGGCTCGGAAGCGAGGCCCGCGTACGTGCCCCGCAGGTCTTCGCGCACCGCGGGATGCAGCTTCGTGAAGCCCTTCACGTGCGTCTCGTAGATCACCGTCTCCGACCAGGGATGTGCCGGCGGGCGGTCGTCCTCCCAGTCGAAGGACGGGTCGATGACGACGCACTTCGGGATCGCCGCCGCGTCGTCGCCGGTGTCGATCACGAGGTCGGCATCCTCGTCCTGGCTGGGGGCGTATGGGAGCGTGTTGCCGCGATCCCACTGGACCCCGCCTTCGATCGCCTTCGCGTACGGGTCGATCAAGAGCTTGTGGGGGTTGAAGCGGTGGCCGGATGCCGGGTCGTACGGGCCGTGGACGCGATAGCCGTAGCGCTGGCCCGGCCCGACGCCCGGGAGATAGCAGTGCCAGTTGAACGCGGTGCGTTCCGCGAGGTCGATGCGCGTCTCGTGATCGTTGTCGTCGAACAGGCACAGTTCGACGCGCTCCGCGTTCTCCGAGAAGAGCGCGAAGTTCGTCCCGCGCCCGTCCCACGTCGGACCAAGCGGAAACGGATGTCCGGGCCACACGTTCACGATCGAGGCTCTCTCAGCGTCCCGCCGCGTACCCCTGCATGCCGCGCGGGTTCGCGCCGGCCTTGAGACGGCCGTCGCGCTCGCGTCCCACCGCGCTCACGCGGCCGAGCGACCATGCGCCGGACACCTCCACGTCGTGACCGCGCTCGCGCAGACCGCGCATCGTCTCCTCGCCCGCGCGTTCCTCGACGGCGACGTGGCGCGGAATCGTCTCGCGCGGATAGAACGAGCTCGGGAACGCCTCGGTGTGATGGTTCGGCGCGTCGATCGCGGCCTGCAGGTCGAGCCCGAAGTGCAGGTGCCCGAGCAGGACCTGGAGCGTCCACTGATCCTGCTGGTCGCCGCCGGGCGTGCCGAGCGCGAGGTACGGCTCGCCGTCGCGGCCGACGAGCGTCGGGGAGAGCGTCGTGCGCGGCCGCTTGCCCGGCTCGAGCGAGTTGGGCAGGCCCTCCTCGAGCCAGAACATCTGCGCGCGCGTGCCGAGCGGGAAGCCGAGTGAGGGAATCACGGGCGCGCCCCAGAGCCAGCCGCCGCTCGGCGTCGCGGCGACCATGTTCCCCCACCGGTCGACGACGTCGAGGTGCACGGTGTCCCCCCGGGTCGGCTCGCCCACGCCGGGTGCGACCGGAACGGAGGCGACAGGCCCCGACAGCCGCGGATTGCGACCGTCCGGGGAGCCAGGGCGGAGGTCCGGTGCGCACTCGGTGGAGACGAGCGCGCGCCGCTCGTCGGCGTACTCCGGCGAAAGCAGCGTCTGCATCGGCACGTCGGCGAAGTCGGGATCGCCGTACCACGCTTCGCGGTCCGCGAACGCGAGCTTCGCGCACTCGGTGATCGTGTGCACGTACTCGGCGCTCACGTGACCCATCGCGGCGAGATCGAAGCCCTCGAGCAGCCGCAGCTGCTGGAGGAACACGGGCGCCTGGCTCCACGGGCCTGCCTTGTAGACGACGTTGCCGTGGTAGTCGACGCTCAGCGGCGTCTCCCACGTCGCCTGCCAGTCCGCAAGGTCGCCGGCGGTGAGGAGCCCTGCGTGCCGCTCGCCGGAGCTGTCCATCCACGCCTGCGCCTGGAACTCGACGATCGCCTCGGCGACGAAGCCGCGGTACCACGCCTCGAGCGGATCGGCGGCGTCGAGCACCCGGCGGTAGGTCTGTGCGAGCTGCGGGTTGCGGTGCAGCGTCCCGGGCTCGGCGACCGGCAGATAGACGTCGGCGGAGGTCGTCCACTCGTCGCGGAAGAGCCGTTCGACGTTCGAGATCGCGCCGGCGATCTGAGGGAGCACCGGATAGCCGTGCTCCGCGTAGTGGAGCGCGTACCCGAGCACGTCGGCGAGCTCCATCGTGCCGTGGTCGCGCAGCATCGCGAGCCAGCCGCCGAACGCGCCGGGCACGACCGCTGCGAGCGGGCCCGTCCCCGGGACGAGCTCGAGCCCGAGCTCGTCGCGATAGCGCGCGATCGTCGCGGCGCGCGGCGCGCAGCCCTGCGCGCAGAGGACGACCGGCTCCTTGCCCGCGGGCCAGAGAATGGCCGGGAGGTCGCCGCCGGGGCCGTTCAGGTGCGGCTCGACGACCTGGAGCGTGAAGCCCGCGGCGACGGCCGCGTCGAACGCATTGCCGCCGCGCTCGAGCACCGCCATGCCGGCCGCCGAGGCGAGCCAGTGGGTCGAGGCGACCATCCCGAAGGTGCCGCGCAGCTCTGGACGAGTCGTGAAGCTCATGCGTGCTCGAGGCGGACGATAGCCGCCGCATCCTCGACGAGACGCGGCGCGGGCGTCCCGCGTGAGACGAGATGGCACGCCACGAGGTGATCCGGCGCGAACTCGCGCAGCTCCGGAGACTCCTCGTCCGACGCAGGGGCGGATCGCTCGTGCAGGGGGCAGCGCGTGTGGAACCGGCAGCCCGACGGAGGCTCGAGCGGGCTCGGCACGTCGCCGTCGAGGACGATGCGGCTGCGCTGCCGCTGCACCGCCGGATCGGGGACGAGCGCGGCAGAGAGCAGCGCCTGCGTGTACGGATGCTGCGGGCTCCGGAAGAGCTCGGCGCGCGGCGCGGTCTCGACGATCTGCCCCATGTACATGACGGCGATGCGGTCGCAGAGGAACTCCACCGTCGCGAGGTCGTGCGTGATGAACAGGCACGAGAAGCCCAGCTCCTGCTGCAGGTCGCGCAGGAGATTGAGGATGGAGGCCTGCACCGAGACGTCGAGCGCCGAAACCGGCTCGTCGGCGACGAGCACGCTCGGACGCAGGATGAGCGAGCGCGCGAGACCGACGCGCTGCCTCTGCCCGCCGGACAGCTCGTGCGGGTACCGGTAGCGGAGCTCCGCACGCAGCCCGACGGCGTCGATCATCGCCGCAACTTGCTCGTCGAGCTCTCGCCGCTTCGCCAAACGGTGGAGCCGGAGCGGCTCGCCGACGATGTCGCCGACGGTGAAGCGCGGGTTCAGCGACGAGTACGGATCCTGGAACACCATGTGCAGCTGCCGCCGGAGGGGCCGCATCGCGCGCCGCGACAGATGCGTGACGTCGACGCCTGCGACGCGAATCGTTCCCGACGTCGGCTCGTGCAGCCGAAGCACGCAGTTCGCGACCGTCGACTTCCCGCTGCCCGACTCACCGACGAGACCGAGCATCTCGCCGCGCCGGAGCACGAACGACACGCCGTCCACCGCCTGCACCGCGCCGCGCCGCCCGATGAGCCGCCCGCCGGCCGGGAAGTGCTTGACGAGATCGACGACCTCGAGAACGGCGTCGCTCACGTCTCACCCGGATGGAAGCAGGCGACGAGATGGCTCGGCCGTACTTCGCGCAGCTCGGGAACCTGCGTGCGCGAGAGCTCGTCCGCACGCGTGCAGCGATCCGCGAATGCGCAGGCCGCCGGCAGCACGCGGAGGGACGGCACACGACCGGGGATCTCCTGCAGCCGCGCACGCGCACCCTCGCCTTCGTACGGACGAGGGATCGCGCCGAGCAGGCCGATCGTGTACGGGTGCTGCGGATGCGCGAACAGGTCGTCGACGCCCGACTCCTCGGCCTTCCGGCCGGCGTACATCACGAGCACCCGGTCGGCGATGTCGGCGACGACACCGAGGTTGTGCGTGATCAGGATGATCGCCGTCCCCAGCCGCTCGCGGATGTCGCGCATCAGGTCGAGGATCCCCGCCTGGATCGTCACGTCGAGCGCGGTGGTCGGCTCGTCCGCCACGAGCACCTTCGGATCGCACGCGAGCGCCATCGCGATCATCACGCGCTGGCGCATCCCGCCCGACAGCTGATGCGGATAGTCGTCGAGCCGCCGCTCGGGTGCGGGGATCCGCACGAGCTGAAGCAGCTCGAGGGACCGCGCCCGCGCCGCGCTGCGGGAGAGCCCGAGCTGCTTCCGGAGCACCTCGCCGATCTGGTAGCCGACGCTGAAGACGGGATTGAGCGACGTCATCGGCTCCTGGAAGACGTAGGAGATCTGACGGCCACGGACCCGCCGCAGCCGGCGCGGCGACAGCCCGAGCAGGTCGACGCCGCCGAACGTCACGCGACCGCTGATCACGGCCGTCTCCGGCAGCAGCCGCACGAGCGCCATGCAGGTCACGCTCTTCCCGCAGCCCGACTCGCCGACGATCCCGAGGATCTCACCTGCGTCGAGCGTGAACGAGAGCCGGTCGACGGCGTGGACGCCGCCGTCGTCCGTGGCGAAGCGGACGGAGAGATCGGCGACCTCGAGCAGCGGCTCCGCGGTCAACGCGTCGTCCTCGGGTCGAGCACGTCGCGGAGCCCGTCGCCGAGCACGTTGAACGCGAGCGCCGCGAACACGATCGCGAGACCCGGGAAGACCGCGAGGCGCGGCGCCTGTGCGAGGTACGACTGCGCGTCCTGGAGCATGACGCCCCACGACGGCGTCGGAGGCTGCACACCGAGCCCGAGGAACGAGAGGACTGCCTCACCCACGATCGCACCCGGGATCGTGACGGTCGCCTGCACGAGCAGGGTGCTCGTCATGTTCGGAAGGATGTGCCGGAAGATGATCGTCGCGTCGTTCGCGCCGTTCACGATCGCGGCGGGGACGTAGTCCTCCTCGCGCAGTGCGAGCGTCTCGCCGCGCGCGATGCGCACGAAGCCGGGTATCGCACCGATCCCGAGCGCGAGCGTCGCGTTCAGCAGCGACGGGCCGAGGATCGCCGCGAGGCCCACCGCAAGGATGAGAAACGGGAACGCGAGCAGGACGTCCGTGAGGCGCGCGATCACCGTGTCCACCCAGCCTCGGTAGTAGCCGGCGACCATCCCGATCGGCACGGCGATCGCCATCGCGAGCATCGTCGAGAGGAACCCGACCTGCATCGACGCCCGCGCGCCCCAGAAGATGCGGGACAGGACGTCGCGGCCGAGCTCGTCGGTGCCGAGGAGGTGCTTCGCGGACGGATGCGCGAGCAGCGCGTTGAAGTCGGTCGCGCCGGCGCCGTACGGCGCGATCCACGGCGCGAAGATCGCGATGACGACGAACACCACGACGACGATCAGGCCGGCGACGGCCATCGGCCGCCGAAGGAAGCGCTTGCGCAGCAGGCGGCGCCGCCGCGCACGCGGATCGACGGTGACCGCCTCCGCGACGGTGCTCATCCGACCCGGATCCTTGGATTCAGAAGCGAGTACACGAGATCCACGAGCAGGTTCGCGATGACGTAGCCGACCGCCGCGACGAGCACGACGCCCTGGATCAGGGCGTAGTCGCGCTGGTTGACCGCGTCGATCGTGAGCCTCCCGAAGCCCGCGATCCCGAAGATCGTCTCGGTGATGACCGCACCGGAGATGAGCGCGCCGAGCTGGAGGCCCATCACCGTCGTGATCGTGATGAGGCTGTTGCGCAGCGCATGCCTCCCCACGACCCGCAGCTCGCTCAGACCCTTGGCGCGCGCGGTGCGCACGTAGTCGGTGCCGAGCGAGGTCAGCATCGAGGAGCGCATCTGCCGCATCAGCACGGCCGCGAACCCCGCACCGAGCACGAGGCACGGCATCACCATGTGCTCGAGGTTCGCGAGCGGATGGTGCATCGACACGTACCCGCTCGCGGGCAGCCAGTGCAGGTCGACGGCAAACCACACGATCATCAGGAGGCCGAGCCAGAAGTGCGGCACGGAGAGGCCGACGAGCGCGACGGCGGTCGCCGCGTAGTCACTCGGCTTACCGCGCCGGACGGCGGCGATCACCCCCGCCGGAATCCCCACGAGGGTGGCGACGAGCATGCTGAGCAGTGCGAGCTCGAGCGTGATCGGAAGCCTCGTGACGATCGTGCGCGCGACGGAGAGCTGCCGCTGGTCGGTTCCGAGGTCGCCGCGGACGGCGAGCGAGATCCAGTGCACGTACTGCACCGGCAGCGGCCGGTCGAGCAGGTACTTGTGCCGAATGGCGGCAAGGACCGCGGGATCTCGATTCTCGGCGCCGAGCGCGATCGCCGGGTCGCCCGGGATCGCACGCACGCCGAGGAACACGAGCATGCTTGCGAGCACGAGAACGACGAGGGCGGCTCCCACTCGCCTGATCAGGAAGCCGCCCATCGCCGATACGCGCTTACTTGTAGGCCGCGAACGCGACCCGGAGCAGGGTGTCCGGATACATCGTCACGCCCTTGAGCTTCTTCGAGAGCCCGGCGCGCGTGACGTTGTGGTAGAGGTAGATCAGCGGACGGTCGTTCAGCATGATCTTCTGCGCCGCGCGGTAGAGCGTCTGCCGCGCCGTGTCGGTCGCCGCCTTCCGCGCATTGTTGAGGATCAGGTCGAGCCGCGGGTTCGTGTACCCGCTGTCGTTCTGCGAGCCCGTCGTCGCGACGAACTGGTAGATGTTGCCGTCCGGGTCGACGCGCCCCGACCAGCCGATCTGGAACGTGTCGTACGTCCCGGCGTCGGCCTTGCTCAGAGACGTCACGAAGTCGGTCGAGTCGATGACGACGTTGATGCCGACCGCCTGCTCCTCCGCCTGGAGGAACTGCGCCTGGCGGAGCGCCACCGTTCCGACCGGCACCATCAGGTGCACCGTCGGATTGGAGATCCCGGACTTCTGCACGAGCGACTTCGCGAGCGTCGGGTTGAAGGGCGTGCACTTCACCGTCGGGTCGTACCAGGCGCTCGACGGCGAGATCGGAGTGCACCCCGGCAGCACGGTGCCGCCGAAGACGACCTTGTTCATCGCCTTGCGGTCGATCGCGAGCTCGAAGGCCTGTCGCAGGTCGGCGTTCGACGCGATCGGCGTGCCGACGTTCGAGTAGCCCTTGAGCAGCCCGTTCTTGTTCCCGAGGTTCAGGGTGATCCCCTGGTACCCGAGCGACGTCTGCTTGATCACGCGCAGGCCTGGATCGTGGATCACGCCCTGCAGCTCGGTCGACGCGACGGCGTCGAGCGCCTGGAGGTCGCCCGCCTTCAGCGCGGCGGCCGCGGCGGCGGCGTCGTTCTCGACCTTGAAGACGATCTTGTCGAGATGGACGTCTTTCTTGTCGTAGTAGAAGGGCGACTTCACGACGGTGATGCTGTCGCCCGCGACCCGGTTGTCGTACATGAACGGGCCGACGCAGATCGGGTCGGTGGCGAACTTGTCACCGAGCTTGTCGAGCTGCGCGGGCGACATGATCATCCCGGCGCGATCCGCGAACTGCGCCGTCAGTGGCGAGTACGGCGACTTCAGGTGGATGACGACGGTGTACTGCCCGCTCGCCGTCACGGTGTCGATCGGCGAGATCTCGCTCGCGCGCGTCGACCCCTTCAGGGTCTGGTCGCGCTGCAGCGTCTTGACCACCGCGTCCGCGTTGAACGGTGTGCCGTCGTTGAACTTGATCCCCTTGCGCAGCGGGATGGTGACGGTCAACTTGTCCTTCGATGTGCTCGGGAGCGCCGCGGCGAGCTGCGGGACGATCTGGGCCTTGGCGTTCAGGTCGTAGAGCTTCTCGCAGAAGGTCAGGAAGACCTCGCGACCCGAGAAGGTGCGGGCGAGCGTCGGGTCGAGTACGTCGGGCTCGCCGGCGGTGAGGCCGACGACGACCGTGCCGCCCGCCGCCGCATGGGAGGAGCCGCCACGTGTGGCGGCCCCGGCGGTGGCGGCAAGGGCGAGCAGCGCGAGCAGCGCTCCGCAGAGGAGGGCGACTCGGATGCGGATGCGACTCATCGCATACGTCCTTCCGTGAAAGATGACCGGGCGTCGAAGGGACGGGAGCAACGAACTCTAGGCTTGGATCCACTTTCTCGTCAAATGGATCCAAATACGGCACAATGAGCGCAATGACGCAGGCGACCGCCGAGCGACGCGCCCTCGTCGACAAGCTCGCAACCGAGCTGCAGACCCGGGTCCTCGAGGGGGACTTCCCGCCCGGCAGCCGCCTGCGCCAGGAGAAGCTGGCGGAGGAGTTCGGGGTGAGCCGCACGCCGATCCGCGAGGCGCTCCGCAAGCTGCAGGCGAGCGGCCTCGTCGAGCTGCGCCCGAACCGCGGCGCGCTCGTGCGGGGCCTCACGCCCCGGGAGATCCGCGACGCCTATGCGGTGCGCGCGGAGCTCGAGGGGCTCGCCGCGGAAGCGGCGGCGGGCCGGATCAGCCAGGAGCTCGTCGAGCGGCTGCACCGGGCGCAGGCGGAGTTCGGGAACACGCTCGCACGCATGCGGAACCGAACGCACAAGGGGCGGCGACAGCTCTCGGAGCGCGACATCGAGTCCTGGGGCCGCGCGAACGACGAGTTCCACCAGGCGATCCAGGAAGCCGCCGGAAACGATGTCCTCGTCGCGACGCTCACGCACCTCCACCGGAGCTTTCCGCGCGGGTTGAGTCGTCTGGTGCTGCGCGAGAGCACCTCGCTGCTGCAGGCGAACGTCCGCGAGCACGCGGCGATCCTCGACGCGATCGAGCGAAACGACGCCGCGTCCGCGAGGTCGCTGATGCAAGAGCACGTTCGCCGTGCAGGCGCACTCGTCACGCTGCGCTTCGAAGAGCGCATGCAGGCTCCGGCGTAAGGCTCGCCTACTCCGGCACGAGCCAGACGGCGCCGAGCGGCGGCAGCGTCAGGAGCGCGGAGTACGGCTGGTCGTGCCAGCCGACCGGCTCGGCGTCGACGCCGCCGAGATTGCCGACGCCGGAGCCGCCGTAGAACGACGAGTCCGTGTTCAGCTGCTCGACCCAGCGGCAGCACACGGGCATGCCGACGCGGTAGTCGTAGCGCGGGACCGGCGAGAGGTTCAGCACGCAGACGAGCGGCTTCGATCCCTCGTCGCCGAGCCGCGCGAATGCGACGACGTTGTTCGCAGCGTCGTTCGCCTCGAGCCAGCGGAAGCCGGAGCCGTCGAAGTCGTTCTCCCACAACGCAGGCGTCGCGCGGTAGGTCCGGTTCAGGTCGCGCACGAGCGACTGCACGCCCTGGTGCTCCGGGTACTCGAGCAGGTTCCAGTGCAGCGACCCGTCGTGGTTCCACTCCTCCCACTCGGCGAGCTCGCCGCCCATGAAGAGCAGCTTCTTGCCGGGATGCGCCCACATGTACGCGTACATCGAGCGGAGGTTCGCGAACTTCTGCCAGCGGTCGCCCGGCATCTTGTCGAGGAGCGATCGCTTGCCGTGCACGACCTCGTCGTGCGACAGCGGCAGGATGAAGTTCTCGCTGAATGCGTAGACGAGCGAGAACGTCAGCGAGTGGTGGTGGAAGCTGCGGTACACGGGATCCTTCTGGAAGTAGTCGAGCGTGTCGTGCATCCAGCCCATGTTCCACTTGAAGCCGAACCCGAGCCCGCCGAGATACGTCGGCCGCGACACACCGGGCCACGCGGTCGACTCCTCCGCCGCGGACAGCACACCTGGCTCGCGCGCGAACAGCACCTCGTTCATCTCCTTCAGGAACTCGACCGCGTCGAGATCCTCGCGGCCTCCGAATGCGTTCGGGATCCACTCGCCGTCCTTGCGCGAGTAGTCGAGGTACAGCATCGACGCGACCGCGTCGACGCGGATGCCGTCGACGTGATGCTCCTTCAGCCAGTAGAGCGCGTTCGAGAGCAGGAAGTTCTTCACCTCGCTGCGGCCGAGGTTGAACACGAGCGTGCCCCAGTCGGGATGCGCGCCGCGGCGCGGGTCCGCGTGCTCGTAGAGATGCGTGCCGTCGAAGGTCGCGAGCGCCCAGTCGTCGCGCGGGAAGTGCGCCGGCACCCAGTCGAGGATCACGCCGATGCCGCGCGCGTGCAGGCGGTCGACGAGCTCGCGGAAGTCGTCGGGCGTGCCGAACCGCGACGTCGGCGCGTAGTAGCCGGTCACCTGGTAGCCCCACGAGCCGGAGAACGGATGCTCCATGACGGGCATCAGCTCGACGTGCGTGAAGCCGAGATCCTCGACGTAGTCGCCGAGCTCGTCGGCGAGCTCGCGGTACGTGAGCGGCCGGTCGCCCTCGAGCGTGTTGCGCCGCCAGGAGCCGAGATGCACCTCGTAGATCGAGACCGGCTCGTGCAGCGGCTCCGACGCGGCACGCCGCTCGAGCCATTGCCCGTCGCGCCATTCGTGCTTCGGCTTCCACACGACCGACGCCGTCTGCGGCGGCACTTCCGTGTGGAAGGCGAGTGGATCCGCCTTCAGCCGCAGCCGCCCGTCCTGCGTGCGGATCTCGAACTTGTACGCCGCCCCCTCCTCGACGCCGGGGACGAAGAGCTCCCAGATGCCGGACGAGCCGAGCGACCGCATCGGGTTGAGGCGGCCGTCCCACGAGTTGAACTCCCCGACGACGGCCACCGAGCGCGCGTTCGGAGCCCAGACCGCGAACGACGTGCCGGTCGCGCCGTCGATCTCGCGCACGTGCGCGCCGAGCTTCTCGTACAGCTCCTCGTGCCGGCCCTCCATCGCGAGATGGAGGTCGAGGTCGCCCAGCGTCGGAAGGAACGCATACGGGTCGCGCATCGTGAAGGTGCTGCCGTCCGGGTACTCGACCTCGAGCTCGTACGCGAGCGGCAGCGTCGCCTTCGGCAGCAGCGCCTCCCACAGGCCCTCCGGGTCCTTCAGCTCCGCCTCGACGCCGGCCGGCTGGATGCGAACGGCGTGCGCCTCGGGGCGGTACGCGCGCACGACGACGCCGCCCTTCGTCTCGTGCGCGCCGAGCGTGCCGTGCGGATTTGCGCCGAGCTCGATCACGAGGTCGTCGCCGCCTGGTCGATCAGGCGCGAGATCCCAGCGGCGGGGATGCCGACCCAGTCGGGCCGGTTGTCGAGCTCGTACTGCAGCTCGTACACCGCCTTCTCGAGCTCGTACACGGAGAGAAGCCGGTCGATCGCGACCTGCCCCGACGGGAGCAGCGCCGGGTCGACCGTCTCGAGGTAGCCGTCGAGGAAGCTCCGCCGCGCCTGTTCCTCCCAGCCGTCGGGAGCCTCGGTTCCGTGCACGTGCGACGCGGCGATCGTGGCGTACGCGAACGAGCGCAGCATGCCGGCGACGTCGCGCAGCGGCGAGCGCTTGCGCCGCCGCTCGGCGAGCGAGCGCGCGGGCTCGCCCTCGAAGTCGATGATCACCCAGTCGCCGCCACCGGGCGCCGCAGGCGCCCGGGAACGTCGGCCGGGCGCCGTCGGCTCGGCCGACGGCGCTTCCAGCCTCGAGTTGACCCACAGCGTCTGTCCGAGGTGGTAGTCGCCGTGCGTGCGGATCGACTTTCCGGTCGAGCCGGCGTGCGTGAGCAACCGCAGCTGGTCGCGCACCTCTTCGCCGCGACCGAGGATCGGCGCGATGCGCTCGTCGTCCTCGGGCAGCGTGAGGAACACGCGCTCGATCTCCTCGTCGACGGTCGCGGTGAGGAGCGCGAGCGCCTCGACGCTCGGCGACTCGGGAGCGAACGCCGGATCGGTGTCGTCGGACGCGAGCGCCGAGTGCATCGCGCCCGTGACCTCGCCGAGCCGTTCGAGCCGCGCGAGGAATGCGTCCGGGTCGTTCGCGATCTCCTCGAGCGCGAGGCCCCAGCCGTCGATGCCGCCGGCGACGAACTGCTGGAGGATGCCGAGCGTCGCGCCCGTCGGGCCGCCCGAGTACGCATACCAGCCGCCGAGCGGTGCGATGTTCTCGAACCCGTGCTCGGTGAGGAAGCGCAGCATCTCGAGCTCGGGGTTGATGCCGGCCTCGAGCCGGCGGAACACCTTGAGGATCAGCTCGTCGTCGAAGACAACCGACGTGTTGGACTGCTCCGCGCCGACCGAGCGCGCGTTCGCGAGCTCGCGCCCGAGCCCAGCGAAACCCTCGACGGGGCGGAACTCGACGATGCCCTCCGCTCCCTGGAGCGTGAGACCGGAGCGCATCGCACTCACGAGCTCGCGCGCGAGCTGCGGCTCGTCGAGCGCCTCGATCTCGAGCACGCCGTCGCGTAACGCGTAGAGGAGCTGGTAGATGTCGTGGGCGCCGCTGTCGTAGCGCATCTCCACGAGTGCGAGGGCGAACTGCGGCTCGGTCGTCCGCAGGACGACGGAGTCCAGCATCTGCGCGTGCGCGACGGTGCGCGACTTCGCGCCGTACCAGCGCTGCCGCGTGACGTAGCCGATCAGTGAGTGCTCGTCGAAGCTCATTCGCCCTTTCTCAGCAGGAACCAGAAGAAGCCGCGCGGCGCGAGCGTGAGGAGATACGGCAGGTCGCCGATCGGCGGGAAGCTCGTGCGCCCGAACATCTCCTCCGGCACCATGCCGGTGAACTCGGAGAGGTCGAGCTGCACCGCCTGCGCAGAGCGAGCGACGTTGTGCACGCAGAGGACGATGTCCTCCTCCCAGCGGCGCACGTGCGCGAAGATGCGCGGATTGTCGGGCCGCAGCGGCTCGTAGGTACCGAGCCCGAACACCGGATGCTCCTTGCGCAGCGCGATGAACCGGTGCAGCCAGCGCAGGAGCGACGTCGGCGTGCGCAGCTGCGCCTCGACGTTCACCGACTGATAGCCGTAGACGGGATCCATCAGCGGCTGGAGATAGAGCTGCGCCCAGTCGGCGCGCGAGAAGCCGGCGTTGCGGTCGCCCGTCCACTGCATCGGCGTCCGGACGCCGTCACGGTCTCCGAGGTACACGTTGTCGCCCATTCCGATCTCGTCCCCGTAGTAGAGCACCGGTGAACCTGGGAGCGAGAAGAGGATTGCGTGCATCAGCTCGATCTCGTCGCGACCGCCCTCCAGCAGCGGCGCCAGGCGCCTCCGGATGCCCAGATTGAGCTTCATCCGGGGATCCTTGGCGTACTCGGTGTACATGTAGTCGCGCTCCTCGTCGGTGACCATCTCGAGGGTCAGCTCGTCGTGGTTGCGGAGGAAGAGGCCCCACTGGGCGTTGCGCGGGATCGGCGGCGTGCGGTCGAGGATCTCGTACATCGGCGTCGCCTCCTCGCGCCGCACCGCCATGAACATGCGCGGCATGACCGGAAAGTGGAACGCCATGTGGCATTCGTCGCCGTCGCCGTCGCCGAAGTACTCGACGACGTCCTCGGGCCACATGTTCGCCTCCGCGAGCAGCACGCGGTCGGGGTAGCGAGCGTCGACCTCCGCGCGCACGCGCTTGAGGTACTCGTGCGTGCGCGGCAGGTTCTCGCAGTCGGTCCCGTCCTCTTCGTAGAGGTACGGGACGGCGTCGAGGCGGAAGCCGTCGATGCCGAGGTCGAGCCAGAAGCGCAGGACGTTGAGCATCGCCTCCTGCACTTCGGGGTTCTCGAAGTTCAGGTCGGGCTGGTGCGCGAAGAAGCGATGCCAGTAGAACTGCCCGCGCACAGGGTCGAACGTCCAGTTCGACGGCTCGGTGTCGACGAAGATGATGCGCGCTTCGCGGTAGAGATCCTCGGTGTCCGACCACACGTACCAGTCGGCCTTCGGGCCGTTCGCGTCGGCGCGCGACTCCTGGAACCACGGGTGATCGGATGACGTGTGGTTCATGACGAGGTCTGCGATCACGCGGATGCCGCGCTGGTGCGCCTGGTCCACGAACTCGCGGAAGTCGTCGACGGTGCCGTAGTCGGGATGGAGCGTGAAGAAGTCGGCGATGTCGTAGCCGCCGTCGCGCAGCGGAGACTGGTACATCGGCAGCAGCCAGACGCAGTCGACGCCGAGCCACTGGAGATAGTCGAGCTTGTCGATCAGACCGCGGAAGTCGCCCGACCCGTCGTCGTTGCCGTCGAAGAAGCCGCGGATGTGGATCTCGTAGAAGACGGCGCGCTTGAACCATTGCGGGTCGCGCTCGAACCACTGTTCCGTCATGCGCCAACTCTCAGGACGTGGGACTTGCCGGGACCGAGCTTGACGTAGTTGCGGCCGATGTGCCACGTCCACTCGCCGCCGCCCGCGCCGACGAGATCGTGGACACGGTACGCGGGCGGGAGGCCCGTCGCCATGGGGAGGATGCAGACGCCTTCCTGCGCCGCTGCCGGATCGAGGTTGACGACGACGATCACCGTGTTCTCCTCCGTGCGCTTGAGGTACGCGAAGAGGCGGTCGTTCTCCGTGTCGAGGAACGTGATGTTGTCGAGCCGCTGGAGCGCCGCGTTCTCGCGCCTGGCGCGGTTGAGCGCGCCGGCGAGCGGAAGCAGCGGCCCGTCGAGCGTGCGCTTCTTCGTCTCGTATTTCTCCGAGTCGAGGTACTCCTCGGAGCCGGGCTTGACCGGGACGTTCTCGAAGCTCTCGTAGCCGGAGTAGATGCCGTACGACGGCGACAGCGTCGCGGCGAGCACGAGCCGCGCCTCGAACGCGGGCGGGCCGCCGCTCTGGAGGTACTCGTGGAGGATGTCCGGTGTGTTCGCAAACGCGTTCGGCCGGTACGTCTCCTTCCACTCGAGCAGCTGCGCCATGAACTCGAGCAGCTCCCAGCGCGTGTTCTTCCACGTGAAGTACGTGTAGCTCTGCGCGAACCCGGCCTTGCCGAGCGTCGTCATCATTGCGGGCCGCGTGAACGCCTCTGCGAGAAAGATCACGTCGGGGTGCTCGCGCCGCACCTCGTCGATCAGCCACTCCCAGAACGGCACCGGCTTCGTGTGCGGGTTGTCGACGCGGAAGACCGTCACGCCGCGCTCGACCCAGAGCAGCACGATGTCGCGCAGCGCGGACCAGAGCCCCTTCCAGTCCTCGCAGTCGAAGTTGACGTTGTAGATGTCCTGGTATCTCTTCGGTGGGTTCTCCGCGTACTTCAGCGTGCCGTCGGGGCGGCGGTTGAACCACTCCGCGTGCTCCTTCAGCCACGGGTGGTCGGGCGAGCACTGGATCGCGAAGTCGATCGCGATCTCGAGGCCGAGCTTCCTCGCCGCTGCGACGAGCTGCTCGAACTGCGCGACGGTGCCGAGCTCGGGATTGACCGCGTCGTGGCCGCCGTCGGACGAGCCGATCGCCCACGGGCTGCCGGGATCCTTCGGGCCCGCGACGAGCGTGTTGTTGCGACCCTTGCGGTTCGACGTGCCGATCGGGTGGATGGGCGGCAGGTAGACGACGTCGAAGCCGAGCTCGGCGAGCTTCGGCAGCACCGCGCGCACGCCGTCGAAGCCGCCCCACGAGCGGGGGAACAGCTCGTACCACGCGCCGAAGCGCGCGAGCGGGCGGTCGACGTCGACCTCGTACGTCGCCGACCACGTCTTCTCGGCGCGGTCGCCCGCCGGCGCGGCGAGCGCCTCCTCCACCGTGACGGCGTCGCGGCCGAGCAGGACCGCGGCCTCCGAGAGCTCGCCGGCGAGATCCTGCTGCCCCGCCTCGACCTTGCGCCGCAGCTCGTGCTGGAACGAGGCGACGCGGTCGACCCAGGCCTCGACGCGGAAGCACCAGGTTCCCGGGTCGTCGACCTCGAACGAGCCGGCCCACTCGTCGTTGCCGAGCGAGGCCAGCGGTGCCTCGAGCCAGCGGGTCGCGCCGGCCGGCCGGTAGCGGACGGCCGCGCCGAGCAGCTCGTGGCCGTCTCGGAAGACGCGCGCGGTCACGTCGACGCGGTCGCCTGCGGTCCGCTTGACCGCGTAGCGCCCGCAGTCGACCTGTGGCGTCACCCGCTGGATCTGGATGCGCGCCGGAGAGCCGCTGGCTTTGGGAAGTGGCACGTCCGTAGGGAGTTTCGACGATACGCGGAACTCAAACCGCGCTAGTACTCTCGCCGCCGTGCACCTCGCTCGCTCAGCAGGCGTCTTCCTCCATCCCACGTCGCTCCCGAATGGGCGGATCGACGACGAGGCATACCGGTTCGTCGACTGGCTCGAGGCGGCCGGAATGAGCTGGTGGCAGGTGCTGCCGCTCGGGCCGCCGGACGAGTTCGGCTCCCCCTACCGCGCGGCCTCCGCGTTCGCCGGCTCGCCGCTGCTGCTCGCCGCGCCCGAGGCGCCCGTCTCCGCGGAGGAGCTCGAGCGCTTCGTCGCGGAGCATCCGTACTGGACGGGCGACTGGGCGCGCTTCGCCGGCCCCGGCGCGATCGCCGACCAGGTGCGCTTCGAGCGCGAGTGGACGGCGCTGCGCGCGTACGCGCGCGAGCGCGGCGTGCGGCTGATCGGCGACGTCCCCATCTACGTGTCGGACGACGGCGCCGACGTCGAGGCGTGGCCGGAGCTCTTCGCGCACGGCGAGGTCGCGGGGGCGCCGCCCGACCGCCTGTCGGGATTCGGCCAGCTCTGGGGCAACCCGCTGTACGACTGGACGGCGCACCGCGCGACGGGATACCGCTGGTGGATCGAGCGGTTCCGGCGCGCGCAGGAACTCGTCGACCTCTCGCGCATCGACCACTTCCGCGGCTTCGTCTCCTACTGGGCCGTGCCGGAGCAGAACAAGACGGCGCGACTCGGGCAGTGGCGGCGCGGGCCCGGCGCGGACATCTTCCGCGCGGTCGAGCGTGCGCTCGGCGAGCTGCCCGTGATCGCAGAGGATCTCGGCGTGATCACGCCGGCGGTGACGCGCCTCCGAGACGAGCTCGGCCTCCCAGGGATGGCCGTGCTGCACTGGGCGACCGGGCGCGCGCTCGAGAACCCGCACGCGCCGCGGAATCACCGCGAGAACCAGGTCGTCTACACGAGCACGCACGACACCGACACGACGGTGGGCTGGTTCGCGGGACTGACGAAGCGGCAGCGCGACGCGACCGGGATCGACGCGCGCGAGCCGCACTGGGGTCTGATCGAGCTCGCATTCTCGTCGCGCGCCGCGCTCGCGGTCGTTCCCGCGCAGGACGTGCTCGGCCTCGGCAGCGAGGCGCGGATGAACCGGCCGGGCGAGATCGGCGGCAACTGGTCGTGGCGCCTCGAGCGCGGCGCGCTGACGGAGGCGCTGGCGGCGCGCCTGCGCGCGGCCGCTATCCGCGGCGCCAGAGCGGGCGCACGAGCGGATCGCTGACCCGCTCGACGAGGCGCACCGCAGCCGCCACGAGCGGGCGCGCGAAGCCGATCACGATGATCGCCACCGCGGTCGCCACGGTGAGGCTCGCAAGGATGTCGCCCGGATAGTGCGCACCGATGAAGACGCGGCCGACCGCGATGATCACGGCGGCTACGACCAGCACCGCGCCGGCCGCAGAGTCGAACGCGAGCACCGCGAACGCGATCGCAAGCGACAGGCTCGCGTGGTCGCTCGGAAACGACGCATCGGTCGAGGTCGACCACGGATGGCTGATGGCGTGGGTCTCGTAGGGCCGCGGCCGGTCCCAGATCGCATGGATCACGAAGTTGGCGACGAAGGCGAGTGCGGCGGAGAGGAAACCGCTCGCGGCGGCGAGCTTCCACTTCCGGTCGCCTCCGGGGCGGGCGAGGAACCACAGCGCCGCAGTTGCGAGGACCATGAACGGAATGCTCGCCTGCTCGATGCCGTGGAACAGGCTGCCGAGCCAGTGATGGTGCAGCGAGAGCGAGTAGATCGCCTTGAAGACGCGCCAGTCCACGTGCCTAGCCTACGACGACGCGGGATGCGATGCATCGGTGAACTCGCGAAAGGTGCCCGTGAGCAGATAGGCGGTCTGCTCGCCGATGTCGACGGCGCGATCGCCGACCCGCTCCATCGTCCGCGCGACGACGACCATGCGCAGGCCCCATTCGCGAAGCGACGGCTCGGCCATCACGTCGACAAGGCGCTCGACGAAGCGGCGGTTCGCCCGGTCGATCAGCTCGTCGAGCTCCACGAGGCTCTCCGCGCCGTCGAGATCCCGCCGCGCGAGCGAATCGAGTGCGACCCGAAGCATCTCCTCCGCGCGCTCGCCCATCTCGACGAGCACCTCGACGAGCGCGACGTCCGGCTCCGCGTCTGCGACGAGCTGCGTCAGCTTCGCGATCGTCACGCAGCCGTCCCCGGTGCGCTCGAGCAGGAGATTGATGTGCAGCAGCGCGAGCAGCAGGCGCAGGTCGCGGGCCACGGGCGTCCGAAGCGCGAGGAGCGAGTGGATCGACCGTTCGATCTCGAGGAACATCGCGTCGACGTCGTCGTCGTGCGCGATCACCTCCTCGGCCAGCTCGCGGTCGGAGTCCGCCAGGGCGCGGACCGCCCCGCGCAGCGCGGCGAGCACCCGCTCGCCCTCCCGCTGGATCGCCCCTTCGACCTCGGCGAGTGCCTCGTCCATCGACATGGTCACACCGTAACCCGTGGAAGCAGCCGTCTCGGGCCGCGTTCACCACTCCGTCACCACGTCGCAACGAGCCCGTTCCCCACCCGCCCTGGACCGGCTCGTACCTTCACGTCGAGAGATTCCGACCAGAGGAGAGAACGCATGAAGCGCACCCTCGCACTCGCCGCCGCCGTCTTCGCGACGGCCGCCGCAGCCGGCACCGCCACCGCCCCGGCAGCCCACACCGGCACGTCGCTCGTCGGCGCCGGCAGCACGTTCGTCGCGCCGCTCGTCGCGCAGTGGACACCCGCCGTCGCTTCGGCCTACGGCTACGAGCTGCAGTACAGCCCGATCGGCTCGGGCGGCGGCATCAACGCCGTCACCGGCCGCACCGTCGACTTCGGCGCGAGCGACGCGCCGCTCTCGCCCGACCAGTTCACCGCCTGCAAGGGCTGCGCGCAGATCCCGTGGGCGCTCTCGGCAACCTCGGTGATCTACAACCTGAACGGCGTGAAGAACCTCCTGCACATGGACGGCCCCACGCTGGCGAAGATCTTCGCCGGCCAGATCTCGTCCTGGGACGACGCCGCGATCAAGAAGCTCAACCCGGGCGTGTCGCTCCCGAGCCAGAAGATCGCGGTCGTGCACCGCTCGGACAACTCGGGCACGACGTTCAACTTCACCGACTACCTCTCGAGCGCGAGCCCGGCCTGGAAGAGCGCGACCGGAACCGGCGTCGCGGTCAACTGGCCGGCCGGAACGGGTGCGAAGGGCAGCTCGGGTGTCGCGGCCGCCGTCGGCCAGACGCCCGGCGGCATCGGTTACGTCGACGTCGCGTACGCGAAGGCGAACCACCTGAAGTTCCTCGCGATGAAGAACCGCTCGGGCAAGTTCACGACGCCCGGCCTCCGCGGCATCCTCGCGGCGGCGACCTCGGACCAGAAGCCGGACGGGACGAACGCGCTGTCGATCGTGAACCCGCCGAAGAAGTACCCGCTCGCGTACCCGATCTCGACGTACACGTACGTGATCGTGCCCCTCCAGTCCTCGAAGGCGGCCGACCTGAAGAAGTTCCTCTTCTGGGCCGTCACGAAGGGGCAGGCGTTCGGCCCGAGGCTCCTCTTCCAGCCGATCCCGAAGAGTGTGCTCGTCGTCGCAGAGAAGACGATCAAGCAGATCCATTCGTAGTTGTCGAGCACTGATCTGACCGGCGACGCGACCCGCCGTCCCTTCACGGGGCGGCGGGTCCGCTTCGGCGACGTGTCGCTCCAGGCCGTCGCAGGCGCCGCTGCCGCGGCGGCGACGCTCCTCGTCTTCCTGATCGCCTACAAGGTCGTTCGCGGTGCGCAGCCTGCGATCGTCAGGTACGGGATCCACTTCGTCACACGCGTCGCGTGGGATCCCGTCAAGAACGTCTACGGCGCCGGCAGCTTTCTCTTCGGCACGGCGGTCACATCGCTCGTCGCACTTGCGATCGCCGCACCGCTCGCGATCGGGATCGCGCTCTTCCTCACCGAGCTCGCGCCCCGTCGCCTGCGGGCGCCCGTGACGGCACTCGTCGAAACGCTCGCCGCGATCCCGAGCGTCGTGATCGGGCTCTGGGGCATCCTCGTGCTCGGGCCGATCCTCCGCGACCACGTCGAGCCTGCGCTGCACGGCGCGCTCGGCTTCATCCCGCTCTTCGGCGCGCCGTCCACCACCGGTTCGAGCATCTTCACGGCAGTCGTCGTGCTGACGATCATGATCCTCCCGATCGTCGCGAGCATCAGCCGCGAGCTCTTCCTCGGCGTGCCGCGCGACCTGAAGGAAGGCGCGCTCGCGCTCGGCACGACGCGGTGGGAGATGGTGCGCGGCGTCGTCTTCCCCTATGCGCGCGGCGGGATCGCGGCGGCGCTGATCCTCGGCCTCGGACGCGCCGTCGGCGAGGCGATCGCGGTCACGCAGGTGATCGGCGGCGGTGTCGGGATCCACTGGAACCTGTTCGCGACCGGCGACACGCTCGCGAGCAAGATCGCCGCGTCGTATCAGGGCGCGCAGAGCAACATCCAGCTCTCGAGCCTCGTCTACCTCGGGCTGATCCTGCTCGTGTTCTCGCTCGTGATGAACGCAAGCGCACAGGTGATCGTGCGGCGCACCGCACGCCGCCACGGCGCTCCGCGCGGAGCCGCCGGATGAGCACTCACAGCCTGACGAAGGCGGCGCTCCGCGCCGAGGGCCTTCCGCGCCGCCGCGCCGTCAACCGCCTGATGGAGCTCCTCGCGTGGCTCGCGGCCGCACTCGCCGTCGCGATCCTCGGGATCGTCGTCTGGTCGGTCGCGCGGCGCGGCGCCGGCGCGTTGAACCTCGACCTGCTGACGAAGACGCCCGTGCAGTTCAGCCTGGTGCCGGTGAAGCAGGGGCTGGCGAACGCGTTCGCAGGATCGCTCGTGATCGTCGCGCTCGCGACCGCGATGGCCCTGCCGGTCGGGATCCTCGTCGCGGTCTACCTCATGGAGTTCGCGCGGCCGGCATTGCGCACCGCCGTCAGCCTGACGCTCGACGTCCTGAACGGTGTTCCCGCGATCGTGATCGGCATCTTCGTCTACGGCCTGCTCGTGCTCGGCCACGGACAGAGCGGCTACGCGGGATCGTTCGCGCTCGCCTGCATCATGCTCCCGCTCGTCGCGCGCTCGACGATGGAGGTGCTCGCGCTCGTGCCCTCGTCGCTCCGCGAAGCTTCGCTCGCGCTCGGCGTGCCGCGCTGGCGCACGACGCTCAGCATCGTGCTGCCGCAGACGATCGGCGGGATCGTCACCGGCACGGTGCTCGCAGTGGCCCGCGTCGCCGGCGAAACCGCTCCGCTCCTGTTCGTGTCGTCCCTCGTCGGCACGCAGGTGAGCTGGGACCCGCACCACGCGCTCCAGACCGTTCCCGTCGCGATCTTCGAGCTCGCAGAATCGCCCGATCCCGCAGATCACACACGCGCGTGGGCCGCCGCGCTCGTGCTGTTGATCTTCATCCTGTTCGCGAGCCTCGGCGCCCGCTGGCTCGCGACTCGAAGCGCCCGGCGGATGAGCACCGCACGCTGATGACTACCATCGAGCCCGCCGTGAAGGTCACCGCGCACCTCCAGCCGATGCCGCCCCGCGAGCGGCTCGAGCGCATCTTCAGCATCGAGCATCTCGACGCGATGTACGGCGGTAAGCCCGCGGTGAAGGACGTGTCGATGGACGTCTACAAGAATCTCGTCACGGCGATCATCGGCCCGTCCGGCTGCGGCAAGAGCACGTTCATCCGCTGCCTCAACCGGATGAACGACCTGATCCCGAGCTTCTCGCAGACCGGCGCGATCCGCTACCACGGCCAGGACATCACCGATCCGGGCGTCGACCCTGTCGCGGTGCGCCGCAACATCGGCATGGTCTTCCAGCGGCCGAACCCGTTCCCGAAGTCGATCTACGACAACGTCGCGTGGGGGATGAAGGTGCTCGGGATGAAGGCCGACCTCGACGCGCGCGTCGAACGCGCGCTCACGCAGGCTGCGCTGTGGGACGAGGTCAAGGATCGATTGAAGGCGAGCGCGCTCTCGCTGTCGGGCGGGCAGCAGCAGCGACTGTGCATCGCGCGCGCGATCGCGGTCGAGCCCGACGTCGTGCTCATGGACGAGCCTGCGTCTGCACTCGATCCGATCGCGACCGCTGCGATCGAGGAGCTGATGCTCTCGCTGAAGAGCGAGTACACGTTCGTGATCGTGACGCACAACATGCAGCAGGCAGCGCGCGTCGCCGACATGACGGCGTTCTTCTCGATCTCGCGCGGCGACGAGGGCGAGCGCTTCGGCGAGCTCGTCGAATACGACGCGACCGCGACGATCTTCACGACCCCCGCCGACAGGCGCACCGAGGATTACGTGACGGGTCGCTTCGGCTAGCGCCGTCCCACAGGGGAACCCAGGGTTCCCCTGTGGGACCCCTCCTTCTTCGCTCTGGGTGACAGGCCGCGGGTGCGCGGAGGGCAGAGCGCGGTCTGCCCTCCGCGCCCAGGACGGCTGCCCTCAGAGAGCGGTCTTCACGATTTCGCGGTGCCGCGCGGCTCGGGGTGGCGAAGCCATCCCGAGCACGCTGGACGCCTCCGTCTAAGCCGCGCTGCGCGACGGCTTAGCCTCCGGCTCGTGCCGCGCGGTGCTCGTTACGGCGGAGGCCGGTATGGAGGTACGCGGCGCTCGGGCGCGAAGATCGCGCGGATGCCTCGTAAGGGTCGCCGTCCTGCGCGCTCGGTCGTGCTTCGCCGCTGGGCTGCGGTCGGGGCGCTGCTGCTCTTCGCGCTGCTCTAC